>CAMDJM010000013.1 GCA_945900785.1 Akkermansia muciniphila
CCTGGATCAACTGAAGGACCGCATCGATGCCCTGGGCGGCATGAGCGCCGATCTGGGCAAGATCAGTCTGGCCAGCCTGCGGGATTTTGCCTACACGGGCTGCACGGGCGGGCTGAAACTGTTTGGCACCGAGGGAGAAGGCCATCTCCGCCTCACCGGTCCGGCCGGCTCCCGCACCTTCAATCTCCGCCTGCACGATTACCGGGCAAAAACCCCCAAGGTAGCGGCTCCCTTTTAATTGCCTATCCGCCCTGAATTCATCCTCCCGCTCCCGTGAAAAATGTTCTGACCGCTATCCTTGGCATTGCCCTGGTGGCCAGTTTGCTATTCCCACGCCAGACTGCAGTGCCCCAGGCCGCGATGCCGGTTTCCCAGGAAGCAGCGCCGCCTTCCCCTGCCCCGCAGGATCCCATCCCGCCACCAATCTCCCCTGCTGCACCACCTCCCGCCGCACCTGACCGTTATGAAGCGTTCAGCCTGGCGATCCGGAAAGCGGCAGAAACCCCCGGATTGAAAGGCTCAGCCCTGGGCTTTTGCCTCATTGATGGGGCGGGGACAGTCGTGGTGAATGTTAATGCAGAAACCGCCTTCATCCCGGCCTCCACCCTAAAAACCGTGACCACGGCCACCGCCCTGCAACGGCTGGGGCCGGAGTTCCGCTTTACCACCCGGCTGCTCTCCACCGCGCCCATCAGGGACGGCGTGCTGGATGGGGATATCGTGATCGCCGGGGAGGCGGATCCGCTGCTTTCCCTTGCTGATCTGGCCCAGTGGGTGGAAAAACTGAAAGCAGATGGCCTGAAGGAAGTGTCAGGCCGGATCATCGGCGATGGCCGCTTCATCCGGAATTCCCTCTACAATGACTACTGGAACTGGGGGGATATCGGCAATGGCTATGGCAGTGCCGTGAGCGGCCTGAACCTGGAGCATAACCGCTATTCCGTCTCCTTCCACGGAGGAGAAACGCCGGGCAGTGCCGCCGCCATGGCAGAGCTGGTGCCGGAGGTGCCTTTGGTGAAAATCGAAAATCTGGTGACCACCGGCGAAGTGGACAGCAGTGATAACGTGGTCTTCCATGGCGGGGAGCGCACCGGCATTCTGACATTCCGTGGCACCGTGCCCCCGGCCACGGATACCCTCATCACCGGGGCGGTGCCGGACCCGGAGGCCTTCGCCGCCTGGCACTTCCGCGCGGCGCTGCTGCAGGCTGGGATGGTGGTGAAAGGCGAGTCCTGCTCCATGCATTCGCTGGCCGGACATGAGCCGGATGCCGGCACGGAATTGCTGCAGCATCCGTCTCCACCGCTGCTGGATCTGATCACCAGCATCCACGCCACCTCCGACAATCATGAAACAGAGTGCCTCTTCCGGCGCATGGGTGAACTGGCCGGGCAGGCTCCGGACGCCCTCATCCGGACGCACTGGAAGGACCAGGGCCTGGACTTCACCGGCCTGCGGATGGAGGATGGCTGCGGCCTGGCCAGGGCGGACCACATCCGTCCGCTGGATCTTGCCCGGCTGCAGTTTCTCGCGGCGCAGGGACCCCATGGAGCGGCCTATCAAGCTTCCCTGCTTTCAGATGGACCGGTGCGCTCCAAGGGCGGCGCGATGTCCAGCATCCGCTCCTCCACGGGCTACGTCACCAGCAGCCAGGGCGGGGTGTTTTGCTTCGCCCTGATGGTCAATCACTACGCGGACAGTTTGAGTGTCAGTCAATTACGCCGGACCCTGCTGGACCTGGCAGCCTGCCTGGAGTGAAGCAGGGCATGTGCCGGCTCACCCTGATGGCAGGAGTGATCCTGGCCACCGTGGCAGGATGGGTGGTGGCGGCGATGATAAAACCTACCAGGTGCAAGCCGGAGGGATGCAGGAATAACCTTCTCCCCCAGGCTCAGATCACCGGCAACTCCCATCCCGCGCGGCGGGCTGGGGAGACGTAGGCGTTCGCCTCCGGGGCCTCCGGAAATTCCATTTTCGCGGCATCCCAGCGCAGCTTCCGGCCAGGAAAACGCGCCGCGATGGTGCCCAGCAGACCGATCTCCGTCAGGCGTGCGCCATAGGAAAATGGCGAGGTGGTTGGTCTCCCGTCAAGGCAGGCGCTGACAAAGGAATGGTAGTGCTCCGCCGGATTGCCCGCGAGCCGGGGGAACTTCCTCGCAGTATTGTCAGGATCGGGAATCAACTGGGCATGAGCCCCAAAATGCACCAGCAGCAGCGAACCTGTCTCACCGATCATCAGGGAAGCATTGGGCGGGATTTCGCGGTCCTTTTGCCAGCCCGGGACATCGGAAAGGTCAGGTTTTTTCCCGCCATCCTGCCAGGTCAGGCGCAGCTTTCCGGTGGTCATGGCGTTGCCCGGGATTTCCCAGGCGAAACTTTCCCACGCCGGCCAGGACTCACCCTTCCTCCGGGCATCCTGGATCCAGGCCTCTTCCGCCGCCAGGCAGATCACCGATTCCGGCAGGGCAAAGTCCACAGCCTTCAACGGAGTATCGATGATATGACAACAGAAATCCCCGATCGCCCCACCTCCAAAGTCCTGCCAGCCGCGCCAGTTGAAGGGATGGTAAATCGCATTGTTGAAGGGACGCTCCGGAGCCGGACCCAGCCAGCGGTCCCAGTCCAGCCCGGGCGGAATGGCATCCGCCTGCGCGGGACGCGCCGCCTGGGGGAACTGCGCCCCGGACCAGCAGCGGATCTCCTTCACCTTGCCGATCAGTCCCTGCTTCACCATGGCTGCCGCCGTGCGGTATTCGCCGGAGGATTGGATCTGATTCCCCATCTGGGTCACGACTCCCTGACGGGCGGCCGCCGCCGCCATGGCCCTGGCCTCGGCAATGGTGCGCGTCAGCGGTTTCTGGCAATAAACATGTTTCTTCCGCTTCATCGCACTCAGGGCGATCATGGCGTGCATATGGTCCGGCACCGTGACATTGACACTATCAATTTTATCGCCCTCCTTTTCCAGTAGTTCCCGCCAGTCCGTGTATTTCGCCGGCGTGCCATAGACGGCGGCACCACGCTCCAGTCTTGCCGGGTCGATATCGCATACCGCCACCACGTTCAGCCGCCCGGAAGCATGCAGCTCTGCCAGATCCGACTCGCCTTGCCCCTGGATCCCGATCGCCGCGTGGGCGAGTTTTTTCGAGGGTGGATCCGCCCACACTCTGGCTGGCAGGATAAAAGGCGTGACCAGGCCAGTGCCTGCCAGCCGGAGAAATTTCCTGCGCGGGGACGGAGCAGACGAATGGGGGAGGGATTGCGTTTTCAATTGGTTAAAATAACGGCTCCCGCTTCAGGTTCTTGCATCGGTGCGGCAATATGGTGCGCTCTCCCCCAAATGAGCCAGTCAGGCTGGCCAGTCTTCCCTTGCGCCGGGTCCTGGCCCCTACATTTCTGCTGAACATTCCAATCCTTCCGCCATGCTTAATTTACGCCCTGCTGCCTCCTGCCTCTACGACTGCGTGTCCCTGGGAGAAATCATGCTGCGCCTGGACCCGGGTGAGGGCAGGGTGCGGGTGGCCCGCGAATTCAAGGTCTGGGAAGGCGGCGGGGAATACAACGTGGCGCGGGGGCTGCGGAAATGCTTTGGCCTGCGCACCGCTGTCGTCACCGCCTTTGCGGATAACGATATCGGCCGGCTGGTGGAGGACTTCATCATGCAGGGCGGCGTGGATGTCAGCTGGATCCAATGGGTGCCCTACGATGGCATCGGACGGAATGTCAGGGTGGGCTTGAATTTCACGGAACGCGGCTATGGCATCCGGGGGGCCAAGGGCATTCCTGACCGGGGCAACACCGCCGCAAGCCAATTGAAGCCTGGCGACATCGACTGGGAGGATTTGTTTGGCAAAAAGGGCGTGCGCTGGTTCCATACCGGCGGCATCTTCGCTGCTCTGAGCGATAGCACCCCGGAAGTGGTCATCGAAGCCGTGGAATGCGCCCGCAAGCACGGCACCATTGTCAGCTATGATCTGAACTACCGCCCCAGCCTCTGGAAAAGCATCGGTGGCAAGGCCCGCGCCCAGGAAGTGAACCGCCGCATCGCGAAGAGCGTCGATGTCATGATCGGCAACGAGGAGGATTTCACCGCCAGCCTGGGCATGGAAGTCGAAGGCGTGGATGAACACATCAGCCACATCGAATTGGATAGTTTCAAGGCCATGATCGAACGCGCGGTGAAGGAATTCCCCAACTTCAAAGTCGCGGCCACCACCCTGCGCACCGTGGAGTCCGCCACCATCAATGACTGGAGCGCGATCTGCTGGCACGACGGCCAATTCCACAGCGCCCCCGACCGCAAACGCCTCGAAATCATGGACCGCGTGGGCGGCGGCGACAGCTTCGCCAGCGGTCTCATTTACGGTTTCCTGCAATTCAACGACGCCTCCAAAGCCGTCAACTATGGTGCCGCCCACGGAGCCTTGGCCATGACCACCCCCGGCGATACCAGCATGGCCACTTTGGCTGAAGTCGAAAAGGAAGTCGGCGGCGGCAGCAAACGCGTCGAGCGCTGATGCCAGGCAGAACAGGGCCGTGGCGCACGGTGGCCATCGCGGCATTCAGGCGGTGCCATGAAATCAGTTTGCCCTGGGATACGTTACTTCGGGGCGGGTCAGCCGCCCAGCGGCGGATCTGCCACTGGTTTCCGATCTCCCGTGTTCCTCACGCGGATCCCTGTTCAAACCTATGACCCTGACTTACGACAACAAAGCGGCAGTTTCCGGTCCGGGAGGGGCCCATGCGGATGCCCGCCGGGAAGGCTTCCATGGTGCTGCTGGGAGCATGCGGGGAACGGTCCGGATGAAGGGAATGTTAGTCCTGGGGTGCCTGGCAACCGCCGTGCCAGCCCAGGCGGGGGATTTCTTTGTGGAGAAAATCGAACCGCTGCTGAAGCACCGGTGTTATGAATGTCACTCGCACCCGGCCGGCAAAATGAAGGGTGGTCTGACGCTGGATGCGAAGTCAGGCTGGGAGCAGGGCGGCGATTCGGGGCCGTCCCTCGTGCCAGGCAAACCTGACGAAAGTCTGTTGATCAAAATGGTGCGCTGGACCGATCAGGAGCACCAGATGCCACCAAAGCAGCAGCTTCCGGCGGAGGAGATAGCGCTCCTTGAGGAATGGGTGAAGTCCGGCGCTCCGGATCCCAGGAAGGCGAACAAGCCGGATGGGGAATGGTGGTCGCTGAAACCATTGGGAAAACCAGCGGGGCCTCCTGCTGGGGCCAACGTTAACGCCATTGATGCCTTCATTTCAGCAAAGCTGCAGGAAAAGGGACTCGCGATGTCACCGCCGGCAGATCCGCGCACCCTGATCCGCCGGGTTTACTTTGATCTGATTGGCTTGCCGCCGGCTCCAGAGGAGGTGGAGGCGTTTGTTAGAGCATCGGACGGACCGGATCCGGCGGACCGGCCCGATGGAGCTTATGAGGCCCTGGTGGACAAACTCCTGGCCAGCCCCCGTTATGGGGAGCGCTGGGCCCGGCATTGGCTGGACACGATTCATTTTGCGGACACGCATGGATTTGAACACGATGACCTCCGGCCCCATGCCTGGCGATTCCGGGACTACGTGATTGGCAGCCTGAACCGCGATACCCCATGGGACCGGTTCATCCGCGAGCAGCTCGCGGCGGACGTTTTCTATCCGGAGGAGACGCAGCTCACCCCGGCGCTGGGATTTCTGGGAGCCGGCAACTATGACAGCAGTGCGGCGGCGACGGCTCCGGTCAGTTTTGAGTATCTGGACCGCGACGACCTGGTGACCCAGACGATGGCCTCATTTGCCAGCACCACGGCGAACTGCGCCCGCTGCCATAACCACAAATTCGACCCCATCAGCCAGGAGGATTATTTTGCCCTCCAGTCCGTCTTCGCCGGCATTGGAAAAGGGGATATCACTTATTCCGGGGATCCTGCCACAGGCGCGGAACGAAAGCGCCTGACGGATCTCAGGGTGGCCATCGAAAGACAGGACCGTGCCGTTCTGCTGTCTGCGGAGAACGCGGCTTCCGTGGCGGCATGGGAACAGAAGCAGGGGCAGCCAGTCCCATGGGTGACGCTGGTGCCGGAGATTTTTCACGCCACCGAAGGCACCAGTCTGGAGCGCTTGGCCGACGGGTCGGTGCTGGCCAGCGGACCCGTTCCTGACAAGGACACCTATGCCCTCACGTTTGTGACCGGCCTGAAGGAAATCACCGGATTCCGGATTGATCTCCTGACGGATGACTCGCTGCCCCTTCGCGGCCCGGGCCGGGCGGCCAATGGCAATCTTCACCTGAGTGAATTCGAGGTTCAGGTCTTCCGCCCGGGGGTCATGACAGCGGAGAAGGTTGCGATCCGGCGGGCGCTGTCCGACTTCGATCAGGCCGGAGGCTATGATGTGACGAAGACGATTGATGGGGATCCCAAATCATCCTGGGCTATCCATCCGGCGGTGGGGGTGCCTCACTATGCGGTCTTTGAGCTGGCCACTCCCCTGCGGCCGGCGGAAACGGGCCGGATGGTTATTTCGCTAAGACAATTGCAGGGCGGCAGCCATCTGCTGGGGCGGTTCCGCCTGTCTGCGACAGCGGCCCCGGCATCGTCCCTGCGGGCCCTGCCAGCGGTGACTGAGCATGCTTTGGCAAAACCAGCGGAGGAGCGCACCCCGGACGAAAAACTGGTCCTTGCCACTCATGTGCTGCGGCAGGGCACGGACGAAGCCATGGCGAAACTTCCGGCACCATTGACGGTCTGGGCGGCAGGGCGGGCGGCGGCCAATGAACGCGGCGTCATCACCATCGCGGAGCCCCGCACCATCCGGATTCTGAAGCGGGGAGATCCCGCGAGGCCGGGGGCGGAAGTTCCGCCGGGAGCCCTGTCCGCAGTGACGGCCCTGAAGGACCGTTTTGATCTGCCCCATCCAAAGGATGAGGCCTCCCGCCGCGCGGCTCTCGCAGCCTGGCTGGCAGACCCGGCGAATCCGCTGACGTGGCGCAGTGTGGTGAACCGCGTCTGGCACTATCATTTTGGGAAAGGGATCTCGGACAGCCCCAGCGATCTTGGCCGCATGGGCGGCGTGCCATCGCATCCGGAACTGATCGATTGGTTGGCGGTGTGGTTCCGCGACGACGCGCATGGATCCTTGAAAGCGCTGCACCGGCTGATCGTCACCAGCGCGGCCTACCGCCAGTCGTCCGCCCCGGACCCGGCAGCGTCGGCGATTGATCCTGACAATCGGCTGCTGTGGCGCATGAACCGTCTGCGGCTGGATGCGGACACCTTCCGGGACAGTGTGCTCGCGGCGAGCGGCCGCCTTGATCTGACGATGGGCGGGCCTCCGGTGGCGCACTTCACCTCCAAACCGGGTCCTCAATCGACCCCGGTGCTGAACTACGACCATTTCGACCGGGACTCGCCCGGCGCGTCCCGCCGCAGCATTTACCGGCTGGTGTGGCGCGCCATCGCGGATCCCTTCATGGATGCCCTCGATTTCCCGGACCTCGGCCTGCTGTCGCCGGTGCGGGGCCACTCAGTCTCTGCGCTCCAGGCCCTCGCGCTGTTTAATAACGAATTCGTCCTGCACAGCAGCGGACACTTCGCGGCACGATTGGAGAAGACTGGAAACACCGCAGAGGAAGAGATCCGGGCGGCCTTTGCGGTTTGCTATCAGCGCCCGCCCACCCCGGAGGAACTCAGCGGTTTCAAGGCCCTCGCGGCCCAACACGGATTGCCAGCGGCCTGCCGGGTCCTTTTTAACAGCAACGAGTTCCTCTTTGTGGATTGAGAAGCGCGTCCTTTCCTTCCCTTGCGCGGTCATGCCATTCTCTGACGGCTCCACGGTCGTGCCGTCAGGGAATCAAACGTCCGGACTACAGGACAAAGATGAAGTCCAGAACCAGACCCGGTCTGAAACCTTCAAGAGGCCCTGGAATCTTTGCTGGAAATACCGGAAGGTGGGCCTAGGCTGCGGGCTTATGACTAAAAACGCACTCGGCCAAGGACTTGGGGCTCTGATCAGTGGGGCATCCCGTCGTGGGGCAGCCGCGCCCGTGCTCGCCCCCGGGGCAGTGCCTGCGCCACCACCGGCCGCCCCCGCAGGGGAACGCGTCGTGCGTGTGCCGCTTTCCGCCATCACCGCCAGCCCGATGCAGCCCCGGAAGCATTTCCGGGAGGAGCAGCTCACGGAGCTGATGGAGTCCATCCGCGAGCACGGGATCATTCAGCCGCTCACGGTGCGCCGGGTCAATGGCACCTTGGAATTGATCGCTGGGGAGCGCCGCTTCCGCGCCTCGGAAAAGCTCGGGCTGAAGGAGGTGCCGGTGATCGAGCGCGAGGCCACGGACCGCGAGGTCCTGGAGATGGCCCTGATCGAAAACCTCCAGCGCGAAGACCTGAATCCGATTGAGGAAGCTGAGGCTTACTCCCGGCTGGCCAAGGAGTTCAACCTCCGGCAGGAGGACATTGCCCAGCGGGTGGGGAAAAACCGCGCCACCATTGCCAATGCGATGCGCCTGCTGGATCTCGCCCCGGAGGTGAAGTCCCTGCTCAGTCAGGGCCGGATCACGGCGGGTCATGCGAAGGCGATCCTTGGGCTGCGCGATGCCGCGCTCCAGGCCTTGATTGCGGATAAAGTCGTCCGGCAGGGCCTGACTGTCAGGGCCACGGAAAAGCTGATTCATGCCGAGCAGCAGGCCGCCCTTCCTGGCAAGTCCGGCAAAACTGCCGCCGATGGCACCAAAATCCCCGGCAGCACCCCCCGCGACAGTGCCGCCGCCATCCAGCGCATCCAAGCCAATCTCCGGCACCGGCTCGCCACCAGCGTCACCGTCCACCACACGGAGAAGAAGGGAAAAATCGAGATTGAGTATTATGGCAACGACGACCTCGGCCGCCTGCTGGAACTCCTCGGCGTCAGCGCCGAATAACCGATCCCCCGCGATGAGCACGATTTCCCTGCTCCCGCCTGCCCGGCATTGCTGGCTGGCCGGCCTTATCCTCGCCAGTCAGCTCGCCACGGGTTGCGGGCAAAAATCCATCCCAGAGCTAGGGATTGCGCCAGGCCAGGCCGCCACCGCTGGGGCTCCTGGCAAGCCTATGGCCTTCGCCAACTACACCTGTGAAACCGTCAGGCGCCACCCGCACGATCCGGACGCCTTCACCCAGGGCTTGTTTTTTTGGGATGCGGCCACGCTCATTGAAGGCACCGGCCTGAACCGCCGCTCCAGTCTGCGCCGCGTGGACCTGGCCAGTGGCAGGGTGTTGCAGAAAGTGGACCTGCCGGACCGTTATTTCGGGGAAGGCACCGCCCTCCTCAATGGCAGGATCTATCAACTCACGTGGAAGGACCAAAAAGGATTCATTTACGATGCCGCCACTTTGCAGCAGGAAGGCGAATTCCCCTACACGGGCGAAGGCTGGGGCCTTACTACGGATGGCAACTCCCTCATCCTCAGCGATGGCACGGATCAACTCCGCTTTCTTGATCCCACCACCTTCAAGGTCACCCGCTCCATCAAAGCCACCCACCAGGGCAAGCCGGTGGATCACCTGAATGAGCTGGAATTCATCAAAGGGGAGATCTTCGCCAACCTTTGGGGGACCGACCTCATTGCCCGGCTTGATCCTGCCACGGGCGTGGCCACGGGCGTCATCAATTGCACCAGTGTCTTCCCACCCGGTTTGCGCACCAGCCCGGACCAGCTAATGAACGGCATCGCCTGGCATGAACCCACCCAGCGCCTCCTCATCACCGGCAAATTGTGGCCGGCCATTTTTGAGGTAAAACTGATCAAAGCCGGTCCCTGAAGCAGGCCGGACCACGGATCACGCGGGTGGGACGGACCGCGCGGAAGGAGTTGCCAGCCTTGCCGGATTCTTTTTGGCCTGCCAGACGGCCATGTGGAGGAACTGTGGGAAGCCGATCACAATCCCCAGCACCAAACCTCCCCCACGCTCGATGAAGGGGTTGAAGGTGAGGCTTTGGCTGAGAAAAGCCATCAGGCAGATAAAGGGCAGATAGGCCGTCTCCAGCGGAAAATCCGGCACGAAACGCAGCAGCCGCGCCGAGCGGAATGCCCCGATGGTCGATACAAAAAAGATCCCCAGATAGGCAAGGCCGCCGATGGCTCCGCCGGTGAAAATGGCATAAGTCCAAATGGAGTGACCCGGGAAGCGGATGTCTGCCGTATAGCCGCGGAATTCATCTTCATTGCCATAAGTATATTGGGCCAGCTCAGGGGCATAGCTCTCGTCCCAATAGTAGGGGAATCCCAAGCCCCGCCCGTAAACCCAAGTGATCGGTTCCTGGTTCAGCAACTGGATAAACGCCTTGGTCTCGGCAAAACGGGTCAAGGCGCTGGGGTCTGCAGAGGATTGCTCTCCACCCGCCGTGTAGAAGAGGCGCTCGGTCCAGCGCTCGATCACCACGGGGAAGGCCACCGCTGTCAGCAGCATGATGACTGACAGCAGGCCGGCGACCACCGCCGCGTGCCTCAGCTTCATGTTGAAAAATCCGGAGGGCAAACCCCGGAGACGCCCTGCCTGCCACAGGGCGAGCACCGCGCCTAAGCCCGCCGCGCCTAAAATAAAAACTGCCGAACGCGTGATACTGAGCACATAGGACAGCGCCCCCATTGATCCGGCAAAAATAGCCAGCCACGGCACCCGCCGGCTCAGGGCCAGGCCCGCAAACAGATAGCCCATCAAAAACGGCAAGCAGGGACTGAGCAATTCCACCCGGACTTTTTCCAAGGGGATGCCGGCCATGAACAAAGCGTAAAAAATGCGCCAAAAAACGTTGATGACACTCGCTATCAACATCGGCCACAGCACGTGTTTCCAGTGCAACCCCGAGGAAGCCGCGATCTGCGTGACACAGAGGCTGGTCAGCAGCAGCAGAGGCGGGATGCTATTCCGGAAATACCAGACAAATTCCACCCGGTTCACCAAAGCCACCACCAGGCTGGACACCATGTAAGCCCCCCAGCCGAGCGTCAGCCATCCCATGGGCAGAATAAAAAGCCGCCGGAAGCCCAGCAGGATCACCACCGCTGCGCTGACCAGGGTGATTCCGAAAAAGACGTATTGGATCGGAGAACCGCCCGTGCCCTCCGCCGCCCGGTAGTCAAACGCCCATGACAGACAATACGTCCAGACGCAAATCAGCAAGGGAAGACGAGGATTCATCCGGGGGGGGCCTCCCGCATCAGTTGCCGCCCGACAGATGGCCTGTCATGTCTTTCCGGGCGGCGTGGCATTCCTGAAGACTCTCGCCTCTCTGCGACAGCCCTGCTCCAAATCACGACTCCTCCCTGGGTCAGGCTGCTTGATCGGGTTTGGGTCATCCACTTGGTCATTCTTAAATTTACAGAAAACCCAATATATTCCCAAAACTGTCATTTTCTACTAAATCTTGCCCTTTTGGCAGGATTTTTGAGGTCAGGATGGCCACTGGCATTTCCAGAATGAAAACGAGCAATGGGCAGGAGGACGGCGGTGCCCCTCAGGCCATTTGGGGCAGTGCCAGAATTTCCTCACCAAAGGCGGCTGGGTCCTCCGTTCGTTCCGCCACTTTGTAGCCGAATTCATGAAGAATCTGATAGCATTTTTTCACCTGTTCCGGTCCATGCAGGGCAAGCACGAGGATGGGGTGGTGTTCCGACAGGAGCTTGCGGGCTCCTTCCAGCATGCCGAACTCTGCGCCTTCAACATCAATCTTGAGCAGCGCAGGCACCGCTTCCGGGCGGGTGCTGAGGAATTCGTCTGCCGTCATTACGGGAACCATATAGTTGGTCTGCTCCTTCGTGAGGAACCCTCTCTGGTGGGAAATCCCCGTATCAAAATTGCACAGCCCATTGAAGCCTCCGAGGGCGGTCTGCACGACTGTGGTGTTTTTCAGGGCGTTCAACTGGACGTGCCGGTTGAGATTTTGAATATTGGAACCCAGCGGCTCAAAGGAATAGACGCGACCGCTCTCCCCAGTCAGGCGGGACATGGCCAGGGTGTAAAAGCCGGCATTGGCCCCGATATCCCAAACCACCATGCCGGGCTTCACCATGCGTTTCATCAGGGCTTGCTTGTCTGCTTCGTAGCTCCCGAGCCAGCAACGGTGGATGGAAGTGCCCACGACCCAACGGTGGCCCTTGTTCACCCCGCCGCGCACCCGGGCCACATGGTTTTTAGGGATCCGGTTCAGAAGAAATCGTAGCACTTTACCTTTAAGGGAGTGCGCATTTACTTGATTCAGGGAGGAGATCATGGTGGGCAAAGGTATCATCCTTGGGAATTCTCGCAACTTCAATTTGTAACTATTCAATATTTACCGTGTCTTTCATAATTTTTATAATATGATAAATCCAAAAAATATGCAGGTTGTGCCAAGGCCCCCAAATGCAACAATCCGTAAGGGAGGCACCGGGCTCAGGCCCCGGCCGGCCTCGCCGCGGGGCCCGCGTCCCTGAGGTCGCCAGCACGGCAATCAGGCATCGCTCCGGGCAGTGGGGAAAACGCGGTGTGGTGCATGAGCTGATGAAATCCGCAGGATGGACCCTGCGGAAACCGGGATTCCCTTCAAGGCAGGTGGGTGCCCTGACTCCCCTTACAGTTCGAGGAAATTCTTCAGAAGCTGCTTGCCTTCAACCGTAAGAATGGACTCGGGGTGGAATTGCACGCCGTGCAGGGGAAATTCCTTGTGGCGCAGTCCCATGATTTCCTTTTCAGTAGTCTCGGCGGTGATCAGGAGGTTGTCTGGCAGGGTGTCGCGTTTGACGATCAGGGAGTGGTAGCGGGTGGCTTCGAAGGGCTGGCTGAGGCCCCGGAAGACGCCTTTCCCATCGTGATGAATCATGGAGGTTTTCCCATGCATGAGGCGGTCGGCCCGGACGACCTCTCCGCCGAAGACTTCGCCCATGCACTGATGGCCGAGACAGACCCCCAGGATGGGGCGGCTTGGGGCAAACCGGCGGATCACTTCGCTGCTGATGCCAGCTTCTGATGGGGTGCAGGGGCCCGGGGAAATGCAAATCCGCGCGGGATTCAGAGCGGCGATTTCATCCAGGGTGATCCCGTCATTGCGTTTCACCAGGAGCGTGGCTCCCAATTCACCGAAGTATTGCACAAGGTTGTAGGTGAAGGAGTCGTAGTTATCGATGACGAGCAGCATGAGCAAAGGGGGGAGGGAAAATGAAGGAGCCTGAAATTAGCGGGGAGCAGGTTCAGGAGGATCCGGAGGGGAAGACGGAGCGGGGGCGGGCTTGGCGGATTTTTTCGGTTTAGGGCGGCTGGCGTGGTCATCGGCGTGAATCACCGTCGTGATGGGCCGGTGGTCGCTGGCTTTGATCCAGTCTTTTCCGCTGTAGAGGAAGGACTGGGGTGCCCGGACTTCCGGCAGAAGTGGGGCGGACGCCAGGAGAAAATCGAGACGGGAATATTCATCGGCTTCCGGGTAATAAAACGTCCAGCGCTCCCCGGAATCATCTTCTGCGGCGATCTCGGTGAGGGCGGCCGCGCTGCCGGACATCCCTTTGATGGCTTTTACTCCAGGCTGGTCCCGGGTGTCATTGAAGTCGCCATAAACAAGGAGATTCGTCTGCGGATGCGCCGTCAGGATGCCATCCAGATGCTGGCGCAGCAGGTGCGCTTCATTCCGCCGCATCAGGGCCTGATCTGCCTCCGGCGTGTCGCGCCGGGATTTCAGATGGACGCCGACCAGCCGCAAAGCATAGTCCGGAGTCACGGCCACGGTCACGTCCAGGAAGCCGCGCTGCACGGGAAATTCGTTTTCGTCCAATAGATAACGCAACTGCGTGACGGGCTGCCGGCTGGAGATGGGAAACCGGCTCAGCAGAGCCACGTGACGGTCCGGGTCATCCCCCAGCACATGTTCTGCGTAAGGCAGGTCCAAGCCAGCGGTTTTCAGATCTGACTGGAGATGGGCGAGATCCTCAGCCGATCCCATCTCGCATACCCCCAGGATATCCGGCTTCACCTTCAGCAGAATGGAAGTGATCACCCGCTGCTCCCGGACAGATTTAGGCCGCTCACTGCTGTCTGGGCGGGGTGGCGTGACGGTGTGGAGATAATTTTTCAGATTCCAAGCGGTAAAGCGGATGAGAGGCACGGGCGCAGGGGCCGGAGGAATGAGGGTGTCCTGAGCGGAACCAGGCAGGCATCCACTCAAAAACAAAAGGGCGGCCCAAGGGCCGCCACTTTGTGCAAATTGTTTCACGGCAGGGAAAACCGGACGGGCGGAGGTTCAGCCGATTTTGTTATGGTCGTCCTTGTCCTTGTCTTTGTCCTTCCGCTCATCTTCGATGGTGGCACGGTGAATTTCCTGTTCGAATTCATTCCGGGCTTTTTTGAATTCTCCCATGCTTTTACCGAGGCCACGGGCGAACTCCGGGAGCTTCTTGGCTCCGAAGAGCAGGAGCACGAGGGCACCGATCATAAACATCTCAGGACCACCGAGAGGACCGAGCGCGAGGAAGGAGGGAAGATTCATGGGAGTGTAGGGTAAAGCCAGCCTGGGTCGGGCGCAAAAGGAAGTTTCGGCAGACTACCGGCCAGGCCGAAGGCCAAGCACAGCCATCCTCAGGTAAGCGATACGCCTGCCTGCACCTGTCTCTTTCAAAGCGCAGGCTCTGCCCGATGGACGGAATTTAATTTCAAAAATCCTGTTGTCCCCCTGCGGAACCCATGCGATTTCTGGTCTCGCTTTTTTAGCGCTTTTGCTCATGTGGCGGAATGGTAGACGCGTATGGTTCAGGACCATATAGGTAATTCTGTGGAGGTTCGAGTCCTCTCGTGAGCACCATTTTCCAAGGTCCGGCAAAGCTTCGGAGGGCGTAACTCAACCGCCCATGCAGGACCCTGTTTTTGTCAAAGACGCCTTCGCCAAAATCGCAGGCCGTTACATCCTTACCAACCACGTGCTCTCCCTTGGCACGGATATTCTCTGGCGCCGGAAGGTGGCCCGGCTGGTAGCGGCCCTGAGGCCCGGCATCCTCCTGGATCTGGCCACCGGCACTGGGGACCTGGCCGCCGCCATCGCCAAGGCCAGCCCCTCCACCAGAATTACTGGCGCGGATTTCAGTGCCCCCATGCTGGAGGTGGCCAAAGCACGGCAATTGCCCAAGGCAGAATGGCTGGTGGCGGATGCCATGGCGACGCCTTTTGCGGATGCCGCTTTTGATGCCGTCACCGTCGCCTTCGGCCTGCGGAATATGGCAGACTGGCCAGGAGCCGTCCGTGAAATGGCCCGGGTCACCCGGCCCGGCGGTCACCTCGTCATCCTGGATTTTTCCCTGCCGGCCCTGCCCGGCCTGCGTGGGGCCTACCGGTTCTACCTGCACAAAATCCTGCCAAAACTCGCCGGGCTCCTCACCGGCCAGCGTGAGGCTTATGAATATCTGTCAGGGACGATCGAACGTTTTCCCAGTGGCCCGGCCATGGTGGAGCTGCTGACAGAAAACGGTTTCCAATCCGGCCAGGCCATTCCCCTCAGCGGCGGTATCGCCAGCATCTATGTTGCGCAAAAAGCAGCCGGTTTTTGATGGAGCCGGAAAAGGGCCATGGGTTATTAAAAATGGCAGGCAGGCAGCGCAGGTGCATTCCCTTGCCCCAGCCACCCGTGGGGCAAGGGCACACGGGCCTAATTCAACCGGATTCATTGTCATAACCGCCTTCAGCCCCAAAGCAGGGAAGGATAGTCCCCAGCGGCGACGATGGCCTGGAGAGCGGCCTGGACGCGGGGTTTGTCCTCCTGCCAGGTGACGCCGAACCACTGGGCGGCGGTGGGCAGGACGGCACAGGTGGCTGCGCCGGATTTCAGCAGCCGGTCCACCGCCAGGGGAATGTAAAACTCTGCCTTGGGATCCAGCAGGTGGGTTTTTAAAAAATCCGCCAGTCCGGCAAGGAAGCCCGGAAACACCTCCGGCTGGAAGCCCCACATGTTCATCGACACGGTCTCGCCGCCCGTGAGGGGACGGGGCGGGTCCCCGGGAGAACGGTTTTCCGCACCGGTGAGGGTGGAATAAATATCTGTCAGCTCCTCCACCTGGCTGAGCAGTCCATCAGGAGTTATGGTGCAGAGGCCACGGGCGACCCTGCCATGTTCGGAGAGGGTGCGGCGCAATTCATAGCCGCACATGGCCAGGGCCAGGGGCCCGCCAGCCGGGGCGGGTTGCCTCAAAAAACCGGCCATGGCGGCGAAGGCTTCCCGGCCATAAAAATCGTCGGCATTGATGACGCAGAAGGGTTCCCTGATTTCATCCCGGGCAGCCAGCACGGCGTGGCCGGTGCCCCAGGGCTTCGCGCGGCTGGCTGGCACTGTGAAATCGCCCGGCAAATCCGCGATGTCCTGGTAAACCAGAGCCACTGGCAGTTGCGCCTCCAGACGTGAGACCACCCTTTCGCGGAAAACCGCCTCGCCTTCCCGGCGAATGATGAACACGACGCGCCCAAATCCCGCGCGCTTGGCATCAAACACAGAGTAATCCAGCAGGGTCTCCCCGTGCGGGCCCATAGTGTCGGTTTGCTTGGACGGACCACCATAGCGGCTGCTCATGCCGGCGGCGAGGACGAGAAGAGTGGGTGCGATCATGGTCCGAAAGTGGATCAGCGCCCCAAAATGACAAAGGCACAAAGCGCAGGATTTTTCCTGCCCTGCCTGCTGGTAAACGGCTCGCCACGCCGGCGGGAGAAATTCACGCGCCGCATTGACAGCGGAGCATGCCGCACTACGGTTTCCTCGCACTGCGCAAGCGGCGGGGTAGCCAAGCGGTAAGGCAGAGGTTTGCAAAACCTCCATTGGCGGGTTCGACTCCCGCCCCCGCCTCCAGCAGAAGACCCGCAGGGGGTCATTAATTCTACTTTGTTATGTTGGGGAATCAGCAGGCTTGAAGCCCGCTGGCCGCACAGGCTGGAAGCCTGCGCCACGGGGAACTTAACAAAATAGAATTAATCAAGGCCATGTGCCCAGGCAGCGACATCGGGTATGGCAGCGTCCGGAAAATCCAGGTCCTGCCTGCAAAGCTCCCCGTCCCATTGGCCTGTGGGCATGAAATGCCCGGCCTTCCAGACCGTGGTGCCAGGGTGCCATGGCCCCACCTTCCGGGGATCCGACCAGGTGTGCAGGCTGAGCACCCGGGGGGGCAGGGCGGCCGCGATATGCATCGGACCACTATCCACACTGATGACGCCCCGCGCCCGGCGCATCAACCAGATGAGTTCCGGCAGGCTGGTGCGGTTCAGGAGATTCCCCGCCTGGGCCGGCAGCGGAACGGGAAGCCGGGCATCGCTCTGTCCCACCAGCAGCACTGGCAATGGTGCCAGAGCCTGACAAAGCTGCACGGTCTGGGAAACCGATAGCGATTTCCCCGTGCCCCGGCTGAAGGGGTGAAGAATGATCGACTCCGCCAGACGCCCGGCCCCTTCACCCAAGGCCTCCGGGCAGCTCCCGGGCGGCAGGGCAAACACCGCCGGACCCGTGATGCCCAAAGCCGCCGGCAGTGCCAGGGAGCGGTCAATCGCGTGTGCCCCGGCGTCCACCGGAATCACCTGCCGGTGAAAAAACCGCGCGCCTTCCCGGCTATCGCTGAAGCCGATGCGGATCCGCGCCCCGCTGGCGCTTGTGATCAACCCACTGCGCAACAAACCCTGAAAATCGACTGCCACTTCTGCCCCGCACTGCCCTGGCCCCTCCTCCAGCCAACGCCGGAAACGCCACAATCCGCCCACGCCACGGAACTCCCCCCGGGGAAAGCACAGGGTGCCCGCCAGATCCGGATTCCCCTCCAGAAGTGGCGCGAAGGCAGGATTTACCACCCAAGTCCATTCCAGCAGGGGATATTGCTGTTTCAACAAATGCACCGCCGGCAGGGTATGCACCAAATCCCCCAGCGAACTGGGTTTGATGATCAGCCCCCGCCGGCAGGAGGAGAGATCAGGAAGTTCAACAGCTGGAGGCATGAAAAATCAGAAAAAGCCCACGGTCCCGCAGGCTGGAGGGATAGTCATTCGGGACTTTTCCGGGCTGCGCCACGGTTTTTTTCGTATAACTGAAGCGACAGCGGTATGACCTGCCTCCGCCCTCTGCGGAGGTTTATTCCGGCGCGCTGCCCGGACCGGACCGGCCGGATCCAGGGGATTCTTCCCCCGTTGGAGAAGGCGAGGCCACGCTTGCATGGGAGGTTGGAGAGGGTTTGGGATGAAGCCGCATGGAACGCACAGAAGTCATCATCATCGGAGCCGGGTTGGCAGGACTGTGCTGTGCGCGGCGCTTGGTGGAAAGTGGGGTGCGGGTGATCATTTTGGAGGGTTCGGATGGCGTGGGCGGCCGGGTGCGCACGGATCTGGTGGACGGATTCCGGCTGGACCGGGGGTTCCAGGTGCTGCTGACGGCTTATCCGGAGACGCGTCGCGTGTTGGATTACGAGGCTTTGAATCTGAAGGCGTTTTACCCTGGCAGCCTGGTGCGGGTAGGCAGCCACTGGCATCGCATGGCGGATCCCTGGCACGAACCCCTCGACGCGCTGCGCAGTTTTTCCAATCCCGTCGGTTCGGCCTGGGACAAGGTGAAGGCCGGACTGCTCAGCCTCAAGGTGAACACTGGCCTGGCCCTGCCGAAAGCGCGGAATCCGGAGATCTCCACCCTGTCTTATTTGCAGAATCGTTTTTCCCCGGCGATGCTGGAGCGCTTCTTTCGTCCTTTCCTTGCGGGGGTGCTCCTGGACCGGGAATTGGAGGCGGGCAGCCGGTGGTTTGAGTGGCTCTACCGGATGTTCTCCACCGGCCAAACCGTCGTGCCGGCCCTCGGTATGGAGGAGATTCCCCGGCAATTGGCCGAGGCCCTGCCGCGTGGCACGCTGAGACTGCACAGCCGTGTCGACACCATCTACGCCGACCAGCAAAAGGTAAAGCTGAGCAACGGCAGTCAGATCACGGCCCGGGCGGTCGTGGTCGCCACGGATGCCGCAGCGGCCTCACGGCTAACCAATCAAATTTCCGCTCCGGCGGAAGGGCGTGCGGTGCGCTCATGGTGGTTCGCGGCCCGCGCGGCCTCGCATCAGGAGCCCATTCTCTATCTGAATGGCAATGGCACCGGCCCGGTCAATAACGCCGCCTGGATGAGCAATGTGAGCCGCAACTACGCCCCCGCTGGCCAGGCTTTGCTCAATGTGACCACCCTGCCCGGGATGGAGGGCTGGGATGATGAATTGGCGGTCCGCCGGCAGTTGCGCGATTGGTTCGGCCCGATCACGGATGACTGGCGGCTCCTTGGCGGGGATGTCCTGACCCACGCCGTGCCGGTCCCCGCGCAGTTGAATCCCAGATTCGAAGGTCGCCCCGCACGTCTCTCGCACGGCTTGTTCCTCTGTGGCGATCACCACGCCACCGCCTCGCTGAATGGAGCCATGGTTTCCGGCCGGCGGGCCGCTGAAGCGGTGCTGGAGGAATTCTCGGCCACGCCGCTCACGGCTGAGTTGTTCTGATTTTGCACTCTGGGTGAAACGGAGGGGATAAGCCCTGATTTAAAATCCTACTTGCGCAATATACATTTAAATTTAATGTATCCCCCATCGAACCCTTCTGTCCTGTTCCACATCCAAAATATCATGTCCTTTTTCCTGATTGAACGCCGCCTCGCATTGCTCCCCATCATCCTGCTGGCCGCGTTACCGGCGACCACCCACGCCGGGGAGTCCGCCCCTCCTCTCACTACGCCTGCCGCCGCTGTGGCCCAGCCTGATCCATGGAAGAAATGGGCTACTCTTTACAAAAACGATCAAAATCCCATCCTGCAGGAATTCAAGCTGCGGGGCCGCTATCAAGGCCAGCAGCATTGGCTGGACAGCAATCAGGGCGATGCCCAGGATTGGGAAAACCGGCGCTCCCGGCTGGGCTTTGATGCCACGCACTGGAACCGGAAGATCGAAATCCGCCTAGATGCCCAAAGCAATGATGCCTTCGATCCCCTCTACGACAGTCTCGTAGATGCCTACGTGAAATGGAAACCAGACCCTGCTTTCAGCCTGACGCTCGGCCGGCAGAAGCCACAGATTGGCGGCTATGACTGGCTCACTCCCACCATTATCACGCCTACATTCGAGCGGTCCCAGATCTTCAACCAACTCAAAGTGGACCGCGCCAGTGGTGCCGTGGCCGAAGGAAAAGCCGGCAACTTCACTTGGCAGGGCGGGATCTATTCGAATGACATGGATCAGGAGTTCGGCCAGTTCGATGGTGGATTCAGCTATGGAGCCGGGATTGGTTATCACTTTGGCGAAGACTGGGGCCTTAAAAAAGCCAATGGCCGCGTGGACTGGTTGCACAGCGATCACGAAACCGGGGATTTGATCTTCAGCCGTTATGACGATCTGTTCTCTGCCACGCTCGAACTGCAGGATGGGCGCTGGAGTCTCGTCACCGAGGCCTTTTACGGCACCGGCAGCGCGGCACCTGACGTTTTCGGATTCTACCTTCAGCCAACCTGGGATCTCGTTCCGAAGAAGCTGCAGTTGGTAGGCCGCTATACCTTTTCTGCCGGAGATGGTCCGGACAGTGTGGTGGCCCCATCCCGCTATGAACGCACCGCCCCCAATCTGGTGTCCGGCGGAAAAGGAGACCGCTATCAGGCAGGTTATCTTGGCCTGCAATACTTCATCCAGGGTGATCACCTGAAGCTCATGGCTGGCGCGGAATACTCACAACTCGACGGCGGAGCGAAGGGCGGTGATCTCGATTCCCTGACACTCCTGACCGGAATCCGCCTTTCTTTCTAACTTAAAAATCATTCCCGGAAAACAAAATGAATCGCTGAGGTCAAAAAGCCGCACCGGAGGCAATCGAGCATCTCGCCCGAACCGTCTTCGGGGAATAGATTAGCAGCATGACATCATGACTCCAAGTCTGCATGCCGCGCAGATCGCTGTAACTTCGCTGCCCATCGCGCGATCTTCACACAACGTGTCCCGCTTTTTCATCTCCTTCGTCCCGTTTGCGTTCCTGCTTTGCGGCAATCTCCATGCGCCCACCGGGCAGGAGGCCGAGGCGCGTCTCCGTATGGCGCTGCAGATCGCCCGCGAAACGAATGGCCGTGCGCTCGTGGCCGGAGTCGAAAAACTGGGCCGTGATTTCAAACGCGCCTTCCCTGCGGATGCGGAGGAGCAGGTTTGCAAAGTGGAGAAATCGGTCGGCATTGATCCCGGCGGCTGGAGCATGGCGGGGGAGCCGCTTTTCCACCCGACGCAGGAGATGGGCGGGAAGCTGAAGGCCGCCAAGCCGAAGCTGGACGCGGCGATGAAATCCGACAATGCAGCGGCGGTGCGTGAAGTAACTGCGGAGGTGATAGCGATTCTCGGTGACCAAGCGGGTGTGCCCGATGGCAGGCGCGCGGGGCGCAAGGTGGATGCGACTGCGTGGACGATGGGCGAGGGGGAGGCGGTGCGGCTTTTCATGGATGCGATGAAGGCCGAGGGCCCGATGGTGCGCGGACTTTCCGAGGGAAAAATGCTGCCGGATGCGATGGCGCGCACCTATGCCTACATCCTCACGGGCGCGGTCACGGCGCGGCCATTTGTGGAGAAGCATCAGCCCGGCGATCTCGCGGCACTTGATGGGCTCGTGCGGGGCGTCGCGGGGATCCTTGTGAAACTCCAGCAGCCCGAAGGGCATTTCCCATTTCCTGACCTGCGCGGGAAAAGCATCCGTTTCGGCGACATGATCGGAAAGGCGATGGCCGATGGAAAGGCAGAGGTGCGCGATGGGTGGGTGGTGACGGCGGACCCTGACGGCGGGACGCAGTTCGACACCGGGCTGTGCGGAACGTCGCTGCTGCTCGCGGGGAAGATTTACGGCAGCGATGAGTGGAAGAATGCGGGCCTGCGCGCAGCGGATTGGGCGCTCGGCCAGCAGTGCTGTGGGAATTTCAACTATAATGCTTTCTCCGTATCGCTGCTAGCGAACGCGGCGCGCTTGACTGGCGGGGCAAAATATCTCGACGGCGCACTGCGGAAATTCCGCGTGGGCGTGGCACCGGGGCAGGCACCGAACGGGCGCTGGCTCGACAGCCATAACGCGCGGACGGTTTACCATGTGATCATCATGCGTGCGCTAGGAGATCTCGCGGTGGCGTTGCCTGCGGAAAAACGGGCGGAGGTGGAATCGGTGGCAAAGCCTGCGGTGCGCGCGATGCTGGATGAATTCGACGCGATGGGCGTCACCGTTGAGGCATTGCCGGAATTGATCACGCTGGCGAACATTTTTCCCGGAGATACGCGTCTCGCCGACAGCGTGAAACGGATGGCAGTCAGCATCGCGGCGAAATGCACGGACGGAAAACGGGTGAAGATGGGGGCCTCGCCGCATCAACTCGCGGCGCTCCCGCTTGCTATGAAATAACGCACTGCGTGAGGGAGGGGTGACGCCCCGGATCAAGAGACGGGCGGCACTGCCCAGGATGAACTGGCTGCGCCGGGACTTTGTCAGGGCGCCAGCCGTCATGCAGGCGATGTGGCGGTTCAGCAGGCGGTCGATCCGCTGCTGGACGGGATGCGGCCGGTTCTGGCGCATCAGGTGGCCGGCTTCGTAGAGCGAGAAAATCGGCCCATCATAAAAGTAGCGGATGAGCCGCGTCCAATCGCGATACCAGCGCCGCATCGTGGCATCGTAGGGCCGGAGACTGCGGCCTGCCGCCAGGGTGGCATCCAGTTGTGCCGCAGACTCCATCGCCAGAAAGAGACCGGACGAGAGCATAGGATCCACAAAGCCGAAGGCGTCACCAATGGCCGCCCAACCCGCACCGTGGGAGCGATGGGAGGTCAGTTGATAGTTGCTATAACTGCCGCAGGGGGAGATGCGCCGGGCGTGGCGGCCGGCTTCCTCCAGCAGGGGCTCATGGGCGAGACAGTAGGCGAGGCGTTCCTCCGCCGTCGCGCCAGCAGCACGGGCAGCTGCTTTTCCCAAAACGATGCCAAAGGACATCTTCCGGTCCGGCAGCGGAATGCGCCAGCTCCAGCCCTGGTTGAGGCGGGTGATCAGCACCTGACCGGCAGGAGAGGGCATGCCAAAATCCTGATAGTGGGCAAAGTGCGAGATGTCATCCCGCAGACCACGCTCAGCGCCGATGCCAAGCAGGCGGGCGAAGAACCGGGAGCGTCCGGTGGCATCGACCAAAAGGTCAGGGGGCTGGCCCCGGAACGTGGGCGCAAAGGCGTGCAACGCCTCCCCGGCGGCGGGGTCGAGCGAGAGTTCTGTCAGGGCACCGGGGGCGTGGCGCACCAGCCCGGCCCGGTGCGGAATAAAGCAGGCCCCAAGTTCGGCTGCGCGGGTTTTCAGCAAGCCGTCGAAAGGCAGCCGGTCCACATTGTAGGCGTAAGCAGGCAGTTGCGGCGCAACGGGCGAGAAATTGAAGTGGATGGACGGTGCCAGGGGATGCAGGAAGGAAACCCCGGGCTTGTGCTGGCTGATGGCGGCGGTGCGTTCCTCAATCCCAAGACGGCGCAGCAGGGGAACCACCGCTGGGATGAGACTTTCCCCGACCAGCATTTCCGGGCGTTTCCCATCATCAAAAACCACCACCGGAACCCCTCTGGACGCCAGCAGCGCGGCCAGGGTGCAGGCCGCAGGACCAGCTCCGAGAATGGCGACACGTCTGGGCATAGGGAGATGGATTAAGAGTCAATCGGGGTGAAAAGCGGCGAAGCCAGCACAGGTCCGGCCAGCCAGGACGGGAAACGATCCACCAATTTCCAAAGGAAGCAAATTGGAAGGACGCTCCTGATGACACGACAGATGCCATTCAGCCTCAGACATCCTGACCTGCCTGAAGGTGAGTGCTGAACCCTCAGTCGAAGGTGTTCCATTGCTTCGATGAGGAGTCGTAGCTGCACCGCAGCCACCCGGGAAGTTCGAATGAGACGTGGAAGCGGTCGGGAGCCACTGAAAGTGTAAAAGGCGTCCCGCGAAATCCCATCCGTGTGCGCGGCTCGATTGGGAGATAAGTCGGAACGAGGTCGCCGAGAGACTGTGGGTAGTAGCCGGTGGCAGAATAAAAACGCCCGACAGCGGCGATGATGGGCTTTGCCGCCGCGATGGATGCCTCCCGCTGGCGGGCTGAGATGAAGCCAGCGGCCCATGAGGAAGATAAGACGACAAAGAGGCCAGTGCCGAAGTAGAGAACGACGCGCCATCGCCGACGAATCACGCCCACCACGACGGCGGCGAAAAAGCCGGCGAGCGATACCGCTATCAACAAGCCAAGCAGACCCGTCGCAGCAAAACCGAAGGACGCACCTACCTGAAACGCCACGAGAGCAGCCCACCCGGGTAGGACGCTGACAAGAAGCACGCTCTGTTTGGTTTTCGTTTTCACGGGACGTGCCCTCCATCGACTAACGCCTAAGCTGTGCCGGCCGTCAGGTCGGGGATAGGCATGAAGACGGGGTAGCTGGTAGGTGTTGAGCCAGGCTGATGGTGGCCTGCGGAAGGTCAGTCCTTTTTGCCCAGTTCCCCACGCAGCCAGCCCGGGCGGTTGGTGGTGATGGCATCCACTCCTGCGGATTCCAACTGCTTTGCCCTGGTGGCGTCGTCCACGGTCCACATCAGTAATTTTAAATGCCTGGCCTTCACCGCTGCCGTGAATGCCGCTGTCACAGGCCAGTCCGAATGCAAATTCAGCCCGGCAAAGCCCGCCTCCTGACAAATGGCCAGCAGTGGCTCCAACGTGGGCAGCGCTCCCGTCTGGGAGTCCGCCTTGTAACTGCTTAAAAAATAATGCTCCAACTCCGGCAGGGCCTTTTGGGAAGCCCGCAGGGTATCTTCCTGGAAACTGATCACCCGCATCTGCCCGGCCTTCAGACCAGCCGCCCGGATGACCCTGACAAATTCCGGAATAATCTCCGGTCCATCCTTCAACTCCAGCACGATATGGCGGCCCGACGTCACCGTGGCGAGGATGGCGTCCAGCGTGGGCACGCGTTCTCCCTTGAAGGCAGCCCCTTTGAATGCGCCCACATCCAGTTGCTGGATTTCAGCCAGATTCAACTCCTTGATCTTCCGCGCCGGCGTCTCAAACCGTTTCGTATCCGCATCATGGAACACCGCCAGCTTCCCATCCCGGCTCAGCCACAGGTCCAACTCCACCGCATCCGCACCCTGCTCCCAGCCCAGCTTCATGGAGTTCAGAGTATTTTCCGGCGCATCATGGGAGGCCCCGCGGTGGGCGATGATTTCCAAACCAGGCAACCACGCCGGCATGAACAGGACCAGCGGCAAACAAAGGCGGAGAGAGGACTTCATAACTAAATAAATAAAAAAGGTTGCCCCGTCTCCAATTTCCCGCTCAGGCCCCCAACCCCATCGCTTTCCTGACGCGTTCCAGGGTCACGCGGGCGACGCTGCGGGCGCGTCCGGCACCACCGGCGAGGACTTGGGCCACGTAGGCAGGGTCGGCCACCAATTCCGCGCGGCGCTGGCGGGGAGCTTCGAATTTCAGCCAGATGGCTTCGAAGAGACGTTGTTTGAAGTCACCATACCCAGTGCCGCCAGCGCGGAAGTCGTGCTCCATTTTTGCCACCGCTTCAGGATCCGCGACCAGTTTGTAGAGAGTCATGATGAGGGAGGAGTCAGGGTCCTTCGGATCCTCCACAGGGGTGGAGTCGGTCTGGATCTGCATGATGATTTTCCGGAGTGCCTTTTCGGGGGCAAAAAGCGGGATGATGTTATTGTAGCTTTTGCTCATCTTTTGGCCATCCAGCCCGGGCACCACGGCGGTGGATTCCTGGATGCGGGGCTCAGGGATTTTCAGGATTTCACCGTAGAGGTGGTTGACGCTTTTGGCGATGTCGCGGGTAACTTCCACGTGCTGCTTCTGGTCTTTGCCCACCGGCACGACGTCGCTGTCATACAACAGAATATCCGCCGCCATGAGCACGGGATAGGCGAAGAGGCCATGGAAAGCTTCCATGCCCCGGGCCGTTTTGTCCTTGTAGGAATGGCAGCGTTCCAGCAGGCCCATCGGCGTCACCGTGCTGAGCAGCCAGGAGAGTTCGCAGACTTCCGGCACGTCGCTTTGGCGGAAGAAGACGGCTTTTTCCGGATCCAGCCCGCAGGCCAGAAAATCCAGGGCCAGATCCTGGCAATGCTGGCGGAGCAGCAGAGGGTCCCTGACGCTGGTGAGGGAGTGATAGTCCGCGATGAAGTAAAAAGCCTCTCCTTCATGCTGCAGCTGCAGGGCAGGCTGCATCATGCCGAAGTAGTTCCCGAGATGAAGCCGGCCGGAGGGTTGGAGTCCAGAAAGGATGCGCATGGCTGCCAGTCGCGCTACGGTGAAGGGGTGTCAATCGCTCCCCGTTTATTCGCCGCCCGGGCCTGCAGCAACCCGATGATGGCAGGCAGCAGGCTCACGAAAATAATCCCGATGACGACCAGTTCAAAGTGCTTCTTCACGGTTTCCAACTGGCCGAAGAAATATCCGGCAGGAATGATGAGGGCTACCCAGAGCACGGCACCCACCACGTTGAAATACATGAACTTGCCGTAATCCATCCTTCCGCTGCCCGCCACAAATGGGGCAAAGGTGCGGACAATCGGGACGAAGCGCGCGATGATCAGCGTTTTGCCACCATATTTTTCGTAAAAGGCATTGGTCTTGTCGATATGATCCTGTTTCACAATACGGGGAAATTTCCGCATCAGCCACTGGCTGAGGTGCCGCCCAATCCAGTAATTGACCGAGTCTCCCAAAATAGCCGCCGTAAGAATCACCAGGCTGACCAACCAGACATTCATGCCCATTTCCGGGCGCGCCGAGATGGCCCCCACGGCGAAAAGCAAGGAATCCCCCGGAAGAAATGGGGTGATCACCAGCCCGGTTTCGGCAAAAATGATGGCGAAAAGAATGCCATAGACCGCCACTGGATGCAATTGCTGAACCCAGCCTTCCAGATATTCATTGATGTGGCGGATGAGATCCCAGGCTTTAAGTAGTAGTTCCATGCTGAATTGGGTAGGGGCGGGAAGATGGGGTGCAAAGGCAGCTCAACGGCAAGGCTGGTTCCGTTCCACCCGGTGGGCGGATTTGGGGATTACTGGGCCATTCCATGGTGCGCGGACCATAGGTGGCGTTTGTGTTTTGTCACCGGAAGAAAAGCGCCGCCCCCTCCAATCCGGCCCAGGCCGGGTTTTCAGGGGCTGGGGATGAAGGCGGATCCACGCCGATGGATCAGCTCAAAATCCTGCCACCGGTTCAATTTTACGGGTTTTGGGGTTTTGGCTCCATGGCAGTGCATTAAAAATTCAAAGTTGCAAATTGCACCGGGCAGAAAATGGGAAAAAACTAACCCCATGGAACCTCCATCCGCCCGGCGGCCTCTGACAACCCGCGACAAGGCCTGGGCGCAACGCCTTGCCCGGCTGATGGCGGCCTGCGGCATTTCGCCCAATGCCATCTCTCTTTGGAGCATCGGCTTTTCCGGGTTGGGGGCCTGGGCTTTGGTGCTGGCGGGCAAACCCGGGACGGGACAAGGACTGGGAATCATTTGCTATCTGGCCGCCGCCACTGCCATCCAGCTCCGGCTGTTGTGCAATCTGTTGGATGGCATGCTGGCCATCGAATGCGGGAAAAAAAGTGTCACCGGGGGGATTTACAACGAAGCGCCGGACCGGCTGGCAGACGTGCTGCTGCTGGTGACGGCAGGTCAGACTGCAGGCCCCTTGTGGGGGACTTCCCTTCCTCTGGGCTGGCTGGCGGCGGTATTGGCCGTGGGCACCGCTTATGTCAGGGCACTGGGCGGCACCCTGACCGGCACGCAAAATTTCATGGGCCCCATGGCCAAGCAGCACCGCATGTTTGTGCTGACGCTGGCGTGCCTGGTTGCGGCCCTGTTCAGGATGGAAAGACCGGACATGATTAACGCCGAAGCCCACCTCTGGCCTGCCGTGATGCATCTCATCGTCCTCGGCTCAGCCTGGACCTGCGTGCGCCGTCTGCGGGAAATCGTCCGCTTATTGAAAGCCGGAACCGTGGAAAAATCCTGACCTGAACTTCCCATGTTGCGCTCCTCTGCGGCATTTCTAACCAAGCTGATCACCGGCACCCGCCCGGTCTGGCAGGGGTGCGATCCGGCTTGTCGGGAGCGGCGCGTTTATTTCGCCAATCATGGCAGTCATCTGGATTTCGCCACCCTCTGGGCTACCCTGCCGGCAGAAGCCCGTGAGCGCACCCGTCCCGTCGCGGCGGCTGATTACTGGAACCGCAACCGTTTCACCCGGGGCATCGCCTGTGGCCTCTTCAATGCCCTGCTGATCTCCCGCGAAGGCATCACGCGAAAGGAAAATCCCATCACCCGCATGGCCGATGCCCTGCGTCAGGGCGAATCGCTGATCCTCTTTCCGGAGGGCACCCGCTCCCTCGACGGCACGGTAGCAGATTTCAAATCGGGCCTCTGGCACCTGGCCCACGCCATGCCGGAGGTGGCGCTGGTGCCGGTCTTTCTGCAAAACCTGAACCGCGTGCTGCCGAAGGGGCATGTCCTCCCCATACCTCTGCTGAGCACCGTGGTCTTTGGAACGCCGCTCCCCGCCGTGCCGGGCGAGACCAAGCCGGAATTCCTCCGCCGTGCCCGCACCGCTCTGACTGATTTGATCCCGGCCGGATCCTTCCATTGAGCGGTTCTGTCCATCCACTTTCCATCCCTTTTTCTTCATGCATTGGTCCTCCCCCGAAACCCGTCAGGTCATCCTTTGGATCGCCGGTATCCTGCTCTTTTTCAGCATCCTCGGGCGCGTGCTCCGCTTCCGGGTGAAATCGGAAAAAGGGCTGGCCACCGTGAGCAATCTCATCGCCCGGGTGCGCGCCTGGTGGGTCATGGCTGGCGTGATCATCGGCTCCCTGCTCGGGGGCCGCACTGCCACGGAGATCGTCTTTGGGCTGATCTCCCTGCTGGCGTTGCGGGAATTTATCACCGCCACCCCCACCCGCCGGGCTGATCACCAGGCCTTGTTCCTCGCTTTTTTCGCCGCCTTGCCCCTGCAGTATTGGCTGGTGCACACCGGCTGGTATGGGATGTTTGGAATCCTGATCCCCGTTTATGCTTTTGTGCTATTGCCCTGCCTCTCCGTTGTCAGGGGCGATACCCAGGACTTCCTCGCCCGCACCGCCCGCACCCAGTGGGGCCTGATGGTTTGTGTGTATTTTATCAGCCACATCCCCATGCTGCTGCAGTTGCCTTTTGCGCCGCTCCCATTGGGCAATGCCGGGCTGGTCCTGTTTCTGGTGGTGGTCACCCAAGGCAGCGATGTCCTGCAATACCTCTGGGGAAAACTGTGCGGAAAACGCAAAATCGCCCCCAACCTCAGCCCCGGAAAAACCTGGGAAGGCTTCATCGGTGGCGTCCTGTCTGCCAGCCTGCTCGGGGCCTCCCTGCATTGGCTCACCCCCTGCCGGCCTTGGCAGGCTTTTGTGATTGCCCTGATGTTATGCGCCCTAGGCTTCCTCGGCGGGCTGATCATGTCCGCCATCAAGCGGGAGCGCGGCATCAAGGACTGGGGCACCCTGATTGAAGGCCACGGCGGCATCCTCGACCGCATTGATTCGCTCTGTTTTTCCACGCCGCTTTACTTCCACATCATGAGTTATTGCTTTGGGAACTAGCTTGAAGCGGAAGGTGCCGGCGCTTTCAGGCTAGAAAATCCCGCCATCGATTTTGATGACGCTGCCGGTGAGGTAGGCGGCGGCGGGGCTGGCGAGGTGGAGGACGGTGGCAGCGATTTCTTCGGGGAGACCTAGGCGGCGGGCGGGGACGCGTTTGGCGAGTTCCGCCAAGGCAGCGGGGTCGGAGCCGAGGGCTTCGGTTTTAATATAGCCGGGGCAGAGGGCGTTGACAGTGATACCGGCCCGGGCGGTTTCCTTGGCGAGGGATTGGGTCAGGGCAACGACTCCGGCTTTGGCGGCGGCGTAGTTGGTCTGGCCGGCGGGCGCGAGCAGGGCGCTGAGGGAGGCAATGTTGATGATGCGGCCAAAGCGCTGCGACATCATGGCTTTGATGACGGCCTGACAGCCGAGGAAGGTGCCGGTGAGATTGGTGGCGATGACGCTGTGCCAATCCTCCACCGCCATGGTGGCCAGCAGGCTGTCCTTGTGGTTGCCGGCATTGTTGACCAGCACATCCACCCGTCCTGTGACGGCCAGGATGGCGGCGACGGCGGCGGACCAGGAGGTGGCATCCGTGACATCCAGGGTGAGAATGCCAACCCGCCCCGGGTAGGCGGCGGCCAGGGTTTCAGCGCCCTGGCGGTTTTCCCGGCAGCCCAAAAAAAGCCGGGCCTCCGGATCGTCAGCGAGAAAAGCAGCGGCGCAGGCGAGGCCCATGCCGCCATTGGCTCCGGTGATCAGGATGGATTTCATGAGGATAGTGCTGGATCGGCGGGGTCCAAATTCGAGGTGGTGCAGCGGGACAGGCCGTCACGAAAAAGCGGCTTGGCTTCCGGCATTCAACCAGAGCACCAAGCCGCTTTCTGCGAAACGTGGTTACTGAGCCTTTTCGGCGGCGGCGGCAGCGGCGGCAGCAGCCTGACCCTGAGGGGTGGCGGCAGCCCCTTTTTTGGCCATGGCCATGGCTCCACCGGCGGTGGGTTTTTTCATGTCACCCGTGGCGCAGCAACTGGCGCAGGGCTGGGTGGAGGAGCAGGAACAGAAGACGAGGGCGGTGAGAACAGATAGGATGCGCATGATGGTTGATGGGTGGGTTGGGGTGCTGATGCTGCGGATCCCGGAGGGTAGCCCAGGGGTCCTTCGCGGATCAGCGGTAGAGGGCAGGCCGGCTTTTCCAAGAGGGAAATGCAGCACCGCCGCGCGGGAACTGCCCCCGGACATCAGGAGAGGGTTTTCAGTTGGAGGTGGCGGTATTCCATCTGGCCGCGATCGGCTTCCAGTCCAATAGGGCCGGTTTCCGGAAGCTTGAGCGCCGCTTCCAGGATCTCGCCATTGCAGGTGCAGTGCGCGATGCCGTCCTTCACCGTGACTTCGATCAGGTTCCAGTCCTGCGGCTTGTAGCTCTTCAGGGTTTTGTAAGAACCCGCCACAAGGTAATCCCGGCATTGGAGTTGGGGCTTGCGGATGAAGATCCCGCTATCAGCATTCACGGAGGCGCGGAATTCCAGTTTGAGGATGAAGTTTTTGGGGAATTCCTGAATGGTGTAGAGCTGGCGCAGGTGCGGGCCTTTGGCAGGGTCGTAGTCATTGACCACGATCATGCCATCCTTGGCGGTATAGCGCCCGTCGCTGGATTGGGTTTTCCCATCCAATTTTTCGTCAGGTTGATAACCCCAGCCGGTCAGGTCCCTGCCATTGGTGAGGCTGACAAAGCCGGCATCCGGCACGAAATCAGCCGCAGGAGACGGGCAAAGACCAGCGGCTTGGAGAAACAGAAACGCCGGCAGAACACGGAGGAGCGTTGAAAAGATCATGGGAGTGGATGGGATTTGAAGGGGCAGGCACTAAACGGGGAGTCACCGGGTCCTTTGTCATGGGCGGCAGGTGCCGCGCCAGCCGGCCAGGGTGTGAAGTCAGGGCTGCTTTTCTTTATGGGGCAGGAAATCCACCCACATCACATCCAGGAGGGCACCGGCAGGACCCGTCACGTGAATGCTCAGGTCGCTGAGCCCGCTGGTGACAGGGCCGGGCTGGAAGGGAAAGGCTAGCGTGGCAGCTCTGCCAGCGCCCTTCATGGGAGCGGCTTCCAGGGTGCTGAGGAGGCTGCCATCGCCTTGGCGGATTTCGATTTTCAGGGGGCCGGAGCCCTGGGGCCAGCCTTCCAGGGAAAGCCCGGCGCAGGCGCTCAGGTCGATCTGGCGGAAGCCCATCCAGCCCCCCGCCGGCACCCGGGCCACCATGCCGCCTTCATCCAGATTGTCCTGACGGATCGCCTGGAATCCGGTGTCGTAAAAGTAAGCGCGCTGGCGGCGGGAGCGCAGTTGGAGGGTGGCGGGTTCGGATGACAGGGCTGGCAGCGCCCCAGCCCCCTGATCGGTGGCGGTCGCAGTGAGGAGCAGCACGCCATTTTGGGGACGGCCCCATTCATTTTTCGGCTCCGGCACCTGCACGCTGCCGCTCAGTCCAAGGGGCAGGACGGTGCTTTCCAGGGAGGCCAGGGAGAGGATCCAATCCACCATGGAAGCACATTCGGCGGCGGTGTGCTGGGGATGGGGAGGCATGGGCATTTCCCCCCAGACGCCAGCACCGCCTGACATGATTTTTTGGGCCAGCCGGGCGGGGGCCGTGGCATCGCTGGCATAGCGCCGGGCCACCTCGGTGTAGGCGGGGCCGGCGGATTTCGTGGCGGCCTGGTGGCAGGCAAAACAAGTCGTGCTCCGCATCAGGGCCAGGCCAGGAGGGCTGGCCGCAGGGTCCGCCGGAGGCGGGGAGTCGCGGCGGGTCATTTCCACGCGCAACTTGTCAGGAGGAAGCGTCCCATCTTCCGCATCGGTCGCTGTCACCGCCCAGGGGACCGGTTTGCCATACTCAAAAAATCCACCGGTGCGCGGCGAGGTAAAGCGGGCCACGGGGGCTTCATTGCCCGCCGCAATGGTCAGGGTGGCGCTGCGGCTCAGTCCGGCGGCATCCGTCACCGTGGCGGTCAGGGGCCAGAGTCCACTGGCGGGGAAGGTGATCCTGCCCCGCTCCCCTTGTGGGGCGTTCAAGCCGGCCGGCAGTTCCCAGCGCACGCTCAAGGGGGCGGAGGGTTGGTCAGGATCCCAGACCCGGGCCTGCACCTGCACCTCCAGCGGCACCCGGCCGGTGGTGCGGTCGGCCGTCAGGGTGATGGCGGGGGGGCGGTTCCCCCGGCGGTAGATCACCCGGGAAATCTGCCCGCTGGTATTGCCGGTCCACTTTTCACCATACTCCGCAATATAGAGGGCACCCTCCGGGCCTATCTTAAAATCCGCCGGGCGTTTAAAAGTTAGGTTTCCCAGGAAGGGGCCGGCGGAAACCAGCTTGCCCTCCGGGGAGATGGCAGCTTCGGCCAGCCAGTTCCGCATCCAGTCGCCAAAAATCAGGTGCCCGCGCAAACTGTCAGGAAGGCGGCGTTCATCGGTGCTGGCCGTCCGGTAAAAGACCCCACCGGTCACGCTGCGGCCTCCGCTGCCGGTGAACGGCCATTCGGCCGATGCGGTATTGCTGTAATAAAAAACGGGAGGCAGGGCTGGGGGCAGCCGCTTCAGGCCCGTATTCACGGGGCTGTCATTCACGATTTGCTCCGGATTGAAAAAATCCCCGGCGGGCTGTTTATCCGCCGGGTTGAAGGGACGCCAGACCCCGCGGGCTCCTGACAACCAGGGCCAGCCAAAAAATCCGGGTCCGGACGTCACGTTGATTTCATCACTGCCCTCCGGACCCAGGCCATATTCCACCTTCACATTCCCGCCCACATCGCCCCAGGTGATCAGTCCGTTTTCCGGATCACAGGAGACCCGGAAGGGATTCCTGACGCCCATGGCGAAAATTTCCGGCCTGCCCTGGCTGGCATCCGCGAAGAGATTCCCCGCCGGGGAGGTATAGCCGCCTTCCGCCGTGGGGGTGATGCGCAAAATCTTGCCGCGCAGGTCCTTGGAATTGCCGGCGGAGCGGCGGCTGTCGCGCTTTGGTTCCGCAGGGTGGATGGCGGGGACATCCTGGGGGGCGGAGTTATCGCCCGTGCTCAGCAGCAGATTCCCCTGCCGGTCCCAACCGAGGCCGCCGCCGCAATGATAGGGCCTCGTCTGCTGCTCCAGGGGGATTTCCAGGAGCCGTTTTTCATCCACCAGCGCTCCGGCCTGCCAGGTGTAGCGGGCCAGCCGCATCTGCTGCGGACCTTGCCCCACGGTGTAATACACATAGAGCCAGCCATTCCGGGCGAACCCCGGGTCCAGGGCCAACGCCAGCGCCCCCGCATCACCATCCACCAGGGTCACCAGTTGCAACAACTTGGAGGTCAATCCGCTGGCAGGATCAAAACACTTCACCGCCCCCGCCCGCTCAATGAAAAAAACCTTTCCATCTGCGGTCACCTCCAACTGCAGGGGATCCGCACAATTCGTCACGACAATTTCCTTCTCATACCGTTCCGCCACGATCTCTTCTGCCTGGATGGCAGGTCCGGAGAGCCAAATCGATATGAAGCAGGACAAAAAAGGGATTTTCACGCCTCCCGCATAGCCTGGAACGGCCGGTGGTGTCCAGGGCGCTTCCTTCAAAAAATGGCGGGCCGCCCCGCGCCGTTAAAATTCAAGCCAGGGTGGATTTCCCTGCTTTCCCCGGCCAGGGTAGCGTGTTTCCTTCCCTCTGTCCCTGCAACACCGACGACCCATATGTTACGCATTCTCTCCCCATGGCTGGCCTGCCTCCTTGCCGCGTCACCGGCTGTCCTGCGGGCTCAGGACAGCAGGGACAAGGAAAAAAAAGAAGCTAAAGGCGACGCCACCCTGCCCGAAGCCGCCCGGGCTGACATTGATGAAGGCTACGCCGAGATCGAACTCCTCACCCGCGCCCTCGAGACGGTGCGGCAAAACTACGTCGACCCGGCCAGGGTCACCTATCCAAAACTGATGGCGGCGGCCCTCCGCGGCATGCTGGCAGAGCTGGACCCCCATAGCCAATTCCTCTCGCCGGAAGTTTTCCAGCAGATGAAGCAATCCACCGAGGCCACCTACGAAGGCGTTGGTATCACCATCGCCCCTGAGCCCGGCGGGTTGAGCATCGTTTCCGTCAGGGAAGACGGCCCCGCCGCCCGCGCCGGGGTGATGCCGGGCGACCGTGTCATCAAGCTGGGCAATTCCTTTACGGAAAAGCTGGGCTACCAGGAATCCATCAATCTGCTGCGCGGAAAACCCGGCGAAACCCTCACCCTTTCGATCCACCGGCCCGCCACCCGCGAGACCCGGGAATTCTCCATCATCCGGGAGGTCATCCGCCAGGAAACCCTGCGCGATGCCCTGCTTCTGGAAGACGCTCTGACCAATGGCACGAAAATCGGTTATGCCCGCCTCGTCCAATTCAACGCCACCAGCCCCACCGAGCTGGCGGATGCGCTGGACCGGCTGGAAGACCAGGGCATGAGCGCCTTCATCTTCGACCTGCGCAACAACCCGGGCGGGCTGCTCAATGCCGCCGTGGAAATCCTCGGCGAATTCCTCCCGCCCAACACTACGGTGGTCACCACGGAAGGCCGTCCTGGCCGGGAAAATCCCCCGCCCCTGCGCACTCCTTCCCGCCAACGCCGCGCCCGGGCCTATCCGGTGGTCGTGCTGGTGAATCACGATAGTGCCAGCGCGTCCGAACTGGTGGCCGGAGCCCTTCAGGATCTTGGCCGCGCCGTCATCGTGGGCACCACCACCTTTGGCAAAGGCAGCGTCCAGTCCATCATCCCCTCTGACCGCGGCACTGCCATCCGGCTCACCGTCGCCCGGTATTTCACCCCGTCCCACAAAATGATTCACGGCGTGGGCATCACGCCCAATCTCATCGCCACCCTCACCCCAGAGGAGGAAAAGCGTCTTTTTGAAACCTTCCGCGACCGCGCCCTTGCCAAGCCGGATCCCTCCGGTCTGGTGAAGCTGGGCGACCGCCAATTGGAACGCGCCATCACCGCCCTGAAGGGCATCCTCGCCTACAAAGCCCAACCCGCCAAAAAGTAATTCCCCCCCGGGACTCCCCTGATCCCTGACCCGCCATCCTATCTATTTTTCATGATTCTGCCTTCCGATTCCGACCTGCCGCCCGAGCGGGATGATTCCACCCCCGGGGACCCACCGGAATCCGGCACCCCCTGGTGGGACGATCCGGATCTGACCGGGGACCATGATGACGACGATGATGATGATAACGGGGAAGCGCCCAGCGGGGACGATGACATTTCCTATATGGGCGATCCTGACGATGGCGATGAATTGCCGCCCGCCCTGGCCTCCGTGGCCGGTCCCGGCTGGCGGAAGGATCTTTACAAAGACCTCCTCGACAGCCTGCGCGAACTCGAAGCCATTGAGGATCCTGACGATGAATTTGCCCCGCCCGAGCCACCGGATCTGTTCACCTTCTTCGGGGAGCTGGCCGCCCTGCGGAATGAACTCCGCCAGCAGGGAAAGCAAACCCATGAGACCCTGAATCAGATGGAAAAAGCCCTGGCCCCGGTGCTGCGCTCCAAACCCGGAAAAACCACGGTCACGGCAACCTCCCGCGAGGAGCCCGGGACGGCTACCCCGTGGCCAGTAGCCTCCTGCCTGGCCCTGATCAGCGCATGGGATCTCCTGCCGGAAGCCACCTCCACCGCCGCTTATGATGCCACCTTCGCGCCCCTCTTCCTCTTAGCGGGCCTCAGCCGCATTTCCACGTTAGGCTTGCCTTTTGATCCGGCCCTGATGACGCTGGCCGGGACGGAAAAAGGCCCCGCCAAAACCGCCCACAAAGTCTTGCGGGAAACCAGCGCCGGATTTCTCCGCGACGGCAGCCTGCTCCGGCCCGCCGGGGTCATCATTGCCGTCTAATCCTGCCACGGACCCATGAATTGCCCTTACTGCCGCAAAATCATCCCACCCGGCAACCAAGCGCGCTGCCGGCATTGCAGTTGCGCGATCGCCATGCTCCGCACCATCAGCCAGGCGGCAGACGATTCCATCCTGCTCGCCCTGGAAGCGCTCCGCGAAGGCCGCGACCGGGATGCCCATGAATTCGCCTACGAAGCCTGGGGCCTGCACCACAGCCCGCAGGCCGCCGCCATCGGCCTCATCGCCGCCACCGGCCTGGCCGATCCCGTGGAAATCCCCCGCTGGATCCGCCGCCGCCGCAGTTTCAAAAGGTAAGTAAGTAAACCAACCGGAGCATGGAAACCGGAATGCGGTCTGCCGCATAAATATGCTATAAATAAACAGGGAAGCGGCACCGGAGCACCCAAAACAGGTGCCCCGATGCCGCCCGGGGAGAGGCCGCTGGGGATTACTTATTCGCTGACGCGGAAATACAGACGCCCTGGGATAGGTGCGGCTGGGAAGAGATCGTCCAGGTCCACTGTCGTGGTTGTCGTCCCCGCACCCACGGCGGCGCTGATGCCCGTTTTAGCGTCCAACCAGCCTGACATCGTGGGCGAATACTGAACTTTGAAAGTCTGGCCCACGGTGGATTTCCATTGGAAGGAGAGCACCCGGGTAGGGGCGTCCACGGTGAACGAGGTCATCTCGATCGGGGCAACGGTGTTCGCACTGACGCTGATGTTGTCCAAGGCCCACCACCAGTTGTTGCCTGCGTCGAAGATCGTGAAGCGGAACTGCAATTGTGTGCCCCCAACGGGATTGTTCAACCCAAGGCGCACATTCTCGTTCACCGCGTCCTCGTGGCGGTCCGCTCCATCAGCGGTCCAAAGCAGCACTTCCTGCCAGGCACCGCTGTTGAAGGACACTTCCACTTTGGCCTTTTGCGGGGCCTCCCGCTGCCAACTGGAGTCAAACGTGAGCACCACCGTGCCAGGCAGGGCTGAAGCGATATTCACCTGAGGACTGGTCAGGATAGATTTGAAGCTGCCTGAATTGTGGGTCAGGTCATCCCACTCGTCCGGGTCGGCCACCGCGATGATACTGGGCAGACCGGACTCTGGTGGGGCAATGCCCGCCGTAAAGCCGGAACGTCCCTGATTGCCTGCCGTGGCGGTCCACCAGGTGGGCTCAGCGAAGGTCCAACCGAACCATTCGCGCACGCCGTCGCTCGCCGCCTCGTTGCCCGGGGTTGGCTGAGGCATCGCACTGTTATCAACGGCCCATCCGGCGGGAGCATTGGCGCTCCAGACCATTTCCTTCGCTCCTCCGGAGCCAGTGGTGATCCCTTCTTCCACATTGGGGCCGAGCACCACGCTGTCCCACCCTTCGGTGAAAAGGACGGAAGTGGCCGGAAGGGCGTTCACCGTGAGCTTCGCCTCGGGGCTGTCCACGGTGCCGAAAGTGTTGGTTGCTGTCACGCTGTAGTAGCCGCCGCCAAACCGTGTGGCAGGGTTGATGCTGAGCACATCACTGACAGCTCCGGAGACAGCGGTCCGAGTGCCACCCGGGCTGCGGAAAAACCACTGGTAGGTGATGCCCGTGCCCGAAGCACTCACGCTGAAATCCGCCATCCCGCCCTCGTCTGTGATGACCGACTGGGGCACCACCTCAAAAATCAGGGGCAGCACCGTAAGCGTCACTTCATTGCTCCAGGTGGTGGAGGTGCCCGTGGAAATCCGGACGCTGTAGATCCCGGAATCTGCCACCACTGCCACAGGGATGGTGAAGGTATCGGTGGTGGCGGTGGGAACCAGGGTCTTCTCTGCTCCGGTGCCCCTGAACCATTGGTAGGAAAGGGCTCCGAGGCCGCTCGCAGACGTGGACAGGCTGACACTGGAGCCCGCCGCCACGGTTTGCCCTGCCGGCTGTGTGATGATGGCAAATTCAACCACGTCCAGCCGGACCGTGCCGCTCCGGGTGGTTCCTGCGTCGTTGGTCGCTTCGCAGTAGTAGATCCCGTCATCCGCAAGTTCCAAAGCCGGGATGGTCAGGTTGGTCGTATTCTGCCCGGCCAGCAGGGTGCGGGTGGCACCTGTCTGGCGGAACCACTGGAGCGCCGCCGGTTCAGTGTCAGGGTTCAGGAGGACGTTCAGTTCAAAGGGGGCTCCGGCCTCTGAGGCAAAGAAGCTGCGCACCGTGGTCTGCGCGGCCGGCTGCTGATCGAACAGCGGCGGCTGCGTCCCGGTGTAGACGACCAGATTGTCCACCGCCCACCACCAGTTGTTCCCTGCGTCAATGGTGCCGAATTTCAGGCGCAGCGTCGAAGCACCGGGCGGTGCGCTGAGCGCGAGAGAGACCGTTTCGTTTTCGGAATCCGGGTGGAAAAAGGTGCTGGCACTATCGCCTTCCCAGCGGAGGACTTCCGTATAGGCTGCTCCATCCCAGGAGGCCTGGATGATCGCCTTCTGGGGAGCCTCAGGGCGCCAACTGGAGTCAAAACGGACGAGGAGGTCCTGCCCCGCACCGGCCACATTGATTGCCGGACTGATCAGGAAGGAATTATAGGGTCCCTGACGGGTCAGGTCATCCCACTCGTCCGGATCGGTCACCGCGATGGCACCACCGCCCTTGACGAACCGCGAACGGTTCTGATTTCCTGCGGTATTCATCCACCAGCCCGGGTCCGTGAAGCTCCACCCGGCCCATTCCACCACCCCGTCAGTGGCTGAACTGCCCAGGCCCTGCATGCCTGAATCGTCAATGGTCCAGCCGGTAGGTGGGGTCTCCGTCCAGACAAAGGGCCGTGCCCCGCGCTCCCCGGATCCGGTGGTAATACCCTCTTCAATGTTTGGTCCGAGGGTCACGCTGTCAAAATTTTCGGAATAGAGCACAGCAGCTCCAGCGGTGGGATATCCTGACAGCATGGCGCCGGTGGCAACGGTCACCGCCTTTACGAAAGACATTGGGTTGGTTCGGTTCATAGCAAATAAATGGGGTTGCGAATAAAAGGTGGAAGAATTTCGGGAGTCGAAAATCAGCACCCTCCCTGCCATGCCTGGGGTGAGTGTGCGAAATACTAAATGTGACAAGATTGAAAGTTCGGCACCGCCCCGGGCTGCGCCTATCCTGTGGAAATCCTCCGCTGGATCCGCCGCCGCCGCAGCTTCAGAATAATGTCAGCGGTCCTTTAAAAATCTTGAACGTCCCCGTCCTTTTCGACTCTATTCAACTCTTATGAAAATTCTGCTTCTTCCCCTGCTGCTTGCTGTCCTTCCCATGGCCGCTCCGGCAGACACGCCGCCACCCGCCCGCACCATGATGAGCGATGCGCCCGCCTCTCCCCTGATCCTCCCGGATGGCCGCGTCACCTTCCGCTGCCGGGCCCCCCAGGCGCGGGAAGTCAAGGTGTCCGGACAATTCGGCAAGGAAGCCCTCATGGAAAAAGCGGACGATGGCTGGTGGACCGTCACCATCGGCCCCGCCCCGGCCGGTGTGCATGAATATCACTTCGCCGTGGATGGCATGAATATCATCGACCACCTGAATCCCATGGTCAAACCCCAGCGGAATCCCGGCTCCAGCATCCTGCACATCCCGGCCAACCCGCCCGCCCCCTGGGACCTTCAGGACATCCCGCATGGGGCCGTGTCCGGGTATTCCTATCCCTCGAAAGCCCTCGGAAAACCCCGTCGGCTCATGGTGTATTCCCCGCCCGGCTACCGCAGCGATGGCCCGGCGCTGCCCGTGCTTTATCTGGCCCATGGCTTCAGCGATAACGACCAGGCCTGGAGCGTGCATGGCAAGGCCCACTGGATTTTGGATCATCTGATCGCGGAAAAGAAAGCCGTGCCCATGCTGGTCGTCATGCCTGACGCCCATGCCCTGCCGCCAGGGGCTGGCTGGAAGGATGAATACGCGGACCATAACACCAAGGCCTTCTGTGCGGAATTGACCACCGACGTCATCCCGCTGATCGAGTCCACCTATCACGTCAACCCCGCTCCTTCCGCCCGCGCCTTTGCCGGGCTCAGCATGGGCGGACGGCACGCCATCACCGTAGCCCTCACCCTCAGCCCCCAATTTTCCGCCGTCGGGGCCTTCAGCTCCGCCGTCCCTGCGGAAAATCTCATCGGCTCCGCCTTTGCAGACGTGCCCGGCCTGAACTCGCGGCTGAAACTCTTCTGGATCGCCTGCGGCAAGGACGACTTTTTGTTCAACGCCAACAACAGCTTCGATGCCCTCCTCAAAGAAAAAGGCATCCATCACGAATACGCCGTCACGGAGGGCAACCATTCCTGGCCGGTCTGGCGGAACTACCTCACCACCTTCGTGCCCCGGTTATTCAAATAAATAAATCCCGTTCCGCTCCGGAGTTGCCACTATCCGGAAATGCCCGAAAGTGTTCCACTCCCCAGCCTCAACTTCAGGTCGGGGTTGCCACCCATGTCAGACTCTGAAAAAACACCTCCGGGCGGCACAGAATCCCCTGCTTGTCCCGATTGTGGTGCTGCCACCCTGCCGGGCGGTTTCACCGTGGATCAATCCCTCCCCGCCATGGTGGTGAATGGTCCAAACTGGGTGGAACCCGATCTGTTTTTCACCGCCAGGGGAGATTCCAGATTCAGGCGTCAACCCGTGATGGGATTGGACGAACGCGCCGCTTGGCTTTGCCCCAAATGTGGTCTCATCCTCATCCGGGGAGCGGTGGCATCGAAAGTGGAAAGAGATCTCAGGGATTGGACAAAAATAAAAAAGGACCGGGAAGTCCTGCCAAATTTCCGGGTGTAGCGGACCGCCTATGGGAACGGGCTGGGCCCATCCGCGACTTGGATTGGAGAAGGCTTCTGCGGTAAACCCTTCGCGGGGCGTTTGGCATCGGCCAAGCCAGCCAAGGAATTCTGTGACTTTTTTACGGGGTGAGGAAGATCAACTTTAAACCATCCGGTTCGAAGCGCCTGTAGTCGCGGTCGGCGGTGACAAATTCCACCCCTGCGGTAATGGCAAAAGCGGCAAGGTAAGCATCCATCCAGACTTTGGGCGAAGCAGAGGGCAGACCTGCCGCGCGCTTCCATTCCGCCTCCAAGCCAGCAGGCTCAGCGAGCCAGATGACTTGCGGCAAGGCCAACAAATCCTGCGATTTTATCCAAGCGGCTTCGTTGGTAATCAGCGTGCTGCCGTAGGTGGTTTGGATGGCGGGTGTGGTCAGCAAACGCAAATAGCTTTGCTGGGTGGCCCGGCAAAAGGCGGCTGGCTGGGAAGAATCCGCTGCCGAAAAAACGGCAACTGCCTCTGCATGACAGGGATGACGGGCGAACGAAAGCGCCAGCCATACGTTTGTGTCAAATAGGCGGGCCGAGGCGTTCAAGGTCTTCCTGAGTCAAAGTTGTGTGCTCCATGGCGGTCAGTTGTTCCATGCTCATTCGTGCCGCCGGAGCATCCGGTGCACAAGGAAATAGGGGCAAATCGATGTGTTGCCGACTGGGGGTTGCCAATGCCGCTTTTTCGGGATCCTGTCCGAGGCCACGCCGAAGCAAATCGGCAATGACATCTTTCAATTTCCGCCCTTCATTCACGGCTTGGAGTTTGATCTCGCGCACGAGATCATTGGGAAGTTCCAAGGTTGTCTTCATCGACCCATATAACTGGTTTTCCAGCTTTCTGCAAGGATCTCCTGTTTATGGAATTGCAAGCCGTTTGGCTTCCGCCAGAGCCGCTTCCAAGCCGCTGACTTCCTTGCCGCCGCCGCGGGCGAAGTCGGGTTTGCCGCCGCCTTTGCCTCCGACGAGCGGGGCGATGGTTTGGATGATTTTGCCGGCGTGGATTTTAGCTTGGTGGTCTTTGCTGACGGTGGCGATGAGGGCGACGTTGCCGCCGCCGGTGGTGCCGAGCACGACGATGCCATTGAAGAGCGACTTCAGGGCATCACTGACAGCCATGGCGTAGTCGCCGTCCACGTCGCCGAGGTTGGCGATGAGGACCGGGCCTTCGGCTTGAGGCAGGAGTTCCTTGGCGCGGCCGGCGGCTTCGCGCTGCTGGGCGGATTTTAACGCCTTTTCGAGCGACTTGGTTTGCTCGAGGAGGAGGTCGATTTTCTTTTCCAGGTCGGGCAGAGGCGCGCCGATTTTGGTGGCGAGTTGCTTGAGGCGGGTGGCGTCAGCGGCGCCTTGCTCGTAAGCGGGGAGGCCGGCGATGGCTTCGATGCGGCGGATGCCGGCTCCGGTGGCGGCTTCGCTGAGGATTTTGAAGCTGCCAATCTGCCCGGTGCGGCGGATGTGGGTGCCGCCGCAGAGTTCCATGCTGTAGCCATCGAGGGCATTCGGGGAGCCGCCGATCTGGACCACGCGCACGGTCTCGCCGTATTTCTCGCCGAAGGCCTGCATGATTTCCGGACGGGATTTCACGTCCGTGTATTTGACTTCCGACCAGGAAACCGGGGCGTCCTCAACAATGCGTTCGTTGACGAGTTTTTCCACGTCCGCGACCTGTTGCGGGGTGAGGGCAGCGCTGTTGAAGTCGAAGGTCAGCTTCTCCGGACCGACGTATGAACCCTTCTGGGTGGCATCCTGGCTAACGACTTCGTGCAGCGCCCAGTGCAGCAGGTGGGTCACGCTGTGGTGGCGGGAAATGGCATCGCGCCGCGCTTCATTGATGCGCACGGTGACGGCGGCTCCGGGTGTCAGGGTGACGTCGTCGGAGGCGAGGTAATGCAGGAAAGTGTTGCCGGATTTCTGGGTGTTGGCGATGGACAACACTTCGGCTCCAGCCAGCAGGGTGCCGGTATCGCCCAGCTGCCCGCCCATCTCCGCATAACAAGGAGTCGCATCCAGAATGACGGCGGTTTTGTCCCCGACGGTGACGACTTCGAGGACCTTGGACTCGGTCTCTTCGGCATCGTAGCCGAGGAAAGTGGTGGGTTCCTTGGTTTCGATTTCGGAGAGTTTGATCACTGATTTTTTCTGGGCGGCGCGGGCGCGCTCGCGCTGCTGATTCATCAAAACCTCAAAACCATCCTTGTCCACCGTCAGGCCACGCTCGCGGGCCATCAATTCCGTCAGGTCCAACGGAAAGCCCTGTTCATCATACAAGCGGAACGCAAACGCCCCGGAAATCTGCCCGCCGCAGGCGGCAGCCGAAACGGGGAGAACAGGCGTCCCGCCTGTCCCGCCGGGTGTCCCACCCGGTGCCGGAGCATCGGCTTTTTCCAGAGCCCTTGTATTTTCCAAAACCCCAGCCTGCTCCTGCGGCACCCGCACATTCACCGCCTCGGTCCAAACAAACTCATAATCCTCGCCCTCCTTCACCAGCCCATCCTCCCATGGATTGCGGCAGACATAATGGAATTTTTCCTCCAGATCGGACTGCGACCTCATGAACCTATCAAAAGTTTCCTCCTGCCAGATGGAACGGCCTTTGACCTCATCAAGTTTATTGATGGATTTGGCCGTAAAGGATTTGATGGAATGCATCAGATCTGCCAAGGACCAAAACACCGGATTCCCGGAACCATCGTTTTCTTTTGGCCATGGTTGGATCAGGACATGAACATGGTCCGGCATGACGCAGGCCGCGAAAAGTTCGTAGCGGTCGCGGTGGAAATGCGTGAGGGTATCCAACGTGATTTGGCGGGCGGCGGGAGTGAGTTGAAAATGGTCGCGGGTTTTGAATATGAGATGGTAAACGGCCCAGGGTTTCTCGAAGTGGGGTAGGTTCCGGCGGGAGTAGGTGGTGCCGGGGGATTTGGTGGCAGAGGCGGGTGGGGCCGATTCTTTGAGTAAAGCCGATGCTCCGGCACCGGGTGGGACACCCGGCGTGACAGGCGGGACGCCTGTTCTCCCCGTTGCATTCGCCTCGCGAATTCCGGTTAGGGCGTTCGCTTCGCTCTCGAAGAGTTGGATGCCTTTGTCGAGGGTGCGGTTAAACGCCTCCTCCTCGGTTTTGAGGGTTTGTTTGATGAACTCCTTGCGGGCGCGGAGTTCGGGGAAGACTTCTCCCATGTGTGACGCGAGGGTGTCGGCGAGTTTGTAGAAAAAGGGCTCGGTAAAGCCGAGGGTGCGGCCATATTTGACGGCGCGGCGGAGGATGCGGCGCAGGACGTAGTTGCGGTCGTTGTTGCCGGGGGTGATGCCATCCGCGATGGAGAAACTGAGGGTGCGGATGTGGTCGGCGATGACGCGGAAGGCGATGTCGATTTTCTCCTGCCCGGTTTCGCCGGTGGTGCCGGCGGCGGGGAGGGTGCTGAGGTATTTTTTCGGCGCGCCGGTTTGTTCGGTTAGCTTTTCAATCTCCGCGAAGAGCGGGCGGAAGACGTCGGTGTCGTAGTTCGAAATTTTGTTGGAGTGCTCGAAGGTAGTGAAATTCTGGGTGCCGTGGATGATGGAGACGACGCGCTCGAAACCCATGCCGGTATCGACGTGCTGGGCGGGGAGGGGGACGAAGCTGCCGTCGGGGTTGGCGTTGTATTGGATGAAGACGTTGTTCCAGATTTCGATGCAGCGGGCGTCGGGACCGTTGACGAGCAGGGCGCCTTCCTTCTGGCGCTCGATGCTGGTGCGCACGTCGCCAGGGGTGAGGTCGACGTGGATCTCGGTGCAGGGGCCGCAGGGGCCGGTTTCGCCCATCATCCAGAAGTTGTCTTTCTTGTTCCCGTTGACGATGTGGATGTCAGGATCGAGTCCCGCACTGCGGAATTTTTCGGCCCAAAGATCCCAGGCTTCCTGGTCGCGGTCGGCGGGGTCGCCGAGGGATTTGTCCGGCTGGTAGATGGTGGCGTAGACGCGCTCAGCGGGGAATTTCCAGACGTCGATGATGAGTTCCCAGGACCAGGCGATGGCTTCCTTTTTGAAGTAGTCGCCGAAGGACCAGTTGCCCAGCATTTCGAAGAACGTGTGGTGATAGGTATCGAGGCCGACATCGTCCAGATCGTTGTGTTTACCGCCGGCGCGGATGCACTTTTGGGTATCGGCAGCGCGGCCGGGGTGGTAGGGGCACTCGATCTGGCCGAGGAAGATCGGGACAAATTGGTTCATCCCCGCGTTGGTGAAAAGCAAGTTCGGGCTGTCCGGCATCAGGCTGGCGGAAGGCACGATGGTGTGCTTTTTCGAGTGGAAGAAATCGAGGAAAGACTGGCGGATCTGGGCGGCGGAGAGCATCGAAATTTTGAAGGATGAATGAGGAATGAGGAAAGGAGGACCGGCCGTTGCTGCTGGCCAGTGGGCCGGGGGGTGAAAATGGGGGCGTGGATTTCTAGAATGGAGACGGGGCGTAGGAAACCACGGATTTTGGGTGACGATCACGCCAAGGCCTCAAGAACGTGCTCTGCTTCGTTTCCGGCGGCGGGGCCATGGAATTCCGCATCCTTGGCCAGCCAGGCAGCGGCGATATCCTCCAACTCGGTGAGGCTCTGGATGTGGCAGAAGCGTTGACGCAGGGCACGGCCGCCAGGCAGGCCTTTGCTGTAGGCCATGAGCCGGGAGCGCAGGGACTGCATCAGGAAGCGCTCGCCGTCAAAGCGGCCGGTTTCCATGGCAAGCCGGGCGTGGCGGAGCATGAAGGCCCAGCGTTCCTCTGCTTCCACCGGGGCGGGCTGGGTGCCAGTTTCGAGGTAATGGCGGGCCTCCCGGAAGACCCACGGGTAACCCATGGCGGCGCGGCCGATCATCAGTCCGCTGACTTGGGTGGTCTGGCACCGGTGCTCGATGTCACGGCCACTGGCAAGGTCACCATTGCCTATGATCGGGAGCCGGCTGGTGGCGGCGCATTCAGCGATGACGTCCCAATTCGCCTGGCCGGTGTAGCCCTGGGCGCGGGTGCGGCCGTGGATGGTGACGGCGGCGATGCCGCAGTCCTCCAGGAGCCGGCAGACGTGCGGGGCGTTGATGCTTTGCTCATCCCATCCGATCCGGATTTTGGCCGTGACGGGGATGGGCACGGCCTGGGCCACGGCAGTGGCGACGGCGGTGAGCAGCGGGCAGTCTTTCAGGAGCGAGGAGCCGCCGTTTTTGGCGACCACTTTATTGACGGGGCAACCGAAGTTCAGATCGATGAAATCCGGGGCCTTCCAATCCATGACCTTGCGGGCGGCTTCGGCCATGTTTTCGGGGTGGGCTCCAAAGAGCTGCACGCCTACGGGGCGTTGGGTTTCCTCAAAATCGGTGTAGTGCCGCGTGCGGTCATCCCGCCGGATGATGCCTTCGCTGCTGACAAATTCCGTAACCATGACTTCCGCGCCCAGTTCCTTGCAAAGACGGCGGAAAACCGCGTCCGTGACCCCGGCCATGGGGGCGAGGTAAAGAGGAGGTCGGGAAACTTGAAGCCAGGGAAGCATGACGGGAAGGTGCACTGTTTTTGCCGGCTCACAAAGGCGAAAGCATCACCGCTTCCTTTGGTGCTGGTGATGCCCAGGGAAAATGCCGCCCTGATGCTGATTTTGGAATTCAGCGGGCTGGAGGCTTCCTGGCCGCACCAGCTGGCAGCCTGCACCTCTGGCCAATTTTCAAAATAAAACGTCCCGTGGCGGTCATCAGCGCCAAATTCCCGAGAGGCGGTGGGAGCGGCGGGGGAACCACTAATGCCACATGAAGGATTGGGTGGTGGCGATCTCCTTGCCGCCCTGCAGCAGGACCGCGCGCCAGGCCAGCACCTTGCCGTCCTTTTTGTATTCACTGCCGGTGATTTGGAAATGGGTGACGTTTGAGCCTTTCACGCTGACAATGTCCAATTCCTGTTTTTTCACGGCGGAGCGGGTGTTCGCCTGACGGTATTCAAAGCGCAGCTTGACGGGCTGGGTGCGCTCGTCTGCGGTCCAAAAGAAAGTGTAATAATTCCCACGGCGGGCCTCGCGGTCCTCACGGCTCACGGCTCCGTAGAGCAGGTGGCTTTGTTCGAAGGGGATGCTGGGATCGACCGCGCTGATTTTCGCTTCAGGGTTGAGGCGGTAGATTTTGACCTTGGTGAAGCCCTGGGGTTTGGTGGCACAGGAGGAGAAAGCGACTGCAGCAAAGACCGGCAGGAGGCGGAGAAGAGAGCGGAAAGTCATGCGGGCAGTATAAAACGGTGCTCCGGCTCAATGTCAACGCCCCGCCCTGGCTTTCGTGAATCGATTTTAAGCTGGCCAGGCGGCCATTCCTCCGCCACAGTCCCCGGCATGAACTTCCGTTGCTTTTCCATTCTGTTGGGGTGTCTTGCCTTGATGCGTGCCCCACTCTGCGCTGAAACCGCCACTCCAGGAGCCATGGCCAAGGGATCGGCCACGGTGAAAAGCGATTCCGGCACCTCCACCACGATGGGTTATTGGACCTATCTGCCCAAAGCCGCCAAACCTGCCGCAGGTTGGCCATTGCTCGTTTTCCTGCACGGCTCCGGGGAACGGGGCACGGACCTGGAGCTTCTGAAAAAACACGGACCGCCCAAACTCGTGGGTCAAAAACCGGAATTGGAGTCCTTTTTCATGCTGGCCCCGCAGTGTCCAAAAACGCGATGGTGGGACACCGTGGCAGTGAAGGATCTAATCGACCAAACGCTCGCCTCCCAGCCCATCGACCGCAGCCGCATCTACATCACCGGTATCAGCATGGGCGGATTTGCCACCTGGACCCTGCTGAAAGAGCACCCGGACTTCATTGCCGCCGCCGTGCCCATCTGCGGGGCAGGGGATCCCGCTGCCGCAGCCCGGTTTAAAAACGTCCCCATCTGGGCTTTCCACGGGGACAAGGATACATCAGTGCCGGTGCAGGGATCCATCCTGATGGTGGACGCGCTCAAAAAGGAAAAGGGCAATATCAAATTCACGCTCTACGAAGGGGTCACCCACGATTGTTGGACCCGGACCTTCGATAATCCGGACCTTTATTCCTGGTTGCTGGAACACCGCAAGGAGTAAGCCAAGAAGCGCAGTGACCTTCATTGAATCCTGCAAAAGCCCCGGCTTTTTTGAGGCGGGACGCTACACCTGACCCCGCTCCATGCTGAAGCTGGGACCGGTCACCGCAGGCCCCGCCCTCCTCCGGACCGCACCGTTGCATTTCCTGGCATCTAAATTGCAGTTTCAAACGCTATTTCCCAGACTCCTCCTGCCCCCGACTCCTTTTATCCCATGAATGATTCGTCCGCCACCGCCGCCGTTGAAGCCCTCGACAGGCAGAGTGCCATGGACATTTCACCGGGACTGCACCAGCGCCTCGTGATGGCTGCTTTGGAAAAAATGGACGCGGGTCACCTCCGCCTTCAGCTTCCAAATGGCACCGTGCAGCACCTCGGGGATCCTGCAGGGCCACACTCCGCCACCCTTACCGTGCTCCGGCCCGCGTTCTTCACCCGGGTGCTGCTCTACGGGGATGTCGGCTTTGGCGAAGCCTATGTGGAAGGCGACTGCGACACGGATGATATCGAAAAACTCATCGCCTGGGCGATTCTGAATCTGGATAAGTCCCCCACCTTCTCCGGTTCCCGCACCAAAAAACTCGGCCTCAATCTCCTCCAGATTTCCAACCGCTTCCGCCACCTCCTGCGTCCCAACAGCCGCAGCATCGCCCGCCGGAATATTGCTGAGCACTATGACCTGGGCAATGATTTCTATCAGCTCTGGCTGGATCCCACCATGACCTACTCCAGCGCCCGCTGGACCACGCCTGACCAATCGCTCGAACAGGCCCAAATCGAAAAATACGACATCCTTTGCCGCCAGTTGAAGCTCACGGCTGCGGACCATGTCCTGGAAATCGGCAGTGGCTGGGGAGGATTCGCCAGCCATGCGGTCCGCACCTATGGCTGCCGCGTCACCACCGTGACCATCTCCCAAAAACAGCACGACTACGCTGCCGCCCGCTTCCAGCGCGAAGGCATCGCCGGGCGAATCGACCTGCGCCTCCAGGACTACCGGGACATCACCGGCACCTTTGATAAGATTGTCTCCATCGAAATGATGGAAGCCCTGGGCGATAAATACCTCGAAACCTACTTCGCCAAAATTCACGAGGTCCTCGCCCCGCACGGCCTCGTTGCCCTGCAATACATCACCTGCCCGGACAGCCGTCATCACCAGATGAAACGCGGCATCGACTGGATCCAAAAACACATTTTCCCCGGCAGTCTGCTGCTCAGCATTGGCCGCGTCAGCCACGCCGCCCGCCGCACCGGCGACCTTTTCCTGCATAACCTGGATGATCACGGGCTGGACTACGCCCGCACCCTCCGGGAATGGCACAGCACCTTCAATGCCCGGCTGGAGGAAGTCCGGGCCCTCGGTTTTGATGAGCGCTTCATCCGCCGCTGGAACTATTACCTCCTCTACTGCGCCGCCGCCTTCGCCATGCGCAATATCAGCGTCGTGCAAGCCACCTACACCCGCCCAAACAATCCGCTGCTCCGCTGATCACTGGAGAATCCTGGCCGAGGGGACATTTCTTGACGATGCAGGGCTTTCCGGTTATCCCTTGCGGCATGGTGAGTGCTTAACCTTACCTTGGGGAAAGGAAATGAATCGGTCGCGCTGGCCGCTTTGGTGCGGATGGCTTGCCTCCGCTTTCCCGAAGACAGCTTGCTGCCGTTTTCGGTGGGGCAGCGCGCGAAGGGGGAAACGCCCCCGTCCGTCCGCGGGGCAAGCCCCGCTGGCGAAAGCGGAGGCAAGCCGTCCGCACTCCAAAGTTGGGCCGCTGCCGCTTTGAAGTGCGGATGGCTTGCCTGTCGCCCTGGCATTTGGCGGTCTCCAGGATCACTGTTCCCGGAGGGATCTCAGCAGGTAGCCGCTGTCAAGCCTCCGGCTTGATTGAATGTCGCAAACCGCAAACCGGTTCACCCGCTTTCCCGGCAGGTCAGGATGTCTGAGCCTTTTGCCGGCCCTGCCTCGACTTCCTTACTGGGGAACCGCTTCCGCAGCGGGTGCGGGTGCTGCAGGCGGCGCTACTGGCAAAGCAGGTGGGTTTACCGCAGCGCTCTTTCCCGCCACTGCTGGTGGGAGGGGGGTCACGGTCTTCATCAGGCGGAAGAGGTCACTGCCAGTGCTGAAGACGACGGTGGTGTCAGGGCCGGCGGTTTTGCTGTAGGTTTCGAGGGTTTTCTGGAAGGCGTAAAATTCGGCTGCTTTGGGGCTGGAGGCGAAAGCTTCCGAGTAAATGGCGCTGGCCTTGGCTTCGGAAGCCCCGCGGATTTCCTGGATTTTCCGGTAGGCCTCGGAGGTGATTTTATTCAACTCGAGGGCGCGGGTGCCGCTGATGCGGGCAGCTTCGCCTTCCCCTTCGGATTTGAAGCGGGCCGCGATTTGCTCGCGCTCGCTGATCATTCGGTCAAAGATTTTTTTCAGCACCCCGGGGCTGTAGTTCAGCCGCTTGAAGCGGACGTCCAGAATTTCGATGCCGAACTCCTTCACTACGGGTTGAGCCTGTTTCAGGATCAATTCCTCAATGGCAATCCGGCCTTCCCTGATGCTGATCAGGGGGGCTGCATCGGTGCCTGCTGGCAGCGCGGAGGGGCTTACCTTGCGGTTCTTGTCGGTGCGGATCAGCTCAATGAGGTCGTGATTCGCCACGGTGCTCATGGTATTGCTGCCGATGATGTCGTCCAGGCGGGACTGGGCGCTGCGCTCGTCCCGCATGCGGATGAGGAATTGCAGGGGATCCGTGATACGCCAACGGGCGAAGGTCACCACTTCGAGGTATTGTTTGTCCCGCGTGGTCATGGGGGCGGGGCGGCCATCCCATTCGAGGATCCGTTTGTCGAAGCGGTTCACGGTATCCAGGAAGGGCACTTTGAAATGCAGGCCCGGTTCATTGATGCTGGAGCCCCGCACCTTGCCGAACTGCGTAATGATGACCTGCTCGGTCATAGCCACCGTATAAAAACTGTTCCAAAGCAGAAAAGCCCCTGCGAGGAAAATGGGAACCAAAGCCGATTTAATAAAAGTGTTCATAGCAAAAATCAGGGAGGGAGAGGGGATTAGCGGCGGGGGGTGGCAGGGGCGGCAGACGCAGCCGGACGGGCGGCAGCCGGTGCGCCCGGATTCAGGGGCAGGAAGGGCAGGACGTTGGAAGCGGCTTCGTCGAGGATGACTTTGTTCCCCAGCTTGGGCAGGATCTCCGTCATGGTTTCGAGGTAAAGCCGTTGGCGGGTGACTTCGGGGGCCTTGCCGTATTCTGAAAAGACAGCTTTAAACCGGCCGGCGTCCCCGGTGGATTCATTGATGCGCTTGAGGGCATCGCCTTCGGCTTCGCTGAGTTTTTGATCGGCTTCCCCTTTGGCACGGGGCACGGCTTTGTTATATTCGCCCCGGGCGACGTTGATGAGCTGCTCGCGTTCCTGCTGGGCACGGTTCACTTCATCGAAGGATTCGCGGACCGGTGGGGGAGGATTTACCCCCTTGAGCTGCACCTGATCGACAGCCAGTCCGAGGTCATAAAGCTTGGCGATTTTATTCATTTTGCCGAGGGCTTCGGTCTCGATTTCGAGGCGGCCTACCGTGAGGACTTCATCCACGGTGCGGTCTCCCACGATTTCACGCATCACGGATTCCGAGACATCGCGCAGGGTATCCGCTGCTTCACGGACTTTGAAAAGATAGTCCGGCAGGTTGGTGATGCGGTATTGCACGACCCATTCCACGTGGGCGGCATTGAGGTCGCCGGTGACCATGTTTTTCACGTTTTCCTCTTCACCCCGGGACCCGTATTGGGCTTCATTGGTGGCCCCCCCAGTGCTGAACCCGAATTCCATTTTGAGTTGGCGCTGGACGGGCTGGATATTGACGGTGTCAACGCCGAGCGGCAACTTAAAGTGCAATCCGGGAGAAATACCCTGCTCCACCAGTTTGCCAAACCGGAGTTTCACCGCTTCCGATTCTGCCGGGACCTGATACCAGAGTCCGTTCAGGGTGAGAAAAATGAACAGGGCGAGAATACCGAGGCCAATCCCTTTGGGGGAGAGTTTCGGAAGGTTGGGAACATCGATAACTTGACGTGACATAGGCGTTTTAGGGTGGAACCGGGCGATCTGTAGCACAGGAACGGCGGGCAGGCATGATAAAAGCGCACTTCGTTTGTAAAAAGGCCTCCTCCCCCACCAGCTCCGCAGCAAGGCGGATGGCAGCGATCATGCTGGCGGGATTCGCCACCCCTTTCCCGGCGATATCAAAAGCCGTGCCATGGTCCGGGCTGGTGCGCACCACCGGCAGGCCCAGGGTCAGATTCACAGCTTCATCAAAATCCAGCAGCTTCAGCGGGATCAGCCCCTGATCATGATACATGCAGAGCACCGCGTCATATTGTCCCCGGGCCGCATGGTAGAAAAGCGTATCCGGCGGCAGTGGCCCATGAAAGCTGGCGGGCAGACCTGACAAATTCAGCGCCTCCACCGCCGGGCGGATCAGGGTGATTTCCTCGGTGCCCATGCGCCCATTTTCCCCGGCGTGAGGATTCAGTCCCGCCACGGCGATACGGGTCGCCGGCTTGCCCCGGCGTTTACAAAAATCCGCGAGCAGCCGGCCGTGCTTTACGATCTCTGCGGTGCTCAGCAGGTCTGCCACGGCCCGCAACGGCTCATGAATCGTCACCAGGCCTACCGTCAGGTGGGGGCCCGTCAGGCACATTTGAAAATCCTGACAGGAAAAGCGCTGGGCGTAAAACTCGGTTTGTCCGGGAAAATCGAAGCCATACGCCGCCAGCAGATCCTTGCTGATGGGTGCCGTCACCACTGCCGCAATGGCCCCTGACTTGAGCAACTGCACCGATTCCTCCAGGGCCGCGACCGCAGCACGGGCACTGGCTTCATCCGGCCGGCCGGGCACCGCCTGGGGGCAGCGGCCGATCACCTGGTAATCAAACCGCGCGTCCAGCCGGCCACTGGTCAGGGCCGCCTGCGTGACCTCCGGGCCGATGCCGGCGGCGTCCCCGAGGGTGATTCCAATAACAGGGCGTGGCACCTGCTTCAGTTGGGGGAATAGCGGATCGTCGCCTTGCGCTTGAGCTGCGTGATCCACTCTTCATAGCCCTTTTTGCGTTTCTCACCGAGCACGCGTTTTTCCAGCTCCGTCTGCACAAACTCGTCCGGCTTCATTTTGCCAGGATTACGGGCTTCGACGTAGAACAAGTAGAAGCTGTCATCAAACTCAATCACATCACTCACTTTTTTGGTGGGCAGACCAAAAACCATTTCCGCCATGCGCCGGGTCAGGTCCTTTTTGCTGATGAAACCCCAGTCTCCCCCATTCCCGGATTTGCTGTCCTGGGAATAGGTCCGGGCCAGGGTGCCAAATTCATCCCCCCGCAGCAATTTGCTGCGGATCTCCCTGGCCAGAGCCATTTGGGATTTTGGGGTGGTGCCGACTTCCTCGCTGACTTTCGGGATGGTGATGGACCAGAGCTTGATCTGGTCGCCGTCGCGGAATTCATCGCCATGGGCAGCGAGATAAGCCCGCTTTTCATCTGATGTGATATAGCCAGGATCCTTCACATTCTGCGAGCGCATCATCTGCACAATGACCATGGTGCGCTGTTTCTCAAAAAACTTTTTGTAGGTAATGCCGCTGGACCCCAACTCCTGGAGAAACTTGGCCCGGTCTCCCTTGAACAGCTGATTCACATAATTGGTTTTGATATGCTCTTCCGCATAGGCGTCCACTTTTTCCTTAAAGTTCGCGGCGAAGGGCTCGAACTCCTTCAGGATCAATTCCTGGTCGATCAGGGTATCCAGGGCTTTTTTCCGCAGTTCACCCATTTCACGGTCCAGTTCAGCCTTGTCGCCAATGCTTTGTTTGAGCCCCATTTCCTGCACTTTGATCACTTCCTCCACCTCGGAGCGCAGGATCGGCCGGCCATTGACCACCACGGCGATGCCGTTGGTCTGCTCAGCCATGGCATGTGTAACAAAACCCAAAGCCAGCGCAGCGCTGGCGGAACGGAAAAAAGGGAGCGTTTTCATAGGAACTGGGGGTCGGGTGAGGAAGCGTCAGCGGGAAAGGGATTCGTCGGACCAAGCGATAAATGACCGATCCCCGGGCAACTTTCCACCGATTAGAAATAAAATCACGGCCTAAACCTCCAGGCTCTGCTGGCCAACCCGGTCAGAAAGGACCATTACCCATCGACAGCGACCAGCCGGCATGGCAGGTTACGGAAATGAATCCTTCCTATTCCCGACGAAACTTCATCCGCCGCAGCACGCTCGCCACGGCAGCGATTGTGGCCGGGCGGGCGGGAGCCGGGGAGGCCTCCGTGGAATTGCCCTTCGTCAACGGGCACCGCCGGATGGTGGCTTTTCCAGGCAAGCGGCCCTTGATTTTGCTGACGCACCGCCCGCCGCAACTGGAGACGCCCTTCGCGGTTTTCAACGATGGGCTGATCACGCCGAACGATGCTTTTTTTGTCCGTTACCATCTGTCAGGCCTGCCGGTGGAGATCGATCCGGCCGCCTTCCGGCTGGAGGTGAAAGGCTTGGTGAATACCCCGCTCTCGCTCTCCCTGGAAGACTTGAAAAAAATGGAGGCGGTGGAAGTGACGGCGGTGAACCAGTGCTCCGGAAACAGCCGCGGGTTTTTCAATCCACGGGTGAATGGTGGCCAACTCGCCAATGGAGCGATGGGAAATGCAAAATGGCGCGGGGTGCGCCTGAAGGACGTCCTGACCAGGGCCGGGGTGGCGGCCGGGGCCCGGCAGGTGGTGTGTGATGGCTTGGACAAGGGCGCGGTGCCCACCACGCCTGACTTTATCAAAGCCCTCGAAATCGACCACGCCCTTGATGGCGAAGCCATCATCGCCTGGGAGATGAATGGGGAAGAACTGCCCTGGCTGAACGGCTATCCACTCCGGCTGGTGGTGCCCGGCTATTACGGCACCTATTGGATCAAGCACCTCAATTCCCTTGAGGTGACCGGCGAAAACTTCGGCGGGTTTTGGATGGCGGCGGGCTATCGCATTCCGGACACGCCGGGCGGCTGCGTGGAACCCGGCACCGTGCCCGGCAGGACCCTTCCCATCACCAAATTCAAAATCCGTTCCTTCCTCACCAGCCTGACGGATGGGGCTCAGGTGAAAGCCGGGCGCGAAACCCTGCTGCGCGGCATTGCCTTTGATAGCGGAGCGGGCCTGACCGAGGTGCAGGTCAGTCCTGATGGCGGATCCACCTGGCGTCCCGCCACGTTGGGCAAGGATCTGGGCCGCTATTCCTTCCGGGAGTGGACCCTGCCATGGACCCCCACCAACACCGGCCCTGCCGAAATCCGCTGTCGAGCCTTCAACCGCATCGGTGAAACCCAGCCACTGGTCTCCCTTTGGAACCCGGCCGGATACATGCGGAATGGCGTGGAAACCACCAAAATCATCATCACCTAGCCATTCTGCCATGAAGCTCCTTTTCCCACTCCTTGGCGCTGCCGTCCTGCTCACCACCGCACTCGCCCAAACCCCCGCTCCCGCCACGCCCCCAGCCGTCACCGGAATCCGGAAGCTCGAACTCCCGCCCGAAACCGGGACCTACCGCAACGCCCCCGGAGTGGAACTGGCGCAGGCCTTTTGCCTGAACTGCCACTCCACGGAATACACCGAATCCCAGCCTCCCCTGCCGGCCGCCTATTGGCAGGGCACCGTGAAAAAGATGAAGGAGAAATTCGGCGCCACCCTGCCGGATGAGGTGATGGCTCCCCTGACGAAATATCTGGTGGATGCCTACGGGAAAAAGCCCTGAGCCATGGCAACCCCCGGAGGATGCCGGGGTGTGGCGTTTTGCCAGTGACGCCTTGGCAGAGCTTTGCAAAGCGCCATGAATTACCGTTCCAGGCACGGGAATTCATTTTTGCAAGCCGTTGCAGATGAGTGGGTTTTGCGATACAGCCGGCATCGGCACAAGGAATGCAGAAGCATGGATCCATCCGCTTTCCGGCGGATCCAATAGCAATCCAACCCTCTCCACCGATGAAAAGCATCCCAATCAACTCCCGTTCCCGCACCACCCTTGCTCTGGTGGCACTTGCCGCTGCCATAGTGTTTGGAAGCTCCTGCCGCACTACCGAGGGCTTTGGCCGCGATTTGCAGAAGGTAGGCAACAAAATCTCCAACGAAACGGGGCGGCACGGCTGATCACTGCTGTGCGGCGGCTTCCTGACCGGAACCCGGTCCAGGCGACGGAGCCTCAGGGTCAAATGGCATTTCCAGTGGCTGATAGGCCTGCAGAGGCCTGACGGGATTTCCGGGAAGGGGCCGGCGTCTTTCAAAGATGTTGGGAGCGAGGAGAGCCGCAGTGTCATAGGCGTCGGCCAGCATTTCCAGCTTGGCATCAATGTTATCCACGTGATGCAGCAGGATCGCTTCCGGCGTGCGGGGCAGCACGGGCGAGCCAAATTGGTATTCGCCGTGATGTGCGCCGATCAAGTGGAGCAGATGCAGGCGGACGCTTTCGCTGGCAGGCAGCAGTGGATGCCATGACGCCCCGGCGGTTTCCATGAGCTGGCGCCAGAGCCGGTTGACCAGTTCGATACCCATGGGGATGTGCCCCATCAGTTCCCCGGCCTCGGTGTAGGGCATGTTAAATCCCCCGCGGTCATAACAGTTTTCCCACAGCTTTCCGCAGTCGTGAAAGAGGACACCAGCCACCAGCAAATCCCGGTTGGAGGCGGGGTAAACTTCCGCGAGGGCGAGGGCGGCCCGCATCATTTGAGCGACATGTTCCACCAGTCCCCCGCGACGGGCGTGGTGGTATTCGCGGGCCGCGCCGGTGCGGCGGAAGCGCTCGCCAAATTCCTCCAAAAACAAGCGGCACAGGGCATGGAGGCGGGGATCCGCGATGGCCTGCGTCATGGTGAGGATGTCCGCGTAGTCCCGTTCCTGCTTTTCACGCAGGGCCACCGGCCCGCCGAGCACCGCCTCGCGTTCTGCCCCGTCGAGTTCCCGCCAGGTCCATTGCCGGGGCTCCAAACCATAGGTGCCGCTGCTCCATTCCCCCTTGATGGAAATGAAGGAACCGGCTGGCAGGTCCTTGGCGGCAGCATAGACCGGAGCATCGCTCCAGACCCGCAGGACGAGGTGATCGCTGGCGTCGGTCAGTTTCCATTCGAGGAATTCCGAGCCGCTTTTGGTGGGTTTCACCTGGCTGCGCTCGATCTGCAGGTGCACTTCCGCCGCGAGGGGGGACCCACTGGTGGCCTGACGGATTTGACGGATACTGAGGAAGTCCATGGAGCCAGTCTGGCGCTATCTTTTGCCGGGATCAATCCCGTGCGATGGAAAAGCCGGTGATGCCCTGGGGCGCAGGGGAGACGGGATGCTCCTCCCATTCCTTGATATAATGGGCGACGGCAGAGTTGTCCTTCAATTCAGCTAGAAAAGCCACCAGTTCATCGTAGTCACGGGAAAGGACCAGCAATTCCACCCGGCCATCCGGCAGGTTTTTCACCCAGCCGGAGACCTCGTAGCCAGCCGCCAACTGGCGGACGGTGTATCGGAATCCCACCCCCTGCACGCGTCCACTATAAAAAACCTGTCTGGCAATCATCCCGCATCCGTGGCGCAGAGCCGCCGCCTTCGCAAGCTGGCAAGCGGCTGGTGGCACCATTCCAGTCTTCGGATGGACTGCCCGCTTGCGAAAGGTGGTGCAAAATTTTGATGGCGGCCCGGGCAATCCAGCGTTTCCTGCCGCATGCCCACCTCTTTCCTTCTGACACTTCTCCTTTTCTGTTGCTCCATCACCGCCAGCCGCGCCGGAGCCAAAATAGAAGGCGGCACCCGCTTCAAATTTATCACACCACCCGCGTCACCCTCGGCTGCGACCGAATAGTGAATCCCAGCCGGGAAAATGCCACCGGCACGCTCATGCTCCGCCTGTGGGCTGTGGACCAGCCTTACCAGGGGGGCGGCATCCAGGGCAAGGTAATCGCCAGTGCCCGGTTTGAAGGCCTGAATCCGGGAAATGTCTACACCAATCCCAGCCGCACCCCGGACGTCACGCTCCCCCCCGCCAAAAGGGCCTACACCCTTTGCCTGACACTCATGGAATTCTCCGGCGGGGAATATGTGATCGCGGACTACCGGAACTTCCCCGGCACTACCGTGCTGGGTCCCATCGATCTGTTCAGCCTCACGGGCCCATGGAGCTGGCAAAGCAGCACAGAAGGCGGCACCATCGGGTTGGAGGTCGCCAAAATCTCGCATAACCGCCCCGGCGGCACCGGCAGCCTGCGTCTCGCGCTGTGGGCGACGAAGCAGCCCTATCAAGGTGGAGGCATCAAGGGTTTTATGATCGGCACCCTGCAAAAGGACGCCCTCAAGCCCGGCTACACCTACACCAATCTCAAAAACACCCTGAAATACATCAAGCCTCCCGCAGGCCAGTATTATGTTAATCTCGTCCTCACCGAATTCAACGGAAGCGATTATCTGATTGTCGACTCCATCGCAGGCGCCAAGCCGGTGGTTTTCCGCTAAGAGACTCTGCTGCCTCCATTCCCTGCTGGCAAAGGAGGGAGGGGCGGCGTTCACTTGATGCGGACGAAGCGGTTGCGGGGCACGCCATTCACAAAGGAGAAATCGCCGCCGAGGATGACCTTGCCGTCAGGCTGCACCGCGACGCTGAGGACATCGCCGCCGCTGGCCTGGGGATTGAAACCGGGGTCGAGCGTGCTGTCCGCGAGAAGCCGGGCGATGTGGCTGCGGGGAGTGCCCAGGACGGACGAGAAATTCCCGGCGAGGAACGTGCGGCCTTCCGGGTCCACCACCGTGGCATTCATGGTGAAGCCGGAGACGGAGGGGTTCAAAAAGTCAACCTCGCCGGGCGAGCCAGGCAAGGTGCGGAAGGCGGTCAGGGTGTAAAGCCTGGTGGTGGTGCGGTTTGGCGCGGTGACGAGGATTTCGATGGGATTGCTGCCGGGGTTGAGCGGCAGCAGCGCACTGGTGCCCCCGTTGGGCACGCTGATATAGCTGCCGCCATTGATCCGCACCTCGACTGTTGCGGCGGCCTCCACTGCAAACGGCGACACCGTGAAGGTGGTGGTGTCAGGGTTCACCGTGCTGGTATAGGCTGATTTTCGATTTCATAAAGTTCATGATGATGGTCTTCTCCCTGTCATGAGCGAAACGAGGACGAAAAGGCTCACGGGCCGCGCTTTTATTTTTTTTCCCGGCGTGATTCCCCTAATTTGCGCCACGCAGCGCCGGGCTTTTGTCACTTGCCATCCGGAGGGGGGCGTGTTTTTATCCCTCCTCCATCAAGACAAGCCGGTGTGGCGGAATGGTAGACGCGGCGGACTCAAAATCCGTTGCCCTTTAAAGGCGTGTAGGTTCGAGTCCTATCGCCGGTAGTCTTGGAGCTATTTTGTGGATGGATGAAGTGGGAAAATCGCGGGGTGGGAAGGTGTGGCGGAACGGACGGACTTTCCAGACTTGCGGAACCCCTGTTTTCAGCGGTCAATGGATAATGAAAAGGCAAATCTCCCTATTGGTTGTCACGCTCTGGGCCTGGCTCGGGCCGGACACCGTCTCCGCTCAAGCCAAAGTATCTGGACCTGCTCTGGAACCAATAGTCGCCGCCCTGGAACCGGTAGCACTGCGCACTGCCCTCGCCCGCCCGCTGCAGGACGCGAAACGCACCGTGATCGTGCCGGCGAAGGAGGACTCCGTGCTGGGTCTGACCCATCTTTCGAAGGAGGAATTCGAAGCTGCCGGGCTGAACTGGGATCAATTCATGACCAAAGCCGCCGCCGCCGCCACCCGGCTGTTGGTCAGCATCAAGCCCGTGGTGGCACGGGACAAGGCGGGACAAATCGCCTACATCAAGTTAAAGAGCGAACGTCCTTTTGCCGCCAGCATGATCCTGTCGCCCCGGATCGTTCCTCTGTTTCAAGGGTTTTTGGGGGATCGCTTGGTCGCGCTGGTGCCGGACCGGCACACGGTTTACCTGTTTTCGAGGAATTTTGGGGAGTTCCAGGCTTTCGGGCAAAAAATCATCGATGACCATGCAGATGCGGTATATCCCTGCAGCATTGAAGCCTTTGAAATCACCCGCGAAGGAGTGGCCTGCATCGGTGGTTTTGATGACGGAGCGGATCCCCTGCCCTCCTTTGAAATTACTGGGAGTAAGGAAAAGGCGGTCCCGGTGAAGCCCGAGTTGCCCCCGGCGGAAGAAAAGAACCTAAAAAATTCCTCTTTCGTGCCGAAACGAAAGGAAGCCAATTCTAAACCTTAAATCCAGCTTGAAATTTAAGTTTTAACGATATTTTTACTGGTCATTCTCAGCCTTGTTAATATACCGGGTGAAACAGAAGTGTCACCAAGGAGGCTTTGCGAATCCTGAGAAAGAATCGCAGTTCCAGGAAAACCTTAGGAGAAATTCACGAAATCGGTCGCAAAATTGCATTCCTGTGCTAAACTGTCCGATCTATGGCTACCACCAAACGAACCAGGTTCTCCCGACGGCTTCCGGATCATGTTACAGACGAACTCGTGGCTGCCCTTCTTAAACCGAAGGTGTATGACTTCAATAGTCTGTTTGAAGCTGTTTATGAGTGCCTGAAATTGAGGAACGCCGTGAGTGGCGGGGAAGAGATGCTGCGTCTGCGGGCGTATGAAAAGCTTCAAAATCTCGTCTCGCGCGGCATGGTCGAAAAAAACGTGAAGCAATACCGCGGTCTCGAAAAACTCAAGGACGCGCTGACGCCCCCTGAGCCCATCGTGCCGGTCGCGGCGACGGCTTGACGGCTTCTGGTTCGACCAGCGTTCCAAACACCACCACCCAACACCAAAACCCCATACCAAAACCCAACCCATTTGCCGTCCCAGTCAGTTTCCCTGGCTGGGACGCTTTTTTTGGGGATTGGAATGGGAAAGGGAACCGGGAGCAACGGAGGAAAAAGAAGGATTTGCATCAAGTCAGGAATGAGTGACGTTTCCAGACCATGGATAAGCACGCCACTTCCGCCCCCCTCTGGCAGCAACATGCCCGGCGCACCGAGCGCCGGATTAATCTGGCCTGGTGGCTGGAACTCTACGCCCCGTGGGCGGCGGGCCTCAGTCTGGCGGTGCTGGCAGTGGTGCTGGTGATGCGCCGTCAAGGCTGGCCGCTGCCCGGAGGAGCCACCTCGGCTGCATTGTTGGGCCTCTACCTTCTGGCGGGCTTGGGCTGCTGGTGGGTGGGCAGGCGGCACTTCTGCGCCGGGCAGGCTGCTATGGTGCGTTTGGAGTCCCACCTGCACTTGAATAATGCTCTCAGCGCCGCCGCCGCTGGGGTCACCGCCTGGCCGCCCGCGCCCGCGCAGGTGGAAGATGGACTGCGCTTCCGGGCCGCATGGTTGATCGCGCCGGTCCTGCTCACCGTCAGCAGCCTGCTGCTGGCCTTCCTGCTGCCGGTTTCCGGAAAAGCGGTGCCTGCTGCCCTGCCCCCGCCATTGGCCCTGACGCGGACCGCAGACCTGCTGAAGCTTTTGGAAAAAGAGGAAGTCGCCGACCCTGCGGCATTGGACAAGGCCAGGGAGCAATTGGAAGCCCTGCTCAACCAACCTCCGGAAGATTACTACAGCCACCACAGCCTGGAAGCGGCCGATACCCTGGAAACCGCTCTGGCAGAAGCCGCCGGCCAGTTGGGAAGCCAATTGAAGACCGCGGCAGACGCGGCGGAGTCACTGGAAAAATACGATAGCAGCCTCAGTCCCACCGCCCGCCAACAGTTGCAGAGCGAAATGGAAAATGCCGTCGAGGGCATTAAAAACTCTTCCCTCGGGGCCAGTGAGGAATTGAAAAAACAATTGGGCAATCTGGATCCCTCGAAACTGAAGGAGATGAACCCGGAGCAGTTGAAGAAGATGCTGGAAAACTTCAAGGCCAAATCCGAAGCCTGTAAAAACTGTCAGGGAAAAGGTGGCACCGGAGGCAAAAGCGAGGCAGAGCAGGCCCTCGCGGATTTGCTCAATGGCAAGCCCGGCGAAGGAAGCGGAGAGGGCCAGGGGGAAGACGGAAAAGACGGCGAAGGCAAAGGGCGTGGCGGAGTGAACCGGGGTCCCGGCACAGGCGACCTGACATTTGAAAAGAATGCCAGCGACCTTTCGACCAACAAGCTGGAACAGTTGGAAAGCGGCGACCTCAGCCGCAGCCTGCCCGGAGATCACCTGGGCACCAGGGACATTGAACATCAGCTGGATAAATCACCCTCCGGCCCTGCCGGCGGTGGGGCGGCGGCCCAGCCAGCCGGGGGAGGGGATGCCGTCTGGCGGGATCAGTTGATGCCGGCGGAACAAAAAGTGTTGCGGCGTTATTTCAAATAACCCTCCCATGAGAACCGGCACGACCTTCCGCACTTCCCTGCGGGCCCTGCAGCGCAATAAAATGCGCTCGCTCCTCACCGCGCTGGGCATCATCATCGGCGTCGGGGCGGTGATCGCCATGGTCAGCATTGGCAATGGGGCCAAGGCCATGGTGGAAAACCAGATCGCCAGCCTGGGGGAAAACGTCATCCTCGTCATGTCCGGCAGCATGAACAGCCGGGGAGTCAGCAGTGGCTCCGGCGGGGTCTACACCATGACCATTCCTGACATGGAAGCGATCCGCAGCGAGGTGGATGGCGTCAAGGCCATCAGCCCGGAAGCGCGCCGCAGCCAGCGGGTGGCCGCTGGAAATCAGAACTGGTTGACCACCATCAACGGCGTCGCCCCGGAATACTTCGACCTGCGGCGCTGGCCCTTGGCAGAAGGCACCTGTTTCACCGAGCGGGATGTGCGCGGCGCGACGAAGGTAGCGGTGGTAGGAGCCACCGTCGTCGAGGAACTCTTCAACGGGGAAAACCCGGTGGGCGGGACTATCCGGGTGCGCAATATCCCTTTTCTCATCACCGGCGTGCTCACCCGCAAAGGCTCTTCCCTGATGGGCAGCGATCAGGATGACGCCGTCTTCGTCCCATACACCAGCGCCATGAAACGCATCATCGGCACAGAAACCGTGCGCACCATCCACGTCCAGGCTGAACAGGCCTCCGCCATGCCGGACATGCAGGCCCAGATCACCAGCCTGCTCAACCAACGCCACCGCATCGGACCGGAAAAGGATTCTGACTTCATGGTGCGCAGCCAGGAAGACATCGCCCAGACCGCCAATGCCACCTCCAAAGTCATGACCGGACTGCTGGCTGCGATCGCCAGTGTATCCCTCCTCGTCGGCGGCATCGGCATTATGAATATCATGCTGGTCAGTGTGACAGAACGCACCCGTGAGATCGGCATCCGCATGGCGGTGGGAGCGCACGGGCGGGACATCCTCCTGCAGTTTCTGGTGGAATCCATCGTCCTGAGCTGCCTTGGCGGTGTTTTCGGCATTCTCGTTGGCGTTGGCACCGCGAAACTGGTGACCATGATCACGGGCTGGAATACCCTGATTTCCCCCTCGGCGATCCTCATGTCTTTTACCTTCAGCGCGTTCATCGGAATTTTCTTCGGCTTTTACCCTGCAAAAAAGGCCGCTGCCCTGGACCCGATTGAGGCGCTGCGGTATGAATAAGGAATGGCACGAACGGCTCATTGGCGGGATCATTCCCCCCGTCAGATTAACAATCAGGGTTCCATTCCTAATTAATTTGAAAAATTTGGGTAACGATTTACTGGTAATAGCGTATAAAATTAAATAAGACTATAGCGGGACTGCGGTTCTTTTGAACCGGTTGATTTATCTGAGTGGTCTTCTGCTTACCCATTATGATCAAAATCAGCCATGTGACGCGCACTTACCAGGAGGCCAATGGACGGCAAGTCCGTGCGCTTCAGGATGTTTCATTAAATCTGGAGGCTGGCAGCATGACGGCGATCACGGGCCCCAGCGGTTGTGGGAAAAGCACCCTGCTTCATCTCCTGGGGGCTTTGGACCAGCCGGACGCGGGCGAGATTACGGTGAACGGTATCGCCCTCCAGCACGCGACGGAATCCCAACGCACCCGCTACCGCCGGGAGACCGTGGGCATCGTCTTCCAGTTTTTTCATCTCCTCCCAGGCATGACCCTTCTGGAAAACGTGGCGCTGCCCCTGATTCTGGGCGGCAGCGGGCAAGCCGTAGCCACCGTGCGCGCCGTGGAACTTATTTCCCTCGCCGGGCTGCGGGAAAAAGCCAACCGCCTGCCCCACGAAGTCAGTGGCGGGGAATTGCAACGGGCCGCTGTGGCCCGTGCCTTGGTCCACCGGCCCCGCCTCCTCCTCGCGGACGAACCCACCGGAAATCTGGATTCCGCCAACGCCACCCGCGTCCTTGACCTCTTTCATAACATCCATCAGGAAGGCCTCGCTACTATCATCATGGTCACCCATAGCCGGGAAATCGCCGCCCAAATGCCGAATCACCTGGAAATGGCTGATGGGGCTCTGCAATCCATGGCCCAAGGCATGGCTTATTGAAATGGAAAGCGGGGATCGCCGGCGTGCTCCTCAGGATTTGGCCGCTTTGGCGGCGGCTTCTGCTTGGGCGAGATGATCCAACAGTTCCTGCGGGGGCTGGGGTTGGGCCAGTTTGACCGCGCGGTGCAGGTGCGTCAGGGCGGCAGGGTAGTCTTTTTTCAGAAAATAAAACCAACCGAGACTGTCCAGATAGGGCGGATAATCCTTCACGAGGTCGTTGGCGGTGTGCAGCAGTTCGCCAGCCGCTTCGAGGTTTTTGTTTTGCGAGAGCCACAGAAATCCCAGATCGTTGTAGGCCGGAGCCGCCCGTTCGGGTTCTTTCGGCGGGGCTTTTTCGATGGATTGCCGGTAGCGGGCCTCGGCTTCATCCAGACGCCTGGCCCGGGCAGCGGTGGAGCCCCAACTGTAATAAAAGGCGGAGTCGAGCAGCTTCGGCGCGGTTTCCCTGGCCATGGACTCGGCGGTGGCCAAGGCATCAAGGGCAGCCAGGGGATCGCCTTTTTCCGACAACACCCGCGCGTGCAGGTAGGGCAGTTGGGCGGCCTTCGGGTTGAAGAATATTCCGCGCCGGATCAGCGTCAGGGCCTCGGTGGGACGCTTGGCGGCGAGCAGTTCATTCGTCGTGGTGGCGTAATCGCGGGGATCGCCGCCATCAAGGCGGAGGATCTCCGCCCGGTGCGTCAAGGCGCGGGCGGGATCCGTTTTTTCGTAAAGGGAGACCAAGGCCTTCAGGGAGACCAAATCGGCGGAGTCAATACTGAGCAGGGATTCAAACAGGGTGATGGCTTCGAGGTTACGGTCCGCCATGCGCAGGAGTTGACCGAGCTTTTGCCGCGTTTTGAGATCGCCGGGACGGGTGGAGGCGGCTTTTTCATAAAGCGCGAGCGCCCGGGCCGGCTGCTGGTTGCGGGCGAAGAAATCCCCTGCTGCTTCCTGAATATCGGGCTGGTCCGGACCAAGCGAGAGCGCCTTTTCGATGCCGGTGCTGACCAAAGCAAAATGTTTTCCGTATAGAGCCCGGTCGTCCAGCGGATAGGCGTTCCGTGTGGGGGTGACGAGGGAGAGCCAGTAAAACGGGTCGGTGCTCCTGGAACGCAGCGCGGCGTCGATCACGGCCTGGGCTTTCCCGCGGTTCTGATCGCTCAGATGGAGACTTACGAGCTGATCCACGGCATCCGTGCAGGTGGGGAATTTGGCGATGACGGACTCCACCGTGCGGAGCGCCCGCAGTTTTAGCTCGGGAGAGTCAGCGTGGTGCTTCTCCAAAAACCGGGCCAAACGGAGCAGGGGCGCGGGGTCCTGGGGGGCGCGGGCGGCGTTTTGTTCCAACAGGGCCAAGGCTTCATTCATCCGGCCAGTGCGGGTATAGATGCCGATAATGCGTTGAGTGATTGTGGCTTGCGCGGGATTCAAGGCCTCCGCTTCCAGATAAACCGCGAGAGCGGAGGGATCGTCGCTTTCCTGTTCCAGCCAGTGGGCCTTGTAATATAGCGAAAGGGCCCGGGCCCGTTTCCCGGCGGCAGTTTGGATGGCTTCCGGGACGGCGCTGGCAGGGGTCAGCTCTGATCCGGGCATGACAGATGCCCACGGGGCTGCTCTGGGAGCATCCGCGTGGGCTTTCAGATCAGGGAGAAATCCAGCGATACAGGCCGTGAGTCCAATCCGGGACGCGTTGATCAAACGACGGGGTAGACCGGCGCGGGGCGGGGCGGACTTCCGGGTTTTCATGCTCCCGATGCTGCGGGACTAGGACTTGTAACGCAAGCGCTTCTTGTGGCGGTTCGCACGCATGCGCTTCTTCCGCTTATGCTTGTTGATCTTGGTCTTTCTCCGTTTTTTGAGGGATCCCATGGTAAGTAAATTGGTTCAGAATGGCCCCAGGTGGGGGGTGGTCACTAAAAACGGTTCGGAGCGTTTTGCAAACAAAAATCCAGACGGAAAAGGATTTGGCGGATTTCCGCAAAAACCGGATGGCGGCTCAGGCGCAGTCCGCCGGAGCCCCCCTCAATAAACGTCCCGGCGGTAGCGTTTGTCCTTGCGGAGTTGTTCGATGTATTCGGCTGCCTCCCCGGGCGATTTTCCTCCGGCTTTTTCCACCACGGTGTGCAGGGCCTGATCCACGTCCACCGCCATACGGCTGGCGTCCCCGCAAATGTAAAAGATCGCCCCGGCTTCCAGCCATTCCCACAGTTCCTGGGCGTGTTGGGCGATGCGGTGCTGCACGTAGATTTTTTCCGGCTGATCACGGCTGAAGGCGGTGGTCAGTTTGGTCAGGACACCGGTCTTCAGGTATTCGTTGAATTCCTCCTCGTAGAAAAAATCCGTCCTGGAGCTGACTTCGCCAAAGAAGAGCCAGGCCTTGCCCTTGGCCGCAGTGGCGCTGCGCTCCTGCAGAAAACTCCGGAACGGCGCGATGCCCGTGCCCGGCCCGCAGAAAATCACCGGCGTTTCGTCATCCGGCGCGGGGAGCCGGAAGCCTTTGCCTTCCTTGATGAAGGTGGGGATGACAGTCTCATGCAATGCGACACGCTCGGCGAGGTAGGTGGAGGCAACGCCCTTCCGGTCCCGTCCAAAAGTGTGATAGCGCACCGTAGCCACCGTGAGGTGCACGCTGTCTGGATTCGCCTTCAGACTGGAACTGATCGAGTAAAGGCGGATCAGGAGCTTTTTGCAGAGGCTGATGAATTCCTGGGGCTCGAATTTGGCGTCGGGAAAATCGTGCAGAAAATCGATCAGTTCGCGGCCATGCAGGTGGGCTTCCAATTGCTCCTTCCGTTCAGGTTCCAGCAGCTTTACCAACTCCGGCGCGTTGCTGGTTTTGGCGACGATGGCGTTGAGGAATTTCTTGTCCGGAGTGGCCAGATTGCAGGTGGTGGTGAGAGCCCCGCGCAGCGTGGAGGGTTTTTTGTTGAGATCTTCCACAGCTTCCCCGCCGGTCCAGCCCTGGGCCTTGAGGATATCCTGGACAAGATCCGGGCAATTGGCAGGCAGGACAGCAAGGGAATCTCCGGGCTCAAACGTCAATCCGCTGCCGCGCAGGTCGATCTCAAAATGCCGCGTGTCCTTGGGCGAGCCTTCCCTGGAGAGTTTACGGGCCAGTTTCATCGTGGCCAGGCAGGGGTTTTTAAGATTGAAGACGGGGGCAGTGCTCATAAGACGGATTTTATCAGGAGTTCAGAATTCAGTTTCGGGCCTCGGGCACCTGAAATGGGAAGCGCGCCCCGAAGATGGAGGGCGCGCAGGCATGGCAAACAGGCTTGTGGGACGGCTTTAGGCATGGAGCACAGGCTGTGCCCGGCGGCTACCGTAAAATCCAGCGGAATGGCCACGCAGGGAACGGGAACGCGCAGGAACAGTCCGCCGTGGACCCAAACGCAGCACGAACATGTTCCGGCAAATGCCATCGCGTGAATTTATTCAAAGCCGCCTCCCCGCCCCCTTGCCTTGCATCCCTCACCGGACCGCGCCTTGGTCCGCGTATGAAACTTATCACCTGGAACGTCAATGGCCTCCGCTCCGTCATGGGCAAAGGCCTCCCTGAATTCGTCCTCGCCGAGCAGCCCGGTTTTCTGCTCCTCCAGGAAACCAAGGTCGACCCTGCCAGTGTCAGTTTCGAGTGGCTGCCAGGTTACCAGCGGTATTGGAACCGCGCCGCCAAACCCGGCTACAGCGGCACAGGAATCCTCACCAAACACCCGCCCCTCGCCGTCCACCACGGCATCGGCCACGCGGACCATGACCGCGAAGGCCGCGTCCTCACCCTTGAATACCCCGCCTGCTACATCGTCTGCGTCTACACCCCCAACGCCCAGGCCGAACTGGCCCGCCTCCCCTACCGCATCGCCTGGGACGCCGCCTTTCTCACTTACATCTCCAGCCTGGAACAACAAAAACCCGTCCTCGCCGCCGGCGATCTCAACGTCGCCCACAAGGAAATCGACCTCGCCAATCCCCGCTCCAACCGCTTCAACCCAGGCTTTTCCGCCGAAGAACGTGCCGGCTTCGATAATATCCTCGCCGCCGGCTTCCACGATGCCTTCCGCGAGTTCGATCCCAGCCCCAAACAATACTCCTGGTGGAGCTACCGCGCCAACGCCCGCGCCAACAACATCGGCTGGCGCATCGACTATTGGTGCACCTCCCCCCAGCTCCGCCCCGCCCTCACGCAATGCAAAATCCGCCATGACATCCACGGCTCCGACCACTGCCCTGTCACCCTGGAAACCGACGACCGCATCCTCACCGGCCTCTGATCTCCCGGCACCGTCCCTCAAAAAAGCGCCATCAGCGCCATCGCCAGCATCACCCCATCCTCCACGACCGTCACCGTGGACATCGGCAGGTTGAACCCCGTGCCCAGGCAGGCACAGCGGATTTTCTGTTTCGACCACACCGCCCGGAGCACCCCGGCCAGACTCACCGCCATCACCAGGGCGGTCACAGCGTTCACCCCCCTGGGCTGCCAATCCGCCAAATAGGCCAGACCCAGCCCCAGCTCCACAAATGGATAGACCAATCCCCAGGCCGGCACGGCGGCCGCCACCAGATCATAACTCCGGTAGGCGGCCGCGAATCCCCGCAAGTCCAGCATTTTAAAAAATGAAAAAGCCACAAAAAAGCCGCCCATAAACAAACGCATGGAAAAAGCCACCTCAAAGCCCCCCCGGGCGATATTCGCCGCCCCAACGGCTGCCAGCAGATACCCCATCAGGATCAGCAGCGGCCGGTAAGTCGTCACCCCTGCCCGGCCCCCCCCAGCTGCTGCGGCCTTCCCAGGGCTCACGGGCTCAGGTCCACCCGCCACCGGCACGCCCGCCACGGCCCGGTATTTCCCGAGCGGAGCCAGCCATTCATTCACCTCATCCACGGTCACCATACGCTCCACCACCAACCGGGCCTGCGGCGGCACCAGCGTCACCTCCACCTTCCCAACCCCGGGCCATCCCAGCAGCCGCTCCTTCACCTTGCCCACACACGAGCCGCAGGATAACCCTGACAATTCAAAAACCACCTCCGGCGATACGTTATTCATCCGGAACCATAGCCCACTCCAAGGGGGATGCACTTAAATTCCGGGCCTCAGGGGGCGGCATCGTGTTCCTTCCAGAATTCCGCCGCCGTCTGGGAGGGCTCCCTTTGGAGTCCGACCCGCAGAAAATATGCCTGTTCCAGCCGCAGCGCAACGGGCACAGGCAGGGTTTCACCCCATGGTGCGCCCGGCCATAACCATCCAAGGTGCCGTTCAACCCGGCGACCCCCTCCTTATGCTGATAATACGCTCCACCGATAAAACCGTAAAGGAAGCAGCGGTGTCCCTGCGGGCCGCTGTCGAGGCCAATCAGTTTGGCGTCATGCAGATTCTCAACCTCCATGAGTCCATGACCAGGAAGGGCGTGGAGTTCGACCATGAGTGCCTGATCTTCGAAGTTTGCCAGCCGCATCAGGCGAAAAAAGTGCTCGATGAAAACCTGAGTATCTCCACCGTGCTGCCCTGCCGGATCTCCATCTACGAGCAGGACGGCAGGACCACCCTGGCCACCTTGAAGCCGACCACCCTGCTGGCGATGTTCAACACCCCGCAACTGACTGAGGTGGCGCAGGAAGTGGAGGCCACCCTGGTCAAAATCATCATGGAAGCGGCATCCATGTGATGGGCTGAAACCCTATCTTTAAATTCCCTATCATGAATGAACTCCACCCTCCCATTGCCCCCGAATCCGGTTCCAGCAGGATCCCCCAACCTGCTTACGCGGATCCTGTTCCTGAACCTGCCGCTCCGCACCGCCAGCCGCGTCAAACCAGCATCCGCATCTACAGTCACTCCTCGCTCCTCTTCTGGTGGCCGGTCTGGGTAATCGGTTATGCAATGGCGGCCCTCACTTGGTGGCATGGCCGGCCGGAGTCCGTAGGTTCCAGCGGACAGGCGATGGCATGGGTTCATCCCAGCAATAACCCCGGGGTGATCTAATTTCTCTCACTCTTCCTCATCATCATGATCACGAACTTTTCCGTGCGCGGCCTGGCATCCGGAATCGTCATTCTGGTGGCCGCGCTGGCGACCGTTGTTTTGGCTTATTTTGGCAGGTGGGATGAGGTGTTTCGTTGGTTTGGAAACCTCACCATCCATCTCTCCATGGGAGCTTATTTCTGGTTCTCCACCCTGATGTTTGTGACCTGGGTCTTCACCGTGATTGGGATTGACCGCCTGAGCTACTGGGAGGTCACGCCCGGGCAGATTACCCACAAGAGGCTGTTTGGCAGCGGCTCCAAAAGCTACAACGCCCTGGGCATGGCCCTGGAAAAACATCGCGATGACATCTTCCGCCACTGGCTTCTCGGTTTCGGTTCCGGAGACCTGAAAATTCAGACCTCAGGAGCCACGCATGAACAAATTGATTTGCTGAACGTGCTCTTTATCGGCTCAAAAGTGGATGCCATTCAGCGCCTCATTGCCGAAGTGCCCGAAGGCCCGGAGGACGCCTGAAGCCAGCCCTCCCGCCCACCCGCCGGCCAAAAAATCTTTTCCTGAATCCACTTTGGGGTGATCACCCCATCGCGACGCCAGCCCACCGGGGATAACATGACCCGTGGCAGCCGTGCCGGGAAACCGGGGAATCCGGTATTCACCCACCTGCTGCCGGCCTGGCACCAGCCACCCACCACCAAAAGAAAACAAAAAGATGATGAAAAACCAAAAACAAAATAGCATCCTCACCTGTTCCTGCCTGGCCTTGGCTATGACTTTGGCCATCTGGTCTCCCGTGCCAAGGCATTCCGAAGAAGCAGCCGGGGGGGAGAAAATGGCGGACTCCAAAATGATGGAGCAATGCAGGGAAATGAAGGAGCAGAAAGCGAAGATGAATGCGGACATCAAGGCCCAGGACATCAGCCTTGCCGGGGAGATCGCCGCGATGAACAGCGCACCGCAGGACAGGAAATCAGAACTGATGGCAGCCATCATCACCAAAATGGTGGAGCAGCGCACTGCCACCGATGAGCGCAAGGCAAAAATGGACGAGGAGATGATGAACCACATGATGCAGCACATGCACATGGGCAAAAAATCCATGGCACAGTGTCCCATGATGAAGGGGATGAAAGGCATGAAGGAAAAATCGGATAGCGACCACAAAGAACACCATCAGGAACAGAAATAAGGATTGGGCACCACGGGGTCCGGCAGCGGTGAAACGCCACAGCCTTGTCCGGCAGCTCCAAATCATTCATTCAAATGCTCCCGCCCACCATCCGGCTGACCAGATGGTGGGCTGGAGGCAGTGCTGTGATGGAGATTCTGCGTATATTTGTGATGATCAGTTTTATCCGTGCCATCCGTGGCCCGTCAGCATTCTTTTAAAGCTAAATCGCAGCGGCTTCAGGAGGGGCGTCGATCCATTTTCCATGGCTGCGGATGAGTCCGGTGAGGCGCTGCACGGCTTCGGCTTCGGGGATGTTGAATTCCACCGCCGTTTTGCCGACGTAGAGATTGATCTTGCCGGGGGCTCCACCGACGTAGCCAAAATCAGCATCCGCCATTTCCCCCGGGCCATTGACGATGCAACCCATCACGGCAATGCGCACGCCCTTGAGATGACCGGTGGCTTCGCGGATTTTGGCGGTGGTGCTTTGGAGATTGAACAGCGTGCGGCCGCAGCTGGGGCAGGCGACGTAGTCCGTCTTGAAGATGCGGGTGCCGGCGGCCTGCAAAATGTTATAAGCGAGCCGCAAACCGGCATTGGGAGCGGCTTCTCCCTGGATGAGCACGGCGTCGCCAATGCCATCGCAAAGCAGTGCTCCAATGTTGGTGGCGGCGGGCAGCAGCGCATCCAGGAACGGCTTTTCCTCCGTGGTGGAGGGAAAACAGGTGTCCTTTAAAACAATCGGATGGCGGGCATCCACCCGGGCGGCCATAAGACGATAGGAAGCAATCACCGGATGCTCCCAGCCATCCGGCAGGGTGATGGCCCGGGGCTCCAGCAGGGCATTGACGGCGCTCACGGCGGCGTCATCCAGAGGATTCAGCGGGAGGATGCCGCTGGTTTCAGTGATAATTTCCGGCTGATATTCGCCGAGCTGTTTGAGCTTGTGGGCAACAGCGTTCCAATGGGCCTGACTGACGAAAACGCGGACGGTTTCCCCACCGCCAATACCGAGGCCCTGGATTTCCACGCGCCCGCTGGCCCGGCGGTTATAGCTGAAGGGATCATAGGAAAGCGGATGCCCCTGTTCCGGCAGGGCAGGGCGGCCAGTTTCAGCGGCGAGGCTGCCCACCATGGCCTGGGCCACGGGAATTTCATAAACGGCATCTTCCGTCAGGGAAACGCGGATGGTGTCCCCGATGCCATCGCCGAGCAGGGAACCGATGCCGATAGCGCTCTTGATGCGGCCGTCCTCGCCATCACCGGCTTCCGTAACACCGAGGTGAATCGGATAGTTCCAGTCCGGTCCCTCGGCATCCAATCCGGCCACAAGGAGGCGGTAGGCTTCGATCATCACCTTCGGGTTGGAGGCCTTCATGGAGAAGACAAAATTATGATAGTTCAGCGAGCGGGCGATGCGGGCGAACTCCAGGGCACTCTCCACCATGCCACGCGGGGTATCGCCATAGCGGTTCATGATGCGGTCGCTCAGGCTGCCGTGATTCGTGCCGATGCGCATGGCCCGGCCTTTTTCCTGGCAAAGTTGCACCAGGGGGATGAAAGCCGCTTCAATGCGTGCCAGTTCGTCGTTATACTGATCGTCGGAGTATTCGCGGACTTCGAATTTCTTTTTATCAACAAAGTTGCCGGGATTGATGCGCACCTTCTCCACCCATTTGGCGGCTTCCATCGCGGCATCCGGCTTGAAATGGATATCCGCCACCAACGGCACATCACAGCCCGCCGCGAGCAGGCCTGCTTTGATGTGCTCCAGATTGGCCGCATAGACGCGGGTCTGGGCGGTGACCCTGACGATTTCACAGCCCGCCTCCACCAAACCCAGGGCTTCCTTCACGCAGGCTTCCGTGTCCCGGGTGTCACTGGTGAGCATGCTCTGCACGCGCACGGGATTGTCCCCGCCGATGGCAACCTTCCCCACCATGACGACACGGGTGGGACGGCGCTGGAAGCGGTAAAAGTCAGGGCAATAGCGGTGCATGGTGGCGGGATTTATTTTAAGTTTTTAAATTCTCCACCAACTTTTTACGGCAAGCGCACAGTCCCGGGGAGGAGAACCCCGTCTCAGCCCTGGTGGCCAGGGGGGGCAAATTTTAGTTCGATCTCAGGCTCTTTGTTGAGCAAGCCGCCAAAGTCCTTCATGCTGACATAAAGCACAAAGGAGAGCAACATCAGGACGCAACCCAACTGAAGATACTCCATGATTTTAATATTGGCGGCCTTGCCCCGGATGATCTCGATCAGGGACATGGTGATATGACCGCCGTCCAACACGGGAAGCGGCAGCATGTTGAAAATGGCGAGACCGATGTTCAGCATGACGCTGAAAAAGAGCACCATCTGCCATGCATGATCCTGTTTCAGAATGCTGTAGTAGGTGCTCAAAATTCCCACGGGACCACTCATGTGATCGATTTTCACACTGGATTTCCGGAAAATAAGCGCCTTCAGGTTTTCAATCGAGGTGGCCCCCATGGTATAAATCAGATTGAAGGGATTGGGCTTGTCGAGGATGACGGCGTCAGGATCAGCAGCGGAAAGGACCATGCCGGCATTTGGTTTTTCAAAGAATTCGGCCATCTCCTTGAGTTCGGAGGTCTTGACCGGTTTCACGGGAGTCATCACCACGTCCAGCATCGCTCCATCCCGCTTGATCCCCAATTTGATAGGCTTGCCGCCCCCTTCCGCAGCCATGTCGAAAAGGGAGGTTGCATTCATCACCGGAAGTCCATCCGCAGAAACGATCACATCCCCCTTTTTCAGCCCTGCCAGCTCGGCTGGGCTGTGCGGCTTTGTGCTTTCCACCATGTATTCCACGGCAGGGCCGATGCCGACCCGCCTGAAGGGAGGCCGGGACCAGAGTCTGCTCCATAAGGAATTCCTGGCATACTCCTTGTCGGCCTCACCCTCACCCTGGGGAGCATTGACGGCGATGGTGCGGGGCTGTGCTTCGCCTGGGCGTTGCACCAGGAATTCGATTGGATTTTTCTCACTGGAGGCGATGCCCCATTGCACGCTGCGGTAAGCACCCAAAAATCCAAGAACCTCCCGGCCCTCGATTTGCAGAATACGGTCCCCCATCTTCAGCTCCGATTTGGCGGCAGGGCCACCGGACAGAATATACCCAATCGTGGGATTGCGCTCCGCAGGATGCAGCGGGCGTCCATAAATGCTGACCAGAGTGGCAAAAAACAAAGCCAGCAGGGCGCTGAAAAGTGGCCCCGCAAAAGCGACGATGATTTTATCGATAGGCTTGATGGGTGCCAACTTTTCCGCACCATCAACTTTTCCTTCGATGGCATCCATCGGTGCCATTTGCGGCAAAGCGACGAAACCGCCAAGGGGCAGCCATCCCAAGCCATACTGCACGCCGTTGTAAGTTTTTTTCCAGATTGGATTCCCCATCCAGATCTGGAATTTTTCAATCTTCAACCCCCGCCAGCGGGCCGCCAGAAAGTGCCCCCATTCGTGAACCAAAATCATCAGATTAAACACCAGCAGCACCAGCAGCATGGTGCCGGCAAATTGAAGCACGGAGGAAACAGTGGCCATAGAAGAATTTGGAGGAGGGAAATAAAGGGGTGTTAATTATCCTGGGAAAACTCGAATTATACGAATTTCCATACAGTTTACCACTGATTTTCGGAAAGGCAATTGCCGGTATTCAAGGGAGCGGCACCACCAGAAAAGTTGGTCCTGGAAATCGCGGTGGATCGTTTCCCGCTGATGCGTATCTGCAGGGCACCTTCCGAAAATCAGTTTTTTCCCTTCCTTTACCATATGCGCCATCTGATCATTTTGCTAGTAATCGTTGCATGCAGCAGCTGTGCCCGCATCGCTGAACTCAGGGAAATCAAGCCCCTGTATCACCCGGCTGGCCTCACCGCGCTGGTGCCCAGCCCTGCGGAATCCTTCGCCAAAGCGACCAAACTGGAACAAAAGGAACCCTTTCTCGCCGGTGAGTTGTATTTGAGCACGCTCCGTGACGTCGCCAATCAACTGGACCGTCAACCGGCCGGCCCTGAGATCCGGCGGGCCTACAATTTTGCCCTCGGCCGCATTTTTTCCCTGATCCGCTCCCATGACTTCAACCCGTGGCAGAGCCCGCTCAAGGTCGGCCGCTTCACCTTCACCTACTATAAAATCCCCCGGGATGGCTGGGCGCCTGCTCTCTACGAATTTCTTCCCACGGATCAGGTCGAAGTCGGCGGCGAATACCTGAACAGCCGCGCCACCCGGGATGGCCTGGGGGCTTCCCTCGTGGCCATCAGCCGCACCGTCAAGGCGGACGCCCGCAGAACCTTCAGCCAGAACCGCACCTATTACGGGGTCACCGCCACCGCCACCTTCAAGGGGGATACCTGTGTGATCTCCTTCCAGGATCCTCTCAACGATGACACGACCAAAATCGGCCGGCACACCTTCCCTCTGGCCGCCGACTACACCACGCCGCTCGCCGTCCTCCTCACCCGCGAGCGCCCGGAGCGGTTGGGGCTCGCCCGCCTCATTGATCCTGACAAATACGCCGAAACCGCCCGCCTCTCCCGCCTCCGTCCTTACGATAAAAACCGTATCCCCCTGCTCCTCGTCCACGGCCTGCTGGACACTCCCGCCACCTGGGTCCCCATGGTCAATGCCCTGCGCATGGATCCCGTGATCCGTGCCAAATATCAAATCTGGGTTTATTCCTACCCCAGCGGCTATCCCTATCCTTATTCCGCAGCCCTGCTCCGGAAGGAACTGGACCGCGTCCGCGAAGTCTTCCCTGACCACAAACCGATCGTCTACATTGGCCACAGCATGGGTGGCATGATCGGGCGTCTCATGCTCACGGATACCGGCGATAAAATATGGAACGGCTACTTCCATGAGGCCCCGGATAAGGTCCGCATCCCCTCCCGCGAGAAAAAACTCATGGAGGATATGCTCATTTTCAAATCCCGTCCTGACATCGCCCGCGCCATCTTCATCTGCTCCCCCCACCGCGGTGCCAAACTCGCCGGAAACTGGGTCGGCAAGCTGGGCCGCCGTCTCGTCCGGGTGCCCCAGACGCTGATCTCCCTGGGCGATGCCATCAGCCAGCTCGCCATGTTCTCCCAGGGAGGCCTCGCCTACGAAAGCCTCCCTACCAGTATCGACACCCTCACTCCCACCAATACCTTCGTCAAAACCATCGACAGCCTTCCCCTTACTCCACGCATCCCATATCACAACATCATCGGAGACTGCGGCAAGGCCGATGCCAAAACGAATCCCCTCCTTGGCAGCGACGGCTTTGTCGCCTACACCAGCAGCCACCTGGACGGTGCGGCCAGCCAATGCATCATCCCTTCCAACCACAGTGGGCATCAACATCCGGATGGCATCGCGGAAGTGATCCGCATCCTGCACCTGCATCTTCAAACGAAGTGATCCCAAGCGACCCGGCTTTTTCGTGAACCGCCTCTTTTACCACTGCCTGACTGCCCTTGGCAAAATCCCGGTCTACGCAGCCTCCCGGCAACGCTTTGCCGGGCGGGAGCACTTTGCCACGGTAAAGGGAGCCCTGCTGGTTTCGAATCACCCTCACTACTTTGACTCCATGATGATCATGGGGGCGTGTCCCCGCATCGTGCGTTGGCTCTCCATGACGGAGGTTTCCCTCGGGCCCTTCCGCTGGTTTTTCCGGCTCATCGGCACGGTGCCCCTGCGGCGGGGAGGCAGGGATTCTGCCGCCACCCGCACCCTCATCCGCCTCCTGCGGGATGGTGAAATCATCGGTGCCTATCCGGAAGGCCGTATCCAATGTGGCGCTCAATCCGTGGTCCACGGCGGCCCGATGGGTGAGGGCCTCTTCCGCCTGGCCGCTCTGGCCGGCGTGCCGGTTATCCCCTGCGCGGTGGCCGGTGGCGGGGAATTTGTGAAATGGCACGCCTGGCTGCCACTGCGGCGCATCCGCTGGGCAGTCGCTTTTGGTGCGCCCATCCCCCCATCAGACCATACCATCGCAGAAGTCAGGGCCGCCTTCACCACTCTCCACCAGCAAGCCGTTTCGATGTTGGATTGAATAGCAGAACGAGGAATCCATCGACGCTCTATCCATTCCGCACCTGGCGGACTACTCTGACTTTTTCTCATGACCCTGCACCGCTTTTATATTGCACCGGAAGACTGGAACGAACGCCTCCCCAGCCTGGATGAAGCCGAAAGCCGTCACGCCATGAACGTGCTGCGCCTGCGGGAAGGAGATCCTGTCAGTGTTTTCAATGGCAGGGGCACCGAAATCCATGCCCGCATCGCCACCTTGAACAAACGGCAGACCCTGCTGGAAACGGAGCAGATCATCACCAAACCGCCCGCACCCGCCCGGCTCATTCTGGCGCAGGCGATCCCCAAGGGGAAAAACCTGGATCTGGTCCTGCAGAAAGCTACCGAGTTAGGCGCGGCGGACATTTTCCCTCTCATCACGGAGCGCACCGTCGCCCGGCCTGACGCGGCGGAGGCTGCCGACAAACAGGAAAAATGGCAACGCATTGCCATTGAGGCCTGCAAGCAATGCGGGCAAAACTACCTGCCCAAGGTGCACGCGCCCATGAGCCTAAGCCTGTTTTTGCAGGATCTCCCCGCGACCCAACTGCCCCTCATCGCCGCCTTGGATGACACCGCCCGGCCCCTGTATGACATTCTCGCCGGCATGCCCCGGCGCCCAGTGAGTGCCCTGATCCTGATCGGTCCGGAAGGCGACTTCACCCCCGCCGAGGTGCTCGCGGCCAAAGCCACCGGTTGCCAGCCAGTCAGCCTGGGTCCTATCATCCTGCGCACAGAAACCGCAGCGGTCTATTCCATGAGCGTGCTGGGCCATGAATTATTCCGCTAAGCAGGGACCCGGGTCTGAACCGCGCGCTGAATTTTCCACGCGCTTTGATCAAATCGTGCTAAGCATGGATTTCCGCCCCTGATTTTCACCCTTCGTGTTCCCCCATTCCCACTCCTCTGCCGATGCGTCAGCGATGCAACTCGCTCTGGCCCAAGCGCGGCAAGGGATCGGACTGACCGCCCCTAATCCCCCCGTTGGAGCCGTGATCGTAAAGGATGGGCAGGTGCTGGGGCAGGGCTACCACCGGAAAGCCGGAGGACCTCACGCCGAGATCGAAGCCCTGCGCTCGGCCAGCTCCTCAGGGGCCGATCTGGCCAAGGCCACCATTTATATCACGCTGGAACCCTGCTCCACCCATGGCCGCACCCCGCCTTGCGTGGATGCCCTAATTGCCGCCCGGCTGGGACGCGTCGTCTGGGGAGCGCGGGATCCCAATCCAGCCCATCAAGGCCGGGCGGAATCCATCCTTCTCGGGGCTGGGCTGTCCGTCACCACCGGCGTCTGTGAATCGGAATGTCAGGACATTCTCCGTCCTTTTGCCAAGCGGATCACCACCGGCCTGCCCTGGGTCATCGCCAAAGCCGGCATGAGCCTGGATGGGCGCATCACCCGTCCCGCCGGGGAAGGCCCATGGCTCACAGGTCCCGCCGCCCGGGCCGATGCCATGCGGCTGCGCAGCACCTGCGAAGCCATCCTCGCCGGGGCCGGAACCATCCGGCAGGACGATCCGGCCCTCACCGTGCGCGGCGAAGCCCTCCGCCCCGGCCAACTGCAGCCATGGCGCGCCGTCCTGACAAAATCTGGAAATCTCCCGCCCGGTGCCCGGATCTTCACGGATGAACACGCCGCCCGGACCTTGGTTTTCCAAAACCAGGAACTGGAAACCGTGCTCCGTGACCTCGTCTCACGGGGAGTCATGTCGGTGTTCGTTGAGGGCGGCGGGCAGGTGCTCGCCAGCGCCTTTTCCGGTAGTTGGGTGGATGAAGTCATTTTTTACACCGCGCCACTCATCAGCGGCTCCGGCCAATCCGTGGTAGCCAGCCCTCCCTTTACCGGCAGCTCAATTCAGTTGCAATTCGTTGATATTAAACAAGTTGTGGATGATATTCGGATCCACGCCCTCGTCCTGAAATCCCCTCCCCCATGAAGCTTCGTCCCGCCATTTTTTTCGACCGCGATGGAGTCGTCAATCTCTCCCCCGGATCCGGCTACGTCACCTCGCTGTCTGATTTCCACCTCATGCCGGGGATCATCGATTTGCTCGCCTGGTGCAAAGCACAGGAATTTTACACCGTGCTCGTCACCAGCCAGCAAGGCGTTGGCAAAGGCCTAATGTCCCAGGCGGACCTGGATGCGATTCACGATTTCCTGCAAACTCAACTCGCCGCGCATGATGCCGCTTTTGATCTGATCCGGAGTTGCACCCACCTCGACGGCACCTGCTCCTGCCGTAAGCCTTCGCCCAAAATGATTCAGGACGCTGCTGCGCTGCTACCCATTGATGTCCCTAACAGCATCATGATTGGCGATCACGATCGGGACATCCTGATGGGCCGAAACGCCGGAGTAGGCCACACCATTCGACTCGCGGGTGAAAAGGAAGTCAATGAACCCGGAGATTTGCTCACACATTCCATCCCGGAAATCCAAGCTGCCTTGAAGCAGTTGATGCAGGCCTGAGGACGGTGGACTTTCTTATCCGAACATTTCCAGCAATGCCGGTGTCGACGCCCCAGCGATACCAGCCGGTTTTCCGGCATGGTTCATCCAACTTCTGCCGCTGAGGCTTCCGGGCGTCCCTTTTCCAGGATCACCGTCAACAGCGCCACATCCGCTGGGGTGACGCCTTGGATGCGGCCGGCCTGACCGAGGGTCTGGGGACGGATCGACATCAGCTTCTGCTGGGCTTCTTTTTTTAAACCCCGCACACTCGCGTAGTCGATCCAGTCCGGCAGGATGCGGTGTTCCATTTTGGAGGTGCGGGTGATCATGTCCTGCTGACGCACCAGGTAGCCGGCGTATTTCAGATCGATCTCCAGCAGGTCCCAGATGACGGGGGAAAACTTCGCGCGCAGTTCCTCCGGCAGGAGCCGCCAATCACTTTCGGTCCGGCGGAACCACTTTTCCAAATGCACCCCCTCGTGGACGATCAAAGCGGCCATGGCATGGGCTTCGGCCAAGGCGGCGGCCTTTTCCTCGGTGCGGCGTTTGCGTTCCGGGCCAATGAAACCCAGCTCCGCCGCTTCCGGGGAGAGGCGCAGGTCGCAATTGTCCTGGCGGAGCAGCAGACGGTATTCCGCCCGGCTCGTGAACATGCGGTAAGGTTCGGTCACGCCCTTCGTCACCAGATCGTCCACCATCACGCCGAGATAAGAGGTCGTGCGCGACGGGATGTAGGCCGGTTTCCCGGAAAGTTTCAGCGCGGCATTCAGACCAGCGATGAGTCCCTGCCCAGCAGCTTCCTCGTAGCCTGAGGTCCCATTGATCTGCCCCGCGAAATAGAGATGCTCCACCCGCTTCGTCTCCATGGTTGGGTAAAGTTGGGTGGGAGGGCAGAAATCATACTCCACCGCGTAGCCTGGCCGGATGATCTCTGCCTGCTCCAGCGCAGGGATGGATCGGATGAAGGCATACTGCACCTCGTAGGGCAGGGAGGTGGAGACCCCGTTGATGTAATATTCGTTCGAATGCCGGCCCTCGGGTTCGAGGAAGAGCTGATGCGATCCTTTCTCGGCAAAGCGGACCACCTTGTCCTCGATGCTGGGGCAATACCGGGGCCCAATACCTTCGATCACTCCCGCATACATCGGGGATTGGTGCAGGTTCGCCCGGATGATGTCGTGAGTCTGCGGGGAAGTGTGCGTGATCCAGCAGGGCATTTGTTCCACGTGGAACGCCGGATCGGCCCAGCGGTTGAGGGTAAAGAGTTCCCCAGGATCCCGCCCGATGGTGTCCGTCATGTAGGAGAAGAAAGCCGGGGGGGTATCTCCATCCTGCCGTTCACAGCGGGAGAAATCGATGGACCGCCCATTCAAGCGGCATGGGGTGCCGGTCTTGAAGCGCTGCACCTCAAAGCCGAGGTCCCTCAGCGAATCGCTCACCGTGGACATCGCGTCACCCATGCGACCCCCCACCGCGTTCCGCATGCCGACATGGAGCAAGCCTCGCATGAAGGTGCCTGCCGAGATGACAATAGCGCGGCAACGGAAGTGGATCCCCAGATTGGTCCGCAATCCCACCACCTTATCGTTCTCCACCAGAATCTCCGCCACGTTCCCTTGGTGCAGCTCCAGGTTCGGCGTGTTCTCCAGCACCCACTTCATCCGGAACTGATACGCCTTCTTATCCGCCTGAGCGCGTGGGGAGCGCACGCTCGGTCCCTTGGTCGCATTCAGCATGCGAAACTGAATCGCAGTCGCGTCCGTGTTCAAACCCATCCCTCCCCCCAGGGCATCAATCTCCCGAACCATGTTCCCCTTCGCCAGTCCACCGATTGCCGGGTTGCAAGACATCTGGGCAATCGTATCCAGATTCTGCGTCAGCAAGGCGGTGCGCGCCCCCAAGCGGGCCGCCGCCAGCGCCGCCTCCACCCCAGCATGGCCAGCGCCGACGATAAGGACATCATAATGGGTGGGGTAGGTGAAATCGGAGGTCATAGAGGAGTTGGAAACGGAAAGCCCCAGAGGTTCCAGCAGGGGTGAAGAGGAATACAGTAGCACAGGATGCAAATGTTCCACGTGGAACGATTATTGGAGTGGACCAGCAGACCATGGACCACGGGACAGTTGGACTTTGTGTGCGATCAAGGCTTGCCCAAATTGTCCAGGAGAACTATATTACGGGAATGAGAATTCCTCTTTTGGTTTGTTTCCTCTTGGGTGAAATCCACGCAGATGGTCGCGCGAGTGAGGCGACAGAAATCAAAAGCAAGGCGGAAACAGCACTCCTCGAAGGCCATGAGAAACTCATTGACGCATACCGGATACAGTTGGCAGCAGCTGTGGCAAAAGCAGATCGCGTGGAGGTTTTCCAACTGGACGACAGGGTAACTGGCAATGAAAAAATAGGTGATCCGAACGACCCATTTAACGGGCAGAGCAAAGACAAGTGGTTCAGGGTAGATGTTCCGGAAACACCCTCTTCAAAGATCACGGAAAAATTATTAGTGCCTCAGGAAAAACTGGAGCCCTTGCTTCGCATTATTTCGAATATGCTGGAGCATCCAGGTGAAGAGTTGGCGGCTTGTCATGACCCAGTTCATGGAATCAGAGTCTATTCCGGAGAGGAGCTGCTTTTTGAAACAAGCCTCTGTTATAAATGTCTGAACTTCACCATGGGAAGCCCCATCGGGGGGGAATATGTGCCGCTGCCGGAGAATGGAATCAAAGCGATGATGCTGAAGCTCCTCCCCCTTCACGGGAAAGTGATCCCAGCGGCTGGCTTGGAGCTTCGATTGGTAGTAAGCGAGGCCAGCTCAGAGACAGAAAGTTTATCATTCAAAACCAGTCCAAACTCCGGAGCCAAGGATGATTTAATTACGAAGAAAGCCGTGGAATTTGCAGAAACAGACCTGGAATCCGTGAGCATGGCTGAATATGCGGAACCGATTCCTGAGCAGGACGGGAAGAAGAGCAATGCAAACTCAGCAGCGATTCAAATCGTGCTCACACCAGAAGCCGGAAAGAAAATGGAACAATTGAGCGAACAAAACCTGGGAAAGCGAATCGCCATTTTGGTGGATCATGAAATCGTCATGGCCCCGACCATTCAGACAATCATGGGGCGGAATTTGATGATTTCCGGAAATTTCACCCCGGAAGAAGCGAAGCGAGTGATTGGTAAAATCCAGCAAGCCGCCCGGAAATAAATTCTGGCATCAAATAAATAAATAGAAACGCTCCATGGAAGGAGCCAAATTGAATTCCGAGGCCAACGAAAAATCAAAAGCTTTATAATATATCGTTAAAAACGACGCGCGTAACGGCGCCACTCTGCTTTACCGGGGATGGAATCCAGCACTTCCTCCAGACGAAAATCAGCTTCGAAGGGAGGAAAAATGGTGTCTCCATCTGCCTCATCAGAAAGAACGGTGAGCAGAATTTCCTGGGTCCGTCCCAATAACAACTGATAGATCTCGGCTCCACCGATGACGTAGACCGGCCCCTCCAGGTCAAGGGCATCGAGATCCGCCAGACTGCGCAACACTTCGGCCCCGGGCTGGTCCGGGAGGGTGCGGGAGAGAATGAGATTCCGGCGGTTCGGCAAAGGACGGCCGAGGCTTTCCCAGGTTTTCCGGCCCATGAGAATGGGATGGCCGGTGGTGGTTTTTCGGAAGAACTTTAAATCTTCCGGCAGGTGCCAAGGCAAGGCACCATTTTTCCCAATAATGCGGTTGGCCGCCATGGCGGCGATGGCGATATAATAAAAAGGAGTTTTCAGAATTATTAGGTTTTAAAATTCAGTTTCGAAACCAACCGGTAGACAGGCGGCTCCTCAAGGAAATAGGCATTTTAGTGTAGTTCTCCGGCCTACACGGCAATCGGAGCTTTGATCGCCGGATGGGGTGCGTAACCGGCGAGGGTGATGTCGTCGTAGGTGAAAGCGTCGATTTCCTTGACTGCGGGATTCAAATGCAGCGTGGGAAGGGGGCGCGGCTCGCGGCTGAGTTGTTCCTGCACCTGATCGAGGTGATTTTGATAAAGATGCAAATCGCCGATGGTGTGGATGAAATCGCCGGGGAGGTAGCCCGTCACCTGGGCGATCATGTGGGTGAGCAGGGCGTAGGACGCGATATTGAAGGGGACCCCGAG
>CAMDJM010000014.1 GCA_945900785.1 Akkermansia muciniphila
CCACCCGGAAGCCCTATGACGAAGCGGAAGCCTTCAAAATCACCCCGCGCTCCCTCGAACGCCAGCACGCCCAACTCATCAAACAGGCCCAATCCCTCGGCTTCCAACTCGTTCCTGCTGCGTAACTTATAAATGAGTTATTCAGGAGATTAAAACCAACCGGTAGACCCTTTGTCCGGCTGCAGCGGGGTAACGCTCCCTTCCCCTCCATCAGTCATGCTCCGCCCTGGGGTCGCGGGAGAGGAGTTCGGCGAGGGCGGCGGCGCAGGGTTTGCCTTCGTAGAGGATGGCATACATCTGGTCGATGATGGGGGTTCGGATGTGATAGCGGCGGGCGGCGGCGTGGATGCTTTCGGTGTTGGGCACGCCTTCGGCGACCATGTTCATGGCGGCGGTAGTTTCCGTGAGGGTCTGGCCCTGGCCGAGGAGGCGGCCGACGCGGTTGTTGCGGCTGTGCTGGCTGTAGCAGGTGACGATGAGGTCGCCCACGCCGCTGAGGCCCTGGAAGGTTTCGAAGCGGCCCCCGGCGGCCATGCCGAGGCGGGTCATTTCGGCAAGACCGCGGGTGACGAGGGCGGCGCGGGCATTGTCGCCCAGGCCGAGGCCTTCGCTGATGCCGCTGGCAATGGCGAAGACGTTTTTGACGGCTCCGCCCCACTCGATGCCGGGGACGTCGGTGCTGCGGTAGGTGCGGAACCAGGGAAGGGTGAAAAATTCCTGAAGTTGGAGACTGACGGATTCGTCCCGGCTGCCAATCACGGCGGCAGCGGCGAGTTTTTTGGCGATTTCCTCGGCGTGATTCGGGCCGGAGAGCACGGCGAGGGGGTTGTCAGGAAAAATGCCGGCGAGGATGCCGGACATGGTGAGGCCGGTGTCCATTTCGATGCCTTTGATGCAGCAGAGGAGGATGGCCCCGGGGCGGAGCTGGCCGCTGGCTTTGAGAGCACAGGCGACCTGGCGGAGGGCCCGGGAGGGGACCACGGCGAGCACGAGGGAGGCTTCTGCCAGGTCCCGGAAATCCGTGGTGGCGTGGATCGCGGGAGGCAGGGAGATGTCAGGCAGATAACGCTGGTTCCGGCGGGTGGCGTTGATCTGGTCAGCGGTTTCCTGACGATGGCCCCAGAGGGTGACGCGGGCGGATTTTTGGGCAGCGGCGAAGGCGAGGGCGGTGCCCCAACTGCCGCTGCCGAGGATGGCGGTGTGGTTCATGCAGAGGGGCGTTGGGAACGGGGGACGAAGCGGTTTTCGGTGCCGTCGCGGAGGCGGCGGAGATTGGAGCGGTGGCGCCAGGTGGCCAGTCCGCCGATGATGGTGGCAAAGCCGAGCAGGGGCAGGGCAGGGGCCTGAGCGGGCGCGGCGAGGGCGCGCTGGACGAGCACGGTGAGAGGCAGGGAGAGACCGGCGATGATGGAGGCGACGGCGACGTAGCGGGTGGCGTAGAAGAAGATCACCCACAGGAGGATGGCCACGCCGAGCGCAACCGGCAGTACTGCCAGCATGGCCCCGGCGGAAGTGGCGATGCCTTTTCCGCCTTTAAACCCGAGCCAAAAGGTGAAGTTATGCCCCAGCACGCTGCCGAGCGCGGCGAGGAGCATGGCCCAGGTGGGATCGAAGGCGTGCTGCTGGCACCAGGTTTTGGCGGCGAGGACGGGGAGCAGGCCCTTGAGCACATCCAACGCGAAGACGGGGAGACCGATCTTTTTGCCCAGCACCCGGATAACATTGGTGGCTCCGATGTTGCCGCTGCCATGCTGGCGGATGTCGAGCCCTTTCCAACGGGCGACCATGTAGCCAAAGGGAGTGGCTCCAGCGATATAGGCAAGGATGAAAATGGTGAGAAGAGCGGGGAGGTCCGGGGGCGGCATAACGGGACGACATTCCCGGGGGAAGCAGGGGGGTGTCAATGGGAATGCCGCGTGTTGGCGGAGCGCCTGCGGCCGCAGCGTTTTGGTGAGGAGGTGGTGCCCGGATTATGCCAGAAGCTTCTCCCAGCTGGCTTCATCAAAGCCGGTGGTGCCGCGTCCATTCGGCAGCAGGAGAAAGGGGCGTTTGATCAGATTTCCGTGGGTGGAGAGGAGTTCCAGCGCCTCTGCCGTGGAGAGATCAGGCAGGCGCTCCTTCATTTTCATGCTGCGGTAGTCCTGACCGGAGATATTGAAAAGCCGGCGGAGACCGCCCGTCGCGGCGAGCATTTTCTGGAGCTGGCTGACCGTGGGCGGCTGGGTGCGGATGGGGAGCGCGGTGAAGGGATAGTGCCGCGCCGTGAGGAAACGCACCGCCTTCCGGCAGGTGTCACATCCGTCGTATTGGAAAAGCAGGGCAGGGGCAGGATTCATGGGAGGTCTTGCCATTCCACGCGGGGCCGGTCAAGGCGCGGAGTGGCCTCGAAGGGGCTCGCCGCTCCAGAGCAGGCAGGTGCATTTTCCAGGAATGGGCTATTGGCAGCTTCCTCCTGCCGGAGTATTCATTTTTTTTCTATGTCTCTTTGGATCACTGAATTAACCCAATCTTTACCTGGCCGGGTCCACACGGACGCCACCACCCTGGCGGGCCATTCCTCCGATAAATGGTTTGCCTCCCACACGCCGGATGCGGTCGTGCTGGCAACCAGCACGGAGGAGGTGTCAACGGCGCTGCGCATCGCCCACCGGCATGGCGTGCCGGTGACCACGCGGGGATCCGGCGTGGGATATGTCGGGGGTTGCGTGCCGGTGAAAGGAGGGCTCGTGCTGGCTCTGGCCGGCATGGACCGGATTCTGGAAATCGCGGTCGAAGACGGCATAGCCATCGTGCAGCCAGGCTTGATCACCGGCGACCTGCAGGATGCCGTGAAAAAGCTGGGCTGGTATTATCCGCCGGATCCCGCCAGCTTGAAGGAGTGCAGCCTGGGCGGTAATGTGGCGACCAATGCGGGCGGTCCGCGCTGTTTGAAATATGGGGTGACGCGGCCCTACGTGCTGGGTTTGGAGGTGGTGCTGGCCAATGGCGATATCCTCCGCACCGGCGGGCGCTGCCATAAAAACCGTCAGGGCTTTGACCTCACCGGAGTCTTCGTGGGCAGTGAGGGCATGCTGGGCGTGATTACAGAAATCACCCTGCGTATTATCCCGCATCCTCCCACCAGGGCCCTGCTGGGGGCGACTTTCCGGACCTTTCCGGAGGCTGCGATGGCGGTGCAAAAGATCCTCGGGTCCGGGCATCTGCCCTCCGCGATTGAGATCACGGATAAGTTCACCCTCCAGGCGGCGCGGGATTACCTCGGTGAGGAGCGGGCCCCCTATGGCGATGCCCATCTTTTTGTGGAGACGGATGGCCATCCTGAATCCGTGACCGCAGAAGCCAAAAAGCTAACCGCTCTCCTGCGCGGGGGCGGGGCCATTGCGATTAAAACCGCCACGACCGAGCAGGAGGTGGAAGCCCTGTGGTCCCTGCGCCGGGAATTTTCCTACAGCCTGCGGGCCACCGGCCTGGTGAAGCTGAACGAGGACGTGGTGGTGCCGCGCAGCAAGCTGGTGGAGCTGGTGCAGTTCGCTGAAGGCCTGCAGGCGGAAAGCGGGTTTCCTATCGCCTGTTTTGGCCATGCCGGGGATGGGAATATCCACGTCAATATCATGGTGCCTGACATGGAGGATCCCGCCCAGCGCCAGCGGGCGGAAGCGGCCCTGGACCAGCTCTTCACCTTTGTCCTGGGCATTGGCGGAGTGATCAGCGGGGAGCATGGGATCGGTCTGGCGAAAAAACGCTGGTTTTCCCAAGCGATCGACGCTACGGGCCAAGCCGCGCATCTGGCCCTGAAGGCGGCCTTTGATCCGTCAGGCATACTCAACCCGGGTAAGTTTTTGGATTGAACGCTCTGCCTGTTCCCTTGTTGGCTGCGCCTTTTTCCCATGTCTGACAATCCTCTGCTCCAGCGCCTGCCGGCCGATCCTGCCACGCCGGGCGCGGATTTGCTGGACTGCTTTTTGGATTACGTGACGGAGCGGAAGCTGGAACTCTATCCAGCCCAGGAGGAAGCCATTCTGGAACTGTTTGACGATAAGAATGTCATCCTCAATACCCCGACAGGATCCGGGAAATCCCTGGTGGCGACCGCCCTGCATTTCAAATCCATGGCGCAGGGCCAGCGCTCGGTTTACACCTGTCCGATCAAGGCGCTGGTGAATGAAAAGTTCCTCGCGCTTTGCCGGGATTTCGGAGCGGACAATGTGGGCCTGGCCACGGGGGATGCCACGGTGAACCGGGATGCCCCTATCCTGTGCTGCACGGCGGAGATCCTGGCCAATCACGCGCTTTGTTCCGGGGCGGAGGCTCCTTTCCGGGAGGTGATTATGGATGAGTTCCATTATTATTCGGATAACTCCCGCGGCGTGGCCTGGCAGATTCCACTGCTGACGATGGCGAAATCCCGCTTTCTGCTGATGTCTGCCACGCTGGGGGCGACTTCGTTTTTTGAAAAGGAGATGACCCGCCTGACGGGAGCGGAGTCGACCGTGATTTCCTCATCGGTCAGGCCGGTGCCGCTGGAGTTCCGCTATGTCAGTGATGCCGGACTGGATGCGGTGGTGCAGGAGTTGGTGGAGGCCAAACAGACGCCGGTTTATATCGTTCACTTCACGCAAAACGACGTGGCCGAGACGGCGCAGACCCTGCTCTGTGTGAACTACTGCACGGCGGCGGAAAAGGCGGCGATCGCCGAAGCGATCATCGACGTGCCGTTCAACAGTCCTTATGGCAAGGAGGTGAAGCGTTGCCTGAGGCATGGTATCGGACTTCACCACGCCGGGCTGCTGCCGCGTTACCGCGTATTGATGGAGCAACTGGCCCAGCGCGGGCTGCTCAAGATCATCTGCGGCACGGATACCCTGGGCGTGGGGATCAATGTCCCGATCCGCACGGTGCTGCTGACGCGCCTGACGAAATTTGGCGGCGTAAAAACCGGCACCCTGAGTGCGCGGGATTTCCATCAGATCACGGGCCGCGCCGGACGGAAGGGATTTGATGATATCGGTTATGTCATCGCCATGGCTCCGGAGCACATGATCGATAATGCCAAGCAGGAGGCCAAGGCTTCCGGCGACCCCAAGAAGATGAAAAAGCTGGTGAAACGCCAGCCTCCAGCCGGATTTGTCGGCTGGAACGAGGAGACCTTCAGGAAGCTGCAGACCGCCGCTCCGGAGGCGCTGGGATCCAAATTTCAAGTCACGCATGGCATGCTGCTCCAGGTGTTGAGCCGCCCAGGCGATGGCTGCCGGGCGATGCAAAAACTAATCACCGACAGCCATGAAACGGCTGGTGCCAAAAAGCAGCACCGGAAGCGCGCCCGGCAGTTATTCCGCTCCCTCGTGGAGCGGAAGATTATCCAGATCATCCCCCGCGAATTCCGGGGCACCGGGGCCAAGCTGCGCCTCGGGATCGATCTCCAGGAGGATTTTTCCCTGAATCACGCGCTTTCGCTTTGGCTGATCGATACCCTGGCGCTGCTGGATCAGCAGGGCCCGCTTTATCCCTTGGAAGTGATGTCGCTGGTGGAGGCCATTGTGGAGAATCCGGAGATCATCCTGCGCCGGCAACTGGACAAGCTGAAGACGGAAAAGATGGCGGAAATGAAAGCGGCCGGGGTGGAATACGACGAGCGCATTGCTGAGCTGGAGAAGTTGGAATATCCCAAGCCCGGGCGCGATTTTATCTACGATACCTTCAATGCCTTCGCCGCTGCCCATCCCTGGGTGGGGCAGGATAACATCCGCCCCAAGAGCATTGTCAGGGAAATGTATGAGGACTATGAGAGCTTCGCCGGCTATGTGCAGCGCTATGAGCTGCACCGTCAGGAAGGCGTGCTGCTGCGGCACATTTCCAGCATCTACAAGGTGCTGGCCCAGACCGTCCCTCCTGCTTTTAAAAACGAAGCGGTGCAGGAGATGGAAGACTGGCTGGCGGGCGTGCTGCGGGGCACGGATTCGAGCCTGCTGGATGAATGGGAACGCCTTCGGGATCCTAATTACCGACCGGCAGACCCCTCATTGGAAGCAGCGGAGGCCCCCGGCAAGGCCGACATTACGAAAAACCGGCGCGAGTTCACCGCCCTGATCCGCACCGCTATTTTCCAGTTTCTCCGGCCTCTGGCGGAGGGACGCTATCACATCGCCGCCGGCGCCCTCACCTTGCCGGATGCCGCCCCCGGCTCGCCTCCTCCCTGGGCGGCGGAGGCGCTCGCTGGGTTCATGGAGGCGTTTTATGCAGAACACGAACGCCTGACGCTCGACCCGGAGGCGCGGAATGCCCGGCACACTTACATTAAGGTTTCAGAAGATGCCCGGAGCTGGAAGGTGGACCAGGTGCTGGTGGACGCCATGGGGCTGAATGATTGGCAGGCGAACTTCCGGGTGGATCTGGCGGCTTCCCGGGTGGCCGGCCGGCCCGTTCTGATTCTGGAAGGCATCGGTCCAGTAACTGGAGGTATTGATGACATCTAAAATATCCCGGGTTGAGTGTAAGGTGAGCCCGGGGCAGAACCGTTGAGTTCAGGTAACTTCAGCCGCGCCTCCCCTGGTGCGGCGTGCGTAACTTTATTCCTCCCAAGATTCTACCCCTTCATGAGAAAACGCAAACGCCGCTGGCCTTGGTATGTCCTTTTGTTATTGGCCGCTGGTGGCGGTTACTGGTGGTATACCCACCGCGAAAATCCCAAAGACAGCGCGCCGGAATATCAAACGGTCAAGGTCAGCACAGGCGATCTGACCAAGGCGGTTTCCGCGATTGGTGAATTGAATCCACTGGTCAAAGTGGAAGTGGGCTCGCAGATTTCCGGCACGGTTTCGAAGCTGTTTGTGGACTTCAATTCCGAGGTCAAGGAAGGGGATATTCTTTGTGAGTTGGACCCCGCCACCTATGAGGCCAACTACGCCCAGGCCAAGGCGGAATGCACCAGCGCCCAAGCCGAGCGGGATCTGCAAAAGAAAAACCTGGAGCGTAAAACGCAATTGAAGGACCGCATGCTGCTGTCCACCGCCGATTTCGATCAGGTGGAAGCAGACCTGCAACGTGCCGAGGCCCAACTGGAACTGGTGGAGGCCCGGATGAAAAAATCCAAAGTGGATCTGGAACGATGCCGGATTCCCGCTCCGATCAACGGGGTGGTGATAGACCGCACCGCAGAAATCGGCATGACCATCGCCGCCAGTTTCAGCGCACCCAAGTTATTTGTGATGGCTGCAGATCTCACCAAAATGCAGATCAACGCGAAGGTGTCGGAGGCTTACATTGGGCAGATCGTGAAGGGACAGAAAGTGAAGTTTGTGGTGGATGCCTGGCCGGACTCCTTCCTGGGCGAAGTCGTCCAGGTGCGCAATTCACCCATCACCGAGGAAAACGTGGTGAATTACGATGTTATTATTGCCGTGAACAACCCTGAGTTGAAACTCAAGCCTGGCATGACGGCCACGGTGCAGGTGGTGACTGGCGAACGGACCAGCGTCCTGCGCCTGGCTAATTCTGCCTTCCGCTTCAAACCGGCAGCCAAGGCCGCTCCGGGAGCCCCTGCCGCCCCGGCATCGCCGCCTCCGCCGGCAGATGGCACGGCCACCCGCAAGCTGGACAAGCCCCCAGCGGACGAAAAGACGGTTTACCTGAAACCTAAAACCCCCACCGAAGAACCCGTGCCCTTGAAGGTTAAAACGGGGCTCAACGATGGGATCCAGACGGAAATCGTATCCGGTCTGAAGGAAGGCGATGAAGTTATCCTTTTGGTCAAACCCAAAGCCGATGAAGGCGGCGGCGCGACCAATCCATTCGGAGGCATGGGCCGCCGCTAACCATGGATCCCATGACCAGACATCCTGTGATCCTGCTGCGCGGTCTGCGGAAGACCTACATCACCGATGCCGGGGAGGTGCAGGCCGTAAAGGGCGTGGACCTCACGGTCAACGCCGGTGATTTTGTGGCGATCATGGGCAGCAGCGGATCCGGCAAGAGCACCATGATGAACATCCTGGGTTGCCTCGATCAGGCCAGTGAGGGATCCTATCTGCTGGACGGGGTGGATACCTCACATCTGGATTCGGATGAACTCGCGGAACTCCGGAACCGCAAGCTGGGCTTCGTTTTCCAGGGGTTCAACCTGCTCTCCCGCACCACCGCCCTGGAAAATGTGGAACTCCCCCTGATTTACTCGCCGCGCCGGCTCAGCCCGGAGGAGAGGGCGGACGGAGCAGTGCTGGAATTGGAACGGGTGGGCCTGGGGGAACGGCTGGATCACCATCCGAACGAATTGTCAGGGGGACAGCAGCAGCGCGTGGCAATCGCCCGGTCCCTCGTCAACCAGCCTGCCGTGCTCCTCGCCGATGAACCGACGGGCAATCTGGACAGCGCCACCAGCGAGGAGATCATGAAGCTCTTCAAGTCGTTGAACGAAAGTGGCATCACCATCATCATGGTCACCCACGAGCCGGATGTCGCCGCTCACGCCCGCCGCACTGTGGTGATGAAGGATGGTCTGATCCGCAGCGACGAACGCCGTTTGCCGGAAGCACGGGTGCTGGACCAGCCGCCGGAAAAAAGTAGCGGAGGCAGCCTAACGGGAGGGATTTACCTGGCCCTGAACATCCTGTCCACCTCCGGCCGGGCGCTGCTGCGGAACAAGCTGCGCACTGTCCTCACCGCCCTGGGCATTATTATCGGCGTAGCGGCCGTGATCGCCATGGTGGCTATCGGACGCGGTGCCAGCGCCATGGTGGAAAACCAAATCCGGAGCATGGGCGATAACATGCTGCTGGTTTTTTCCGGGCAGGTGTTCAGAGGCGGCGTCTACCGCGGTTATGGCGGAGCCGGGACCCTGACGGTGGAAGACGCCGAGGCGATTGCCGCGGAAGTGCCCGGCGTCATCGCGGTCAGCCCGGAGATCCGCAGCACTGAGCGGCTCATCGCGGAAGGCACCAACTACTCCGCCAATGTCCGGGGAGCCTCCACCGCCTTCTTCGCGGTGCGGGACTGGGATCTGGCCAGTGGCACCCCTTTCACCGAGGAGGATGAGCGCAGCATGGCCACCGTCGCCCTGGTGGGGCAGACGGTGGTGGACCGGATGTTTCCGGACAGTGATCCCATCGGCCGCACCCTCCGGATCGGCATCGTGCCCTTTCAGGTCATCGGCGTCCTGGCAAAAAAGGGGGCGGCCCCCTGGGGGGAAGATCAGGATGACGTCGTGATCATTCCCTACACGACCTCCATGAAGCAAATCGTGGGCACCACCCTGCTGCGCACGATTAACATGAAAGTGGCCTCCGCCAGTCAAATGGCGATTGCCCAGGAGCAGACCCTGCTCCTGCTCCGGGAGCGGCACAATATCTCAGATCCCTCCCAGGATGACTTTTCCGTGCGCACCCAGGATGAATTTATTAAAATGGCCACCGCCACGACCAAAATCATGACCATTCTCCTGGGCTCCATTGCCGGGGTTTCCCTGCTCGTCGGCGGCATCGGCATTATGAACATCATGTTGGTCAGCGTCACGGAGCGCACCCGGGAGATCGGCATCCGCCGCGCCGTCGGAGCCAAGGGGCGCGACATCCGGCTTCAATTTATCGTCGAAGCCATCGTCCTGAGCACCATTGGAGGAGCCATCGGGATTGGACTGGGGATCGGCACCGCGCAATTGCTCACCCACTACGCCGGCTGGCCTGCGCTGGTGTCGGGAGCCTCGGTGGCCATCGCCTTTGGAGTAAGCTTCGGCGTCGGCGTCGTGTTCGGATTCTTCCCGGCCCACAAAGCCGCCAAGCTGAACCCCATCGAAGCCTTGCGGCATGAGTGATTTTACGACCCGCGCCTCAGTTTGAGCGATGGAGGAACGCTCTCCTTTTTTGCGAATGGCTGGGGGGCGGTGGAGACGGTTTTTGAGTATGGTTGAAGCAGTGGAGGATATGTGTTTTACCGACCATTCGTAGCTTTTGAGCCCCATCAGAGGGTTCCGCATCTCTTTAAACCATGGGGTGTTTGCCATTGCGTCCAATAAAAAATATTTTGAGCTGTGGATGAGCCAGGTGTAAAGCTGTAGTCTACTTTCCTTTTGGCCGACAAAGCCGGTTCAGCTCAGTTTCTCAAATGCAAGTCATCATCCAAACGCTTCAAAAACTTCAAGCTTTGATCCAGCTGGGGCGTTTTGAGGAATTGGAGACAGAAGGGTTGGAAATCAAGCCGGTGCCTGCCAGCGGAGGCGACTGGTTGGAGCGGCATAAGAGCATCAATGCCTTCCTGAATACCCGCGGTGGGATCCTGATTTTGGGGATTAGGGAGGAAGGCACCGGCACCGGCCGGCGCTACGTTTTTCAAGGCTGGAAGGACCACGCGGAGCCCAACTTCAAGGAAATTCCCAATTTATTCACTGACCGTAAAGGAACGATTCAGCATTTATCGGATTGTTTCCCCCCGATGCAGCTTATCCCCTTCATGGACGGGAAGATCGCGGTGATTTACGTCGATGAACTTGCTGCGGACCGCCGCTTCGTTTTTCTCAAAGGAAATGCCTACAAACGAATCCTGACGGGTGATCATAGGATCAGCCCTGCGGATATTGATGCCCAGGAGGAATTCAAGGAGGAGGCCGTTCATGCCCGGGAACTTCAACCTGTAGTGGGGATGACGAGCGAAGACTTGGATTTATCCAAATTAAACCAATTCATTTACCACCTTAACCAGCCGGTTGAAGTTGAAACTCTCAAACCCGACCTCGCTTCGGCCTTGGCCTTTCTTCAGCGCCGCTCCTTTCTCAGAGATGGGCAAGTCTCCGTGCTGGGCGCTCTGGTCTGTGGGAAACATCCTGGTGATCGCCTTGGATTCCGTAGCCATGTCCATGGATATGTGGACGCGCCGCACCAAATTGCGCAGGACAAGCAGGACTTTGTCGATAACGTCATCCCGCTGATGGAGTCCAGCCTTGGCTATCTCCTGCGGAATATCCAGGTCGGCATCAGCCCTGAACACGGTGGCACCAGTCAGCCGGAATACCCGGAAACGCTGCTGCGCGAAACGGTCAACAATGCCTTGGCCCACCGCGACTACTCCATCAACAAGCAGATCACCATCTCGATCAAACCCGGCAACCACATTGCCATCAAAAACCCCGGCACCTTCCGGCGGCGCCTGATCATTGAAGCCGCAGATGATGCCATCCCGCTCCGCCGTCTCCTGCCCGAAGCCAAACCCCGGAATCCCAAATTGGCTGATGTGTTAAGAGTCTACCGGAAATGGGAAGGCAAAGGGATCGGCATGGCTACGCTGGTGAACCTTTGCCTCGAAAACCGGATTGATCTGCCTTATTACCGCATGTTTACCGAAGAAGTCTGCCTTTATGTCTGCGCCGGCAAACTCCTGGATGACAAAATGGAGCGCCTTTTCCAGTCCTACGACCGCTTCATCGAAGACCGTCTCATGGGCAATCCTCTGACAGAAGAACAAAAACGCGTCCTAGCCTACCTCATCAAGTCCGAGTGGGCCAACGAAAATGTCAGTTACACCATTCTGCTGACGCCGGACAATAACCATTACGCCGCGCTCCGGCTGCTTGAAAAAGCAGAACTGATCCGGAAACACCCGCTCAGCACCGCGATTTATCCTGTGTATGTCGCGGACCGGCAGCTCATGACAAAAACCTACCTGCCCGCCCTCCGCCAATTGTTTGGCCCGGGCTTTGATACCCTGGATCTCCTCTCCAAACAATCCCTGGAAGTCGTTTACCGGTTCAACCACTATTCCAAAATCCGGCTGGTCAGCGCCAAGCAGGCAAGCTTTTCCCTCTTTTATGAACTTGATCGCTCCTTATCCGGTATCAAGCAGTTCGACACCTTCTACCGGAAAGTGAGGAACGCCTTCAACCGCCTTGAAGCCGGCGGCTATCTCCTCAAACCCGCAGGTGCCAAGGGATACGAAATCAGGACAGACTTCCTGAGCCGGAATCTGATTTAACCGGCTGACTTTCATCATGTATGGATTCCAAGGATCTACCTCACGCCTGCCACCAGCGGCTGCACCTGCCGGACTACGAAGAAAAATTGTCAGAACTGGATCCCCGGACCCTGGACACGGGTGAGGCGGATTCACCCAGTCAGGTCTGGGGCCGGGAGCGCTTGAGGGCGGCGATGGATTTGTCTGGCATTGATCAGGTCCCTGTCGATTTGCTCGTGTGGGGCAGAGGAGCCCCGTCCCATCCGGCTGGGACAAAAATCGGAGGAATGCCGGTCTGGCCCGCCGGTCGGCCGCTGCCGCTGGAAGAGCGGAATGATTGGGAAACGCCAGCCCAACTCCGGTTCTTGACTCAAGTCAATTTTGCGGATTCCTTGGACATCCTGCCGGAATTGCCCGGATAAATGCTTTCCATTTGGGGCACGGAGGATTTTCCGTATGGGGAAAATTCAATGCAAACCTTTTGGCTGGACCTTGAAGGACTGGAACTGGCGGTGGAGTATGCGCACGGTTTTTCATGGGACTTCATGCCCCAAATCCCTTTTTTTGCGGCCCTGCACCGGAGTTGGGACCGCAGCCATCCTCAGGAACTGTTCGATGAAGCCGCAGGGCAGGAAGCCAGGGACACGGATTTTTGCACGACTTCGTGGATGGCGTCAAAAATCGGCAATCGAAGCGGATTTTGCCAATGGAGCGCAGGACCAAACCAAACGCGCTGTCTCCGAGAATGCGAGGATTATGAATTTCGGCACGGCGGAATGGGAGTGATCCAGCCGCGAGGTCATTTCGTGTTGGACCTGGAACCTGGCACCAGGAATTGGTATCCAACGATGGCTGCCGTGCCTTGCTCATCCGCCGGGCCAAGGCGATGAACTGAAGATGAGGTCTCCAGCAGACTATTTTTTCAGAATGCAATTCCAACCCAAAACCAACTCGAAGCCCAATCTGCTGGCCTCCTTGAATCTGCTGGAGACTCGCAGTCCTGCGGAGGGAGAGGATTGATTTGATTTTTTCCAATTCCTCGTCCAGGTGGTAGGGTCAACCAGACAGCTTTTCCCACAGCCGATGTGGCAAAACTCCTTCCTTCCATGAATGCGTTGCGTTTTTTATCTTCCTGGCTGTTGTTGGTTTTGATTTTGCAGCACCTGGCATCAGGGCAGGCGCGCGCGGTGGAGTTTCTCGCCGCCACGTGGATGCCTGAGCGGGACCGGGCCGCGCTGGTGCAAGTGCCGGAAGGCACAAAACGACTCCGCCTGCAGACGCGCAAGGCTGCGCACACTGCCTGGGAGCTGGCCGGAATCGTCCATCTGGAGGGGACGGCAGGCACGTTGAAACTGCGTCTGCCGGATGGAGTGGCCTTGGAAAATGTGCTCCTCGAGACCAGCCAAAATGATCCATTTCCGTATTCCTATTACCGGGGACAGACTTCGTTCAGTAGCGCGGCCGCGTCCAATGGTGGCCTCGCGCCAGGGGTAGCTTTCCGGAATGACGCGTTGGAAGACGCGGGCGTGGGCGGCACGACGACGACTACGGTGGAGGAATCAGACATTTGGAAATGGCGGGGCCGCACCCTATACTATTTCAACTCCCTGCGCGGGCTGCAGGTTTTTGATCTGGCGGATTTCGCCCACCCCCGCCGCGTCGCATCCGTGCGCATGCCGGCGGTCGGGGAAGACATGTATCTCCTGGGGACGGAACATGTGGCCCTCCTGGCTAACCGCTATAATTATTCCTGGAATGGCTCCGCCGGACGCAAGTCGGAGGTCGTCATCTTCCGCCACGCTGGTGACCAGATCACCGAAACTGCGCGCGTGCCCATCGACGGCAACTTTCTCGAAAGCCGGCTGATCGGCTCCACGCTTTGTGTGGTGATGCAGAAGACGGAAACGGTCACCGTAAAAGGCGAAGTCAGCTATGTTTCGAAGACCATGGTCCATGCTGTGGACCTGGCGGACCCCTCCAAACCCCAGCTGCGTGGTCCTTTGGATATCACTGGTCCTGACGGAACGTGGAGCTGGCAGGCGGTGGTCCATGCCACCCCGGAGTTTCTCTTTGTCAGCACAGATTCCTGGAATGCCGGAGCCAACGCGCGTTCCAGCCTCAGCGTGATCGATCTGCGCACCCCGGAAAAACCGCTGGCCGTGGCCGCCAGGTTCCCTCTGCGCGGACAGCTCCTCACCAAATTCCAGCTTTCCCTCACCGATGGTGTCCTGACCACGGTCTCCCAGAACAACGGTGCCGTGGTGGAAATCTGGGACCTGAATGCTGCTCTTGCTGACAGCGCGAAACCCACCCCGCTGGACTCAGTTCTGGTGGGGCAAAACGAACGCCTTTTCGGGACCCGCTTCGACGGCAGCCGGGTGTATGTGGTCACCTTCCGGCAGATCGATCCGCTTTTCTGTGTAGACCTGGCCAATCCCCATGATCTGAAAGTGCTGGGGGAACTCGAGGTGCCCGGCTTTTCCACCTACTTGGAATCCTTTACTGAAGGCACCCGTCTGCTCTCCGTCGGTTTGGAGTCCGGACGCGTGGCTGTATCTCTCTTCGATGTTAACGATCCCGCCCAGCCCACCATGAAATCCCGCATCAGATTCGGGGATGAAAACCACTGGTCATGGAGCGAGGCCAACTATGATGAAAAAGCGATCGGATTCTTCCGCGCCGAGGGATTGCTGGTCCTGCCGATGACAGAATGGACCACGCAGCACGGCTACCGCACGGGCATGCAGTTGGCGGATGCCACGGCAGATGGATTGAAACCCCGGGGGTTTATCAATCATCGCTTCAGCGCCCGCCGGGGTCGGCTTTTTGAGCAGACGCTTGTTTCCATCGGCAGCACGGATCTCCAGGTCTACAACCTCGCTGACCGTGATACCCCCCGGCAAATATCGTCCCTCACCATTTCCTGGCCCGTGGAGCAGGTGCTGCCTTATGGTGATTCCCTGATCCAGTTGGAAAGCGGTGACTCCTACGCCCACGGCCAACCCGGTCGCCATGCCCGGCTGCGCCTTTCCCTGAAAGCGGATCTGGATTCACCAAGCGCAGACCTTGATCTCGGCCACCCCGGGGAATTGGCCGGGACTACCGTTAGGGGGGATTTGCTCCATGTGCTGCTCCGCACGACCGAAAGCCGCATCTGGGACCTGCCAAATCTTCCCGTCATGAACCATATTCCAGTGCAGTGGTTCACCCGGCTCACTGCGCTAACTGTCCGGCTCACCGGCGAGGGCGCTCCAAAAGTGGAAGGAAGCGCCTCCAACGATTCAGGGACGGCAGCATCGGGTGGGGACCGCATGAGCGCCCACGAACTGCCAGATGGGCGGCTCCTGTGGTATCCTTCCCAGCCAACCAGCAACTATTGGTTCAGAGGAGGGCCTTTGGATGCTGTTATCGGAGGTGCCATGGTGGCTGATGTTGCCGATTTTGGTTTTGGAAGGGGGTGGTGGGGTGGCCTTTCAGAGCTTCTCACCGTGGACATTTCCGAGCCTGCCAAACCAAAAATCCTGACACGTCAATATCTGCTCCCTGACTCTGCGCAGGGCAGCCGCACTGGGCGCGCCCTGCTCTCCGCTGATAACAGGCTCCTCATTTCCTGGACGGAATCACGGCAGGATGGGGCGATGTGGAAAGAGGATTCCTTCGTGCAGGAAATCGACTTTTCGGACCCAGCCGCAATAACACGGAGCCAGAAAGTCAATGTGCCGGCACCGGTGCAGGGGCTGCACCGCACCACTGCCGGCGGCACGATCCTGTTTACTTCCCGTGATGAAGTCCTCACAGGCCCTGACAATTCAATAACATACACTTCGAATCTGCTGGTAGACGCCCTCGCCTATGACGGCACCCAGGCGTTTTTGCTGCATACCGGCAAAGCGGAGGGCAGCTCCGGCATGCCAGTGGTTAGCTCCGGGCTGAATCTTTTTGTCTCCCGCCAGCAGTGGCTGTCCACCGATCAGACAAAGGGAGCGCTGCACGTGCTGCGCCTGGATGAGCCCGACGGCAAGCTGATCGCGTTGCCCGACATCGCCATCGGGCCAGGCTGGCCCACCCTGGAACAGCGGGGTGGCTTCCTCTTCGCGTTTGGTTCGGGGCAAACCCAGGTGATCGCCACCCACCAGCTCCCAGCCGTTCCTGCACAGGTCACGCTGGCTTCAGATGTCACCGTGTGGCAGGCCACAGACGTCGTGCTGGACCCTCTCCTCCCACTGGCATGGCATTCCCTGGGTGCCTACGGAGTGGAAAAGCTGGACCTCAGCTCCCTCCCAGTCCCCCCACCTTCCACCGCCCGTTCCCAGCGGGACGTGACTTCCAAATGGCACCCAGTGACTCTGATGGCCAGCGACGTGGTGGCCACCAAGGGCACCCATGCCGGCGGCCCACTGGATGCGACGGCAGATTTCCGATTTAGTGCGGATGGAGCGGCGGAATCCTTTGAACAATGGCAGTCCCGCTTTTTCAAACCCGGCAGCAGCGGGTCCGCTGCCTACCACGATTCTGACGCGGATGGATTTGATAACTACTCCGAATGGGCCTTTGGCACCTCCCCGCAGGATTCTGGGGCCCGCCCCCAGGCCGCTTCAGGGCTCGTCAGGCTGGACCCTGCCGGGACACCACGTCTTGCCCTCATCGCCGACGTGAATCCTCTGGCCGTCACGGACGATTCGGGCAGCAACTCCTACCTGGAATTGAGCCCCGAAATGTCCACGGACCTGACCACCTGGCGGAATGTCCTGCAAAATGAAGTGGAAATCATCCGGAGTGGTGGCCGCCGCATCTACGTCCTCCCTGCCAGCACGCCGGGCTTACCCGCCTTTGGACGGCTGCGCATGCAGTTTCCATCAGACCCCCTCTCTCCCCGGTCCCGCCAATGACGCCACCCGCAAAAAGCAAATTCCTTTCAGAACAGACAGACGGTGCTGGGCAAGACGCCGAAAATTGGACTGCGTTTGAAAATCGGCAATGCGCCGGCAGGCACAGAAGACTGTCAGGTGCTGCAATTCGAGCAACTCTTGCAGGCGGAAGGCCACTTGGGCTATCAAGGGCTCAACCTCCGGCAGGCACATGGATCGTCAATTTCACTTCCAACCTTCACAACGCCCATGAAATTCTTATTTCCATGGATCGCGGCACTCATTCCGCCCGGGGTGGCGAATGCCCAATTCAACATCAATGATGCCTTTGTTGCCAACGAACTGGGCGCGGGAGCCATCACATTTCCGGGGCCGCCCGGGGGCACGCTGCGGCTGGGACACAATCTCACACCAGCCAACCCTGTTACGTTGCTCATAACGGGCTTGAGCCACACGGACAGGTGGGCGAGTGCTCCGGCCCTACAGGGATGGAATTATCCCAACGGCGCGATCGTCCCCTCGCTGGTCGTGAATACAACCGGAGCGGCGGTGGACACTGGCTTTGCGATTACGGGACCGGGGCAGATTCACCTGCACCCGGGCAATCCATCAAGCAATGCGTTCGGACAACCCGCGTCAGCCGTGGTGCTGCGCTTTACGGTCGACACGGGCGGCGTGCATACGATCAGCGGCGAGTTTCAGTCTCTCAATAGTGGCACCGTCGCGGTCGATGTCCTGCGCAATGGATTGTCGATTCTCACGAGCGGCGCGGGCTCGGATGCGACATCCTTTTTTGAAGTCGTGACGCTCACTGCAGGCGACTTCATTGATTTTGTCGTCGATGATGCGGGAGACATTGGAAGCGATTCAACAGGCCTCTATGCGAACATCGTGCAAGGTTCGCCGCCGGTGGACCCTGTGGATCTGAGCTTGGACAAACCGGAGCCAATCGGCCCCGCGACCCGGCGCGGACCTTTCGTTTTCTCCGAGATCATGTATCACCCGGCGACGCGCCCAGACGGGCTCAACGTGGAGTTTATCGAACTCTATAATTCGCAACCATGGGCGGAAGATCTAACCGGATACCGCATCAGCGGCGATGTGAGCTACGATTTTCCCGGGGGCACCACAATTCCCGCGTTGGGACGTCTTGTAATTGCCGCAGTGCCTGCGGATGTGCAGACCGTGTATGGAATCACTGGGGTGCTCGGACCGTTCACAGGCCAACTTGCGGACAGTGGCGGAGCTTTGCGGCTGCGTAATGAAGGCGATGGGATCGCGTTCGAAGTCGATTACGACAGCGAGCACGGCTGGTCTCCTGCGCCCGATGGCGGCGGCCCATCGCTCGTGCTCACAAGACCAAGCCTTGGTATGTCAAACCCGCTCGCATGGGCGGCGGGCGCTCTGGTCGGCGGATCACCAGGAGCGGCGGAAACGGAGCCGGTCAATCCACAAGCGGGCGTCCTAATCAACGAAGTGCTCGCTAACTCCACAGGCGTTGATTTTGTCGAACTTTACAACTCCAGTGCGACCGCCGTGGACCTCGCCGGCTGTGTTCTTACGGACAATCCGGACGTTTCCAAATACACCTTTCCACCCGGGACGACGATTCTTCCAAACGACTTCCTCTCCCTCACGGAAACGGAACTCGGTTTTGCGCCGCACGCGACCGGCGACACGCTTTATCTCAAATCGCCCGACGGAACGCGCATCCTTGATGCCGTCCGCTTTGATGCGCAGGAGCATGACGTGAGCAGCGGACGCCTGCCGGACGGGGCACGAAATTGGTCCCAGCTGGCGAGCCCGACCCCGGGCGCAGGAAATTCATTCATGAACCGTGCAGACGTGGTCATTAGCGAAATCATGTATCACGCGATCACGACCCTTGCTGAGGACGAATACATCGAGCTGCACAATCGCAGTGCTGCTTCCGTGGACCTCGGCGGCTGGCGGTTGCGGGGCGAAGCGGACTTTGACATTCCTTCCGGCACGACGCTCGCGGCCGGCACGCGCCTCGTGATTGCGAAAAATCCAACGCACCTCATCGCGGCCTACCCGGGTCTCAATCCAGCAAACGTTCGAGGACCGTTCTCCGGATCGTTGAGCGATCGCTCGGGTCGCATTTCGCTGCAAAAACCGGTCGCCTACACGCCTGAGGGCGGAACCACGACGATGATTCGTGTCGAGGTGGATGCAGTCGATTACAACACGGGTGGACGCTGGGGGAAATGGAGCGACGGCGGCGGCAGCAGTCTCGAACTCACCGATGTTCACTCGGATGCACGGCTCGCGCCAAATTGGGCCGATAGCGACGAATCTGCAAAGAGCGGATGGAAGACCATCCAAGTCACTGGTGTGCTCGACAACGGCATGAGCGCGGCCCCGGCAAATCAAGTCCAGCTTTTCCTTCTCGGCGCAGGCGAATGTCTGGTGGATGACGTGGAGGTGATTTCGAACAGCGGTGCAAATGTCGTTAAGAACGGTGGCTTTGCATCCACCACGGGCTGGTCGTTTCAGGGCACGCAGGAGAATTCGACGATAGCAAACGGAGTGCTCAATTTGCGCGCAACCGATCGCGGCGACACCGCGAATCGTGTCTTCGCGAATCTTACCACCACTCTAGCCACTGGCACGACGGCAACCCTCCGGGCACGCGTAAAATGGCTGCGCGGGTCGCCGGAATTTCTCATCCGCTTCCGTGGAAGCTGGCTGGAAGCGGGCGGCAACATCCTCACGACCTCCGCATTTGGCTCTCCCGGGGCTCCCAATTCCCGGGAAATTGCGAATGCTGCACCGGCCATTACCGAAGTCACCCATCGTCCGATTCTGCCCGGCTTTGGTCAGCCAGTGACGGTCTTTGCGCGTAGCTCTGATCCGGATGGGCTGGGTGCTGTCACGCTCCAGTATCGCCTCGATCCTTCGCAAGTTCCCGCAAATGTTGCGATGACACCCGTTGGTGCCGGCTGGTTCAGCGCTCAGATTCCCCCGCAGGCTATCGGCACGCTCGTCGCATTCCGAATCGCGGCCACCGACAGTCCCGGGGCATCCGCCATTTTCCCGGACGACGCACCGGCCCGCGAATGCCTCGTGCGCTGGGGTGATCCGAAACCAGTCGGCTCGCTCGGAGCTTATCGACTGTGGATGACGCAGGCCACGCGCGACCGCTGGGCATCGCGCGACAAGAACAGCAACTCCCCGCTCGACGTAACGTTCGTCTATGGCGGGGTGCGGGCGATCTACAATGCAGGGGCCAAATACAGCGGCAGCTGGGCTCACACGCCGAACTACACCAGCCCCGTCGGCAATGCATGCGATTACACTCTGGATTTTCCCGCCGACGATCGGCTGCTCGGAGAAACCAGCGCAGTCCTCGCCCTCCCTGGCACCGTCGGCGACGACACCACCCTGCAGCGCGAACAACTGATCTGGTGGATGGCACGCAAGCTTAGGATGCCGGCGCTGCACCGGCGCTTCGTGCGCGTTTTTGTGAACGGACAGCAGCGCCAGCAAGTGCTCGAGGATACGCAGCAGCCCGCCGGTCAATTCCTCGCAGAATGGTTTCCGGACGACGACGGAGGGCGGCTGCACAAATCGCAGGATTGGGTCGAATTTCAGGACAACGCAATGAGCGCGCTCGGCGACGTCCGGGCAACGCTGGGAAACTTCACGACTACGGGAGGCATCAAAAAGACGGCCCGCTATCGCTGGCAATGGGCCCCGCGGGCCGGTGATGTTTTGGACAACGATTTCGCGGACTTCCTGGCCCTCGTCGATGCCCACAATCAGACCTCGCTTCCACTCTACAAAACACAGGTCGCGGCGCTTGTGGATGTCAGTTCGTGGATGCGCGCGATGGCGCTGCAACGGATCGCCGGCAACTGGGATTCCTATGGCTGGAGCATCGGCAAAAACATGTATGCCTACAAACCGCGCCTGGGTCGCTGGTCGATGATTCCGTGGGACATTGACTTCTCATTCGGACAAGTCGGCGACTCCGCAGTCTCCAATCTTTTCACGAACACCTCGGAGCACATCGGCGACGAGTCCATGGCCGATGCACTGATGACGAAGTTCCGGAATACCGTAGCATTCCGGCGCGAATACTGGCGTGCATTCAGTGACGCAGCACGTGGCCCGATGTCGGTCGCAAACGCACGCATCGACCTCGTAAACAACGGGCTCGTCGCGGAAGGCATTACGCCGGGCGGAATCCAGACGGTGAAGAGCTACACGACCGGCCGGCGCAATAACATCCTCGGCCAGCTCGCCACCGTCGCCGCGACATTCACCGTCGCCGGACCCATCACCTTCGACACCGCAAACAGCACGCTCTCACTGAGCGGAACCGCACCCGTCGGCACGGCGGTGATCGAGATCAATGGGCTCGTCATTTCTCCCGTATGGTCATCAGTCACGGCATGGAGCGCAAGCTATCTGCTTGCACCCGGAACCAACACCCTCGTCATCCGTGCAATAGACGGCATGGGTTCCGGGCTTGGCACAACGACGCTCACGATCACCTATACTGGAACTGCCTCCTGGTCTGCCCTTCGCATCAATGAGTGGATGGCTTCAAACAATGCATACTTCGATCCGGCTGATGGTGATACCGACGACTGGCTGGAAATTTACAACCCGGGTGCAGCTCCGGTGGACCTCACGAATTGGCGGCTGAGCGACAACGCCGCGAAACCCGCAAAGTATGTAATTCCCGGTGGCTACAGCCTTCCCGCCGGAGGGCGGTTGCTCGTCTGGGCCGACAACGAACCCCTGCAAAACACCGCTGGAAATTTACAGTTACACAGCAATTTCAAACTCAGTGCGGCCGGCAGCACCATCCTCCTCTCCGCACCCGATGGCTCTCTTGTCGACGCGGTCACCTTCGGCCCGCAAACAACGGATCGATCGGAGGGCCGTTACCCTGACGGCAACGCTGGCATCCAGACGCTCACCCTGCCAACGCCCGGCACCGCGAACTCTCTCACCCAATTCACTCATGTGATGCGCACCGGCACCGCCGTAACCGTTGCTTTCACCACGACTCCGGGTCTGAGATACCAAATCGAATCCAGTCAAATACTTGGTGTTTGGCTGCCGCTGGGAATCCAACAGGTCGCGGCTGGCACGATCCTCACATTTGTGGATTCCGCCGCCACCGATGGAAGGAAATTTTATCGTGCGGTCGTCTCAGAATGAAACCCACACCACTTGGCTTTGGGCTTTGACTTTGTCGCACCCTCTGCCTAAGCGGTGAAGCTCACCGTTGGCCATCATACCAGATGCCGCAGGATTCCCGGCGTTTCAGGGTCCGGCCGCCCGTGAGGATGGTTTTCAGCAGCCAGCCCAGATGATGCCAGGGATGGTGCATCTGCAGCTTCCTCGGCGAGGTGGGCATGGGGTGCTTGGTCAGGATGACAAACTCCTGTCCATCCCGCCGGGCCAGCGTCTTCAGCTTTTTGGACAGGAAAAGTTCCTCCCCGGCGAAGAAGGCAGGATCGAATCCCCCGGATTCCCGGAAGGCGGCGGTTCTGACAAAGAGGAAGGAACCGGCGGCATAACGGCACCGCGTGGAAATGAAATGCCAGATGGCAAGCGCGGTGCGGGCCCCGCGGGTGTCGAGCGGCATGTGGAGCAGACTGCCACCGCCCAGAATTCCCGGGTCCTGCAAAGCCACCGCAAGGTCCGCGAACAGTTCCGGGGAAGGCGTGGAGTCGGCATCCACAAAGAGGATCCATTCCCCTGTGGCAACGGTGGCCCCCGTGTTCCGGGCGCGGCCGATTTGGTTGATGGGCTCAAAAACGACCTTGGCTCCGGCTGCCACCGCGACGGCGGCGGTGTGGTCCGTTGAGTTGTTATCACAAACGATGAGTTCGGACCGGATCCCGGCGGGAGCGAGGGCCAGACTGGCCGCAGACTGAATGGCCGTCAGGGTCCCGGGAAGGAGTTTTTCCTCGTTCCACGCAGGAATGATGATGGAAAGGAGCATGGAAAAAGAAGGCTTTGGATTTAAGTGGAACACTAAAGCGGTGCCCCGCAGGATTCAATGGCAGCCCTTGCCACGGTGCTGGAGCAAGCGGGGTGACGGGAATGGCTGTTGTTTCATTTTACGTCCTGGCTCGGCTCCCGATACTGGCTGATGGTTTCAGCTGAAGAAAAGCGATTTCAGGAAGTTTCCAGCAATTTCCTGACCCGCACCCACTCGGTGATGGACCAGGCCTGGGAGCCGCAGCCGCGGGGGGCGTGGGGGTAGCCGCCGTCAACGATTTCCTCGAGGGAGCCGAGGGAGAAGCGCTGGAAGAGGGGGGCGCTGGAGGCTAGAATGCCGCTGGCGCGGGCTTTGGCCGGGGCACCCCAGGTGAGGAGCATGGCTTCGGCGAGCATGGGCATGAGCCAGGGCCAGCCGGTGCCGTTATGATAGGCGGGTTTGCGGCGGGTGTCTTCGTCGCCTTCGTAGTGGGGCCAGAAGGGGAAGAGGGGATGGTTGAGGAGTTGGCTGTGGCGCTCGATGGGCAGGGCGAAGGTGACGCGGCGGTCAGCCAGGGTGCGCAGGGCACCAGGAATGAGGAGTTCCATGCAGGCTTCGATGATGCCGGCGCGGAGGGTGGGATCGGTGACAGCCCCCAGAGTGACAGCGAGGAGTTGGTTGGGGCGCAGGTGGTCGTCGGCAATGGATTCCTGGGCGCTTTGTCCGGCGGTGCCGTGGAGGCAATCACTGAGCCAGGGCTGGCCAGGGCGGGTGTAATAGGTATGGATGGAGGCCTCGACTTGTTTTGCCAGGGTGGACCATTGCGGGTCGTGGTCGATGCGGGCGAGGAGGGTGAGGGAGGCGAACCAGAGGGCCTGGATGGAGATGGGGTAACCTTGGCGCGGAGTGCCGGCGGGGTAGTTGGTGTCCATCCAGGTGAAGTGGGAGGGGCTGTAGATGAGGCCGCTGGAAGGATCCATGGCGATGCCGTTAGGGGTGCCGCAGATGTAGCCTTGGGCGAGGGAGATGAGAACTTCCCGGATGGTGCGGCCGCCGGCGGTTTCGGTGAGGAAATCGTCGTGTTCCTCACGTTCCATGAGGTCGGCGACGCTGACAATGAACCAGAGCGGGGCGTCCGAGGTATCGCGGTTGGAGTCGTCATCGCCGCGGATCATGTTGGGCAGGGTGCCGTCCTTCTCGTAGCGGGCAAAGGTTTTCAAAATATCGCGGACGGCGGTGAGTTCTCCGGCAGCGGCGATACCACGGAGGCAGATGAGGGTGTCGCGGCCCCAATCGAGGAACCAGGGGTAGCCGGCAATAACGGTGAGGGAGTCGTCGCGTTTGACGATGAATTGACGGACGGCGTCAGTGGTGGTGAAGCGGCGCCAGGAGGCGTGGGAGGGGGCGGGATCCGCAGTGGTGTGGGGGCTGGCGGCGGTGTCGAAGCCAGCTTCCAGGGTGGCGCTATGGCCGGAGTAGAGGTCGGCGCTGAAGTAGCCTGGGCTGAAGAGATCAGAGTGGGAGCCGAGGCCGCGGGAGGCGTCGATGGGATGTTCGACAGTGAGGCGCTCGGGTTCCTTGATGAAGGTGGAACCCGGGACGCTGAGGTGGAGGCGGCCTTGCTGGCAGGGCATGAGGATTTCGTCAGGACGGGCGGTGATGGCCTGGTCGAGCAGGGCGGTGCGCCCGGCCGGGAGGTGCCATTTTTCATGGAAGCTGCGGTCTTCGACGTCGGGTCGGAGGATGAGGGTGAGGGGGCCGGCGTTGTCGCCGGAGAGGCGCTCGAAGGTGATGCTGACGGCGTCTTTTTCCTCGCTGAGGTGGACGGTGGCGTTGAGGCGCACCCAGTGGCCATCGCCGCTGGGGAGGCGGAATTGCCAGACGGCGGTGTGCTCGGAGACGAGGCGGACGCGTTCGGTCCAGAGGGCACTGAGCTCCGTGGAAAAGCCCCGCCGCAGGATCCAGGCACGGCAGCGGGTGAGGAGAATCCGGCGGTCGACGGGGAAGTCAGGATGGGGGTTGGCCGCGAGCAGGGCGTCGTATTGGGTGCGGACGGTGCCCCAGGCGGCGCGGAGGTGGGACATGGCTCCGGTGCCATTGGTGAGGACGACGTGGAGGTCGGGTTCGGAGCGGATTTGGGGGCCCTCGGCTTCGGCTGGAGGATCAGTTAGTTCAGGCGGGAGGAAAAGGTGGACGGTGCCCCGGGTGTCAGGAAGACGGAGCAGGACGGAGGCGTTGCCGCTGCGGTTGGCCGGGCGGGGAGCGAGGGCGAAATGGCCGGCGGGGCCGCCAGGGAGGCTGTGGCCCTCGGCGAGGGAAGTGTCACCGGCTTTGATGGAATAACGGAATGGCTGGGGAGCGGTTAGGAGGAGGAGATCGCCGGGGAGCCAGACAATCTGGCGGCGGGCATCGCGGGGCCAGGTGAGGGTGGTGAGGGGAGGGAAGGGGAGGCCGGAAAGTTGTTGGCAGAAGGCGGCGGGGTCGGCGGCGAGGGCGGCGGAATCGGGGGGGGACGGGACCGCTTCTGATGCGTCAGGGTTGGTCAGCCAAACGGCGGCCTGCTGGGCGAGGGCGGCGGTTTTCTGACGAATGATGGGTTCAGGCGCGGGGCTGAGGAGGGGCGCGGCGGAAAGGATAGTGACGGTGCCGGGCGGCAGTGTGGTGCGGCCGGTGCCATCAGACCACGTGGGAGGTTCCGGCGTTGGGCCGCAGGGGGTGGCGGCGGGGGCACCGGTGGGAAAATCGCTGGCGGGCCAGGTGATTTCGGCCGCAGTGTCCGGGTCGAGATTGATCAGGATGAGGAGGGTCTGGGAGTTGTCAGGAGCGATGCGGCGGAGGGCGACAGCCGGGCCGCTGCTGGTGGTGATAAGCTGAAGGGCGGCTCCGGCGTGGAAGGCGGGCTGGAGGAGGAGTTGTTGGAGGGTGGCGATGGCAGCGGTTTGGTTCTCCGGCGCGTTTTCTGAAAGGGCGGTGAAGCCGTGGACCCGGATTTGTTCCGTGGCGAACCATTCCGCCCCGCAAGTGAGACCCCAGCCGCCGGCGGGGCTGGTGAGGGCGGCTACAGCGGTGCGGAGGCGCGACCAGGCGGGAGAAGTGGCGGCGAGGCGTGGGTTGTCGTGCGTTTCCGCGAAGTTCACCTGGTAACCCTGACATTTTGACTGGGCGATGGCCTGCGGGAGATACCAGTCGGTGGCGCCCCGTCCAGTGTTTTGGAAGAGTTCGCTGTAGGCCCAGTTGAGGCCGCCGGTGCTGAGGAGGTCGAGCATGACCGGGATGGGTCCGCCGAGGCCTTCGAGGAGGAAGATGGTGTCAGGAAATTCCGCGCGGACCTTGGCGGTGATGTAGCGCCAGACCGGTTGGGGGATGAAGTAGCCGGCATCACAGCGGAAGCCATCGACCCCCTGACGGCACCAGTAGAGGAAGACGGCGGCCATTTCCTGCCAAAGGGCGCGGTGTTGATAGTCGAGCTTGACGAGATCTGCCCAGGTGACACCCCAGGCCCCGGGGGAGTGGAAGGTGCCGTCTCCGTTCCTGACAAACCATTCCGGGTAGTGGGCGAGAAGTTGGGACGCCCAGCCGGTGTGGTTGATGGGGATGTCGATGAAGAGGCGGGCACCGCGGCCGTGGATGGCATCGGCGAGTTCGCGGAATTGCTGGAGCGGGGTGGTGCGCTGGTCGAATTCAGCCTGGGCAGGGTCGACGTTATAAAAGTCCGTGGCGGCAAAAGGGCTGCCATAGCGGCCCATGCGGGCGTGGGTGGCAGGGACGGGGAAGGGCGGCAGGAGGAGCACGATGCGGAACCCCATGCCGCCAAGAATGTGGTCCAGGCGCGAGGCGACATCCCGGAAGGTGCCGCCAGGTGGAATGACGGTGTAGCCGGCGGCATCCAGGGGTTGGAGGGAAGTGTCAGGGAGGTCGGCGCTGCCGTCGCGGTAGAGTCGGGGAAAGGCGGCGTAGATGGAGTTTTGGGCGGCGGTCCAGGCGGGCTCGACCTTGATCCTGACATTACCCTCCCCGCCAGGCCAGGCGGGGGGACGGGAGGGGTCGGGGAGGAAAAAGGCTTTGGCTTCAAAGACGCCGACTTCCGGGAGCGGCAGCGTCAGGGTCCAGCGGGCGGCAGCTTCACCATCGGTTGGGTCCTGGACCATGGGCAGATCTTCCCAATCAAGGCCAGGGGGCGGGAGGTTATCATCAACGGCGGCGATGAGTTCGGCGCGGTGGCGGGCGGCCTGGCGGAGATTGGTGCGGAGAAAGGCGGGACCAGCGGCGGCCTGATCGCAGGTAAGGATAAAAGTCAGGGTGTCTCCAGCAAGGCGGATCAGGAAAGTGCCGGGAGCGGGCGATTGGGACAGGGCGAAAGACATGGCCCATGGCTTCGCAGATTCCGTGCCTTGGCAACCGGAGGGTTGGGGAGCACTTCAATCAAACCACGTCATTTTAAAGGAAGTCGGCACCCAATCTTTGGGGGAAGGCAGGGGCGCTCCTTGACCGGAGGGCCTGGGCGATGTAGGCAGACGCATGAAGAAATTGCTGGCGGAAGCTTTTGGCACGTTTTGCCTCGTCTTTGCGGGGACGGGGGCTATCATTATCAATGATGTTTCCGGCGGGGCGGTCACGCATTTGGGGGTGGCGCTGACTTTTGGCCTGATCGTGATGGCGATGATCCACACCGTGGGAGATGTGTCAGGAGCGCATTTGAATCCAGCGGTGACGCTGGGGTTCTGGGCGGCGCGCCGCTTTCCGGCGGCTGAGGTGCTGCCTTACCTTGCCAGCCAGGTGACCGGGGCGGTGCTGGCCAGTGCAGTGCTGCGGGGTCTTTTTCCAGGCCATGCTACCCTGGGGGCTACGCTGCCTGCGGGACCGGTGATGCAGTCGTTCATTCTGGAAGTGATTCTCACGGGGATCCTGATGTTCGTGATTTTAAGTGTGACGCATGGGGCGAAGGAAAAAGGACTGACTGCGGCGGCCGCGATTGGTGGCGTGGTCGCACTGGAAGCGTTATTTGCCGGGCCGGTCTGCGGGGCCTCCATGAATCCGGCGCGCTCGCTCGCTCCGGCGTTGGTTTCCGGTCATCTGGAGCACCTGTGGATTTATCTGACGGCGACGGTGCTGGGGGCGCTGCTGGCGGTGCCGCTCTGTTGCGGGATGAGGGAGGAAGGGTGCTGCAGCCGCAGGACCGCCTGAACTGGAGGGGCTATTCGCGGGATGCTGAATAAATTAATTCTACTTTGTTAAGTTCCCCGTGGCGCAGGCTTCCAGCCTGTGCGGCCAGCGGGCTTCCAGCCCGCTGATTCCCCAACTTAACAAAGTAGAATTAAACAAGTGACAGGAGGTTTTCCGTCCGCGCGGGGGAAATCCGGGACAGGGAATCCGTTCGTGCATTTACTGGATCCTGTGCTAAGAAAGTGGGATTGCGTGTTCCTGCTGCCTTGCCGCTGGATCACAGCCCAACCCCTGACTGATCATGGACACGAACCGCCGCCGCTTCCTTCTCCTCGCTGCCAGCGCTTTTGCGCCTGCCATGCCGGTGCGGGCGGGGGTGAATCATCTGCCTCTCAGCACTGCGTTTAAAAACGTGGAGCGCTACCACCGGATCATGACCAAAGCCCGCACCGCAGGCTGGGCTCAACGCCCGATTGGCCCGCGCATGGCGCTGCTGGGCCGGGAGTGCCTTGGGGTGCCCTATCAGGGTTACACCTTGGAGATTGATGATAAAATCGAGTGCCCTTCCGCCAATTTTGATGGGCTCGATTGCTGGACTTTTTTTGAAATCACCCTCGGCATGGCCCGGTTGCTGGAGCGTCCCCGCTATGTATACCCGCCGGAGGAACTGCTGAAGGAAATCCAGTGGACACGTTACCGCGCGGGTCTTTGCTCAGGCAACTACCTTGAGCGGATTCACTATCTGAATGAATGGTTTATCGACAATGAAGCCCGGGGCAATGTGAAGGACATCACCCGCGAACTGGGCGGAGCCATTCTCCTGAAGGGCCGCCAAAGCCGGGAGATGACGGTGCTGTGGAAAGGCTACCGGTATTTGCGGAATAATCCCCAACTCCGTCCCCAAATGGCCCGCATTGAAGCCAAGGTGAACACCCTGCCGGTTTGGTATATCCCCAAGGCTGATGTCGCGAAAATCGAGCACAAACTGCAGGACGGGGACATCGCCGGCATCGTGACCAAAGATCAGGGCGGGGTTTGCTCCCACGTGGGGCTGATTACCCGGGAAAAGGGCCAGGCGTGTTTGATGCATGCCTCCAAAAACTATCGCCGCGTGGTGATTGATCAGACCATTTCCAAATATTTGAACAGCTTCCGCAGTCACGCCGGCCTGATCATTGCGCGCCCCAATGCTACCGGAAAAGAAGTCACCAGCCGCCGCACCTACGAAAGCAACCTGCGTGCTCTGGGGGCTTAAAGATCAAGGGGCAGACGCTTCCGTGATCCTGGCCTTCAGGGGCTGGCAGGCCAGGCCCGGGAATGTCACGGATTCGTTGCAAGAAAGACAGTTGTCCGGCGGACGGCATCCGATACTCTTGTGATACATGCACACTGTTTTGGTTGTTGATGATGAGACGGACATTCTGGATTTGGTTTCCTTTAACCTCCAAAGGCAGGGACTCACGGTCCTGACGGCGGAGAACGGGATCGAAGCCGTGCGGATCGCCAAGGACAAAAATCCTGACATGATCGTGCTGGATCTCATGCTGCCAGGGAAGGATGGGTTCACGGTTTACAAGGAACTCCGCGCGGATCCCCGCACCAGCAGCATCCCGGTGCTGATGCTAACGGCCAAAGGCGAACTCAACGACCGCATCGCCGGACTGGAGCTGGGGGCGGATGATTATGTGACAAAACCGTTTAGCCCCAAGGAGTTGGTCCTGCGCGTCAAGGCGCTGCTGAAACGTTCCAAGAAAGTCACAGTGGATTCCAGCCTGCGGCAGGGGGATTTTCACTTGGAGCGGAATTCCCTGAAGCTCTTCCTTGCGGGACAACCGGTGGATTTGACCGCGACGGAGTTCAAGCTGCTGCGTCTCCTCGTGGAGGCGAATGGGGAAGTGCAGGAACGTGATGTGTTATTGCGGGAAGTCTGGGGCTACTCGGATACGACCCTGACACGCACCCTCGACACGCATGTAAAGCGGCTCCGCGAGAAATTGAATAAATTCGCCGATTGCATCCAAACCGTGCGTGGCGTGGGCTACCGCTTCTGCCCGGCCCCGGTGTCTGCCGGGGAGTGATGAAGCCATGCCGACTGCAATTCCTGTGCTTGCTATTTTGTGCGCCCTTTTTGGGCTGGCGGCCTTGTGGTTCTATATCCGCCTGAAGCAGGCCGGGGTGCCGCTGGCAGATTCCTCCACCATGCTGCGCCAGCGGAATGATGTGCTGGAAAGTGTGCTGGAAGGCCTGGGGGACTCCTGTCTGCTCGTGAATCAGAGGCAGGACATCGTTTTTGCCAACCACGAGACGCATGATCTGTTCCGCACCAGTGGGCAACTGCATGGCCGTCCGCTGGCAGAATTGATCCAGGATCAGGCCATCCTGTCCTTTGTGGCCCGCGTCACCAAGGGAAACCGTTGGCAGGAAGAGGAATTCCGCCTCGGTTTGATCCGGGATGGCAGCCTGGAGGAGCGTTATCTGGTCGTCAGCGCCGCTCCCGTCCGGCTGTTTGGTGAGGAGCAGCCGGACCACCTGCGCGTGGTGATCCGCGATGAAACGGACCGGCATGAAACGGAACAGATCCGCAAGGACTTTGTGGCCAATGCCTCCCACGAACTGCGCACTCCCCTATCCATTATCAATGGATATCTCGAAAACCTTCTCGATGGCGTGATCGATGATCCGGTCATGACGAAACGCAGTCTGCAGACCATGCAAAAGCATGGCGAGCGCATTGCCCGCATTGTGGAGGACATGCTCACCCTATCGAAATTCGAATCAGCATCGGAAACCGGGGCCTCCGCCCTGCGCCAGTCCTCCTTTTCCTGCCAGGAGTGTGTCGAGGATGTGGTGGACCGTCTAGGGCCTAAGATCGAGGAAAAGCGGGCGCGGGTGGAATTGCTCTTCCCGCAGGATGCTTCGGATGTGATCGATGCCGACCGCTTTTACTGGGATCAGATTTTTTTCAATCTGATCGAGAATGCCCTGAAGGAAAACCAGGCCGATGGCAAGCTGATCCTAACCATCTCCTTCACCAGAGCGGGTGGGGCTGCCATCATGCGGATTGCCGATAACGGCGTCGGGATTCCCCGGGCGGATTTGCCCTTCATCTTCAAGCGCTTTTACCGCGTGGCCAAGCACCACAGCCAGACCATCAAAGGCACCGGTCTGGGTCTCTCCATCGTGCGCCGCGCGATCGAATCCCACGGCGGCACCATTGCCGTGGACAGCACCTTGGGCGTGGAGACGGCGTTTACGATCCGTTTGCCGGATCTGACCGAAGCGGACCTCGCCGGACAGGAGCCGTGACGGGGCGGTGGGGGACTACCAGGAGCGGGGAAATGCCAATGCGCTATGTTTTAGCGGGGTTGCCGCCGGCTTCGGGAACGAGGTGGAGGAGGAAATCAAGCCGGTCTTCAACTTCGGACATGCCGAGGAGGGGCTGGCGTGCGCCGGCGTTATGGATGAGGTTGGCAGCGACGAAATCGGCGAGGTGGGCGGGGTCGCTGAGGGTCTCCAATTGGCTGATCAGTTGCTGGCCGTTCGGGGAGTCGGGGGCGATGAGGGTGAGGACCCGGTCGAGGAGCAATTTGCTCTTGCGGGCGGCTTTGGCTTTTCTGGCACAAAGGGTGGGCACAGGTTCGACGCGGGCGATGCGGAAGGGCTCGTATTGGTCCCAGGCGAGAAAGCGGATGCGCTGGGCTCCCTGCAGGACAAGGTGGGAGGTGCCGTCGGCATTGCCGATGCAGGCACGGATGATGCAGGCCGTGCTGTAGTCGTCGATCCGGTCGTCGGTCTCCGCCGCGTCAGGATCGGTGGAGGCGGCGAGGTGGCCGATGCAGAGCAGGCGGTCATTTTCCAGAGCGTGGCGGAGCATGGCCCGGTAGCGGGGCTCAAAGATATAAAGCGGGAGCAGGCCGTGGGGAAAGGCGTTGCACTGCTCAAGAAGCATAACAGGAATGACAGCGGGTAAATTCATCAGGAGGGAAAAGCCAACTGAAAGGGAACGCTGGGACACCGTTCCGGGATGCGGCGGACTCTGCCCGGGGCATCCTTTCCATCCTGGCATTTTCCCCGTCTTTGGCCCGGCGCGCCGGCGGAGTTGCGGCCTCAGCTCTTCCAGCGGCGGAAGGCTTCGATGGCTTCGTATTCGGCGGTGCCCAAGGCGTCGTAGGTGCGGGCAGTGTGGCGGTTGCGTTCGCCGTCGAGCAGGTCGGGCAGGGTGTGGGACTGGAATTTCTGCACCGCACTGAGCTTTTGGCTGAGTTGGTCCGGGCTCATGGGGATGGCCATTTGGATTTCATGGGGCTCGTATTCGGACTGGTGGCTGCGGTAGAGCCAGATGCGGCAGTGCTCCTGCCAATTGTGGCCGGCCCGGGCGTCCCAAGCGCTGCGGAAGGCGGCAAAGGCCATGCCCTGGACACTGCTGGGATCGGCGCTGGCTCCAGTGATGTAAATCTGGTGGGGCCGGAGGGTGGCGAGGACGGAGCCGGTGGCGGTGGCGTCCTGGGGGCTGAGGCGGAATTGGCGGTAGCGGCCTTCGGTGTAGAAGGGAAGGTCGAGGAAGCGGATTTGTGAGGGTTTGACGCCGAGGCTGATAGCCGCATCGCGGGCTTCGCCCCGCCGGATGAGGGCCTTGAGGTGGCGGAGGCGGGCCGGGGGATCGCCAAAGGGACCCTTGGTTTCGATCTCGGAGAGGATGCCGCGGGCATAGCTGATTTGTTCCTTCCAGAGATCGGAATCCTGTTCGGCGGTTTCGAGGAGGACCCGGGCAAAGCGGATGGCTTCAGCGTCGGTGACGCGGAGGTCGCCGCCGGTCATATAGCAAATATGGACATCGTGCCCCTGGGTGACGAGGCGCTCGATGGTGCTGCCCATCCCAAGCACGTCATCCTGCGGTTCCGGGGCAAGGACGAGGACGGTTTTGGGGAACGGGGCGGCGCGTTCCGGGCGGGAGGTGTCGTCAGCGTTGGGCTTGCCGCCGGGCCATCCGGTGATGGTTTGCTGCTGGCGGTTGAAGACTTCGATGTTTAAATGATAAGCGTTGCCATAACGCGTCAGGAGTTCCGCCATCCCGTGTTCGTTGTATTCGTTATCCCGCAGCTTGAGGACCGGTTTTTTCTCCTTTAGGGCCAGCCAGAGGACGGCGCGGCGGGTTTCGGCGGGAGTCCACTCCGCGCGGCCAACGAGCCAGGGCAGGCGGATGCGGGTGAGGGCACTGGAGGCACCTTTGTCGAGGAAGGCGCGGGCGTCAGGATGGCTTTGGAGGAAGCTGGCGGAGACGGCTTCGGTTTCCGGGCCTTCGATGGCTTTGGCGATGATGCCTGCTTTGTTGCCGCCCCAGGCCATCATGACGAGCTTGCGGGCCCGGAGGATGGTGCCGACGCCCATGGTGATGGCAAAGCGGGGCACGTTTTCCCCGCCGAGGAAGTCGGCGGCGGCATCAAGGCGCGTCAGGGGATCGAGCGGCAACAGGCGGGTCAGGGAATCGCGGGAGGAGCCGGGTTCGTTGAAGCCGATGTGGCCGGTGCGGCCGATGCCGAGGATTTGGAGATCGACGCCGCCGGCGGCTTCGATGGCGGCTTCATAGGCGGCGCAATGGGCAAAGACTTCGTCGAGGGGGACGGTGCCGTCCGGCAGGTGGATGTTGTCAGGCTGGAGGTCGATATGGGCGAAGAGTTGCTCCTGCATGAAGCGGAAATAACTTTCGCGGTGGGTGCGCTCCAGGCCGTAGTATTCATCAAGGTTGAAGGTAATAACGTCGTGGAAGCTGAGGCCTTCCTCCTTGTGCAGGCGGATCAGTTCGCGGTAGAAGGGGACCGGGGTGGAACCGGTGGCGAGACCGAGCACGGTAGGGCGGCCTGCGGCGCGGCGGGCGAGGATGAGATCGCGCACTTCGCGGGCGAGGGCGGCGGCGGCTTCCGGGGCATGGCCGAAGAGCACGGTGGGGATTTTTTCGAAGGCTTCAGCCGGAGAAGTTCTTGCAGACATGGCGGGTGGCGTGGAAAAGGAAGGATGAGCAACAACGCTGGGCCTGATTCTGCAACAACCGCTGGAATCAATCTTTTTCCGATTAGGGTGTTAGTCCTGATGGGGGTCAGCGGCTGCGGAAAAACGGCAGTGGGACGGCAGGTGGCAGCGCGCTGGGGGGCTGGATTTGAGGATGCCGATGAATGGCATACGGCGGCGGCAGTGGCGAAGATGGCGTCGGGCCAGGCCTTGACGGATGAAGACCGGGCCCCGTGGCTGGAGCGGCTGCGGGATCAGGTGATCGGCGCGGTGCCGGAGGGCGGACGAGGGGTGCTGGCGTGTTCCGCCTTGAGGAAGCGATACCGGGAGGTGCTCCGTCAGGGGCAAAGCGGGGTGAAGTTCGTTTATCTGTCCGGCAGCCAGGCCCTGATCGCTGGCCGGATGGCGGCGCGGCGGGGGCATTATATGCCGTCCAGTCTGCTGGATTCCCAATTCGCCGCCCTGGAACCGCCCGGGCCTGAGGAGGCGCTCACAGTGCCGGTGGATCAGGCCTTGGAAGCTGTAGTGGAGGCAGTCATGCAGGCGCTCCGGTAAAAAAGAAAAAAGCACGCCTAATTCTACCTTGTTGACTTCCCCGTGGCGCAGGCTTCCAGCCGGTGCGGCCAGCGGGCTTCCAGCCCGCTGATTCCCCGACTTAACAAAGTAGAACCAAGTCGCAGACGCTGCGGAGTTCCGTTGCGTCTGCGGCCTGCGGCGTTGGGCAGGTCGGATAGCTCATCCCTGATTCCCTGGGCTTGGGACTGCTTTTTAACTATCTATTCATGGCAGCGGGCTGGAAGCTCACTGGCCCCGCACCGGCTGGAAGCCTGCGCCACGGAGAAGCTTACAAGGAGAATTACCGTCTCAGACGGTAGAACCGTTTGGTGACATTCTGTGGCAGGGTGGTAACGTAGGGACTGCTGGGATTTCCCGCGACATCCGTCCATTGACTCATATTGCCTGATTCCTGAAGGGTGCCGCTGCCCGTCCATGACAAGGTGACCTGCGAACCGGCAACGACTGGTTTATTGATGGTTCCCAGAGAGACATTCGAAACTGGGGCATAGGCGGACAGGAATTGGCCAGGGATGGGCTGCAGGGAGCCGGGGGCGGTGCCATCGTTGGCCGCGCGCCAGGCGACTTCCATGTAGTCGCCCCCCCCGCCTTCCTTGTAGATGCCTTCGAAAAAGTATCTTTGACCAGCCACCAGGGGAATGGGTTGGGACGAGAGGGAGCCACCCAGGGTGAAACCATTGCAACAACCGGGCTGCGCCGCGATCTGCGCGAGGTTCTCCGGACTCTCATCGGTGCTGACAGAGAAGACGGAGGCGTCATCGCTGCGGATGAAGAAGGTATAATCGGAGGTCTGGGTAGGCGTGATCCAGCCATACATGCGCGCTCCATAAAATTCGCCCAATCTGGCGTTATTGATGGGGTTGATCATGTTAAAGTCAGGGTGGGTGCTCAGGTCAAAGTTGAGGGTCAGCGTCATGGTGCTGAACCGGTTCAGGATGCGGTGGGTCCACGGGCCATCCGGGTATTGGTAATTGTTCGTCAGGCCGGAGACGACACTGCCCGGGGTGTTGCGGTAGTAGTCCCAGGCAATGGCACCCTGGGTCAGCACATAGGATTTGAAGCTGGTCAGGTTCGGGCCGATGAGATTCTGTGAGACCCGGGCATCCCTTACTCCGGTAATGCTCAAGGTGTAGTCCTGGCCTGGCAGCATCCCGTCGGTCGTGACGTTGATGACGGAAGGATCGTCCGTGGGGAATACGCCAGTTGTGATCAGTCCACCACTGAAGGTATAGGAGCTGGTATCCACGATGGTGTCGGCGGACATGGGTTTATTGAAGCCGATGCGCACCCGGTTCAGGGTAGGAGTGCCCGTGACATAGGTGACCGTCGGGGGAACCGTATCCGGAGCCACCGTGATGGTGGTTCCTTCGCTGTCGAGATTGGTGAGGGGGTTGGAAATGGACAGAACGTAGACGCCTGCATCAGTATCCGTGAGGCCATGAATCACCAGGGTGGTTCCGGTGACACCCTGCGGGTATTTTCTGCTGCCATCCAGGTTGGTGTCCGTGGCACTGAGCGGATTGCCGTCCTTCAGCCATTGGAAAGTGTTGGGGAATCCGGTTACGTTGGCGGTGAGGGTGACGTCGTTTTCCTCCAGACTATTCACCGTCGCGGGCGGGGGCGTGGTAATGGTCGGGGCAAAGTAAGTGATGGAGAAATGATTCTCCACCTGTTCCGGGGAGAGTTCGTAATTGTAGTAAGCCACTTCATCCACGGCACCGGCATATGGCAGTGCTCCGCCAAAGCGGCTGCCGATTTCGAGGCCTTGGGCTTCATTGTTGCGGAAGGGCAGGACAAAGGTGGTGGAGCGCTGTTTGAATCCGTTCACATAAAGGCTGGCAACACCGGGGTCCCCGCCGTCCCAGGTGACTACAATGTGATCCCATCGGCCTGCGACGATGGGAGTGCTGCCATTGAGAGCGACAAAACTGCCGCCAGCGCCCAACTGCACGTCCCAGAAGTTTCCACCGGTGCCCTGATAGATCACGTAGCCGGCCCGCCCGGCGTTCCGGTTTTGGGTGGAGAGCACTGCTTTCCCGGTATTGGCGGCGAGATCAGGCTTGACCCAGCATTCCACGGAGAAAGGCCCGGCGGAATTGACATTGGGCGTGAAGGGCACGCTGGCGGAGATGCCATCCGTGGTGGCTTTAAAGCGGGTCGCGGTGTCAGGAGCAAGGCCTTTGGGGCCGGTAATGCCGCGTTCGATCCGGGTGGTGTTCATGGTGCCGTTGTGGCCGCCTGCAACATCGGTGAAGACGGAGCCTGTCGATTCACTCAGACGCCAGTAAGCGGTAGGACCGTCGGCCAGCACCTTGGCGGCGTAGAGGTCGGGAGCGGGGAGGTTGCTGAAATTCACCGTGAACGGATTACTGGTCACGGAACCGGTCGGATCGCTGACCGTGACGGTATAGCTTCCGGAATTGGCCGTGGTGGTATTGCGCAGCGCCAAGGCGGCGGTCGTCGCGGAATCATTGCCGGCTACCGGGTCGCCATTCCGGTTCCATTGGTAGGTGATGGGTGCCGTTCCTGTGGCCTTGACCCGGTAAATGGGAGCCCCCCCGGCATACAAATTGGCAGTTCCAGTGGGGGCGGAAGTGATGGTCGGAGCAGCCAAACAGGGCAGTGCTGCAAGGAAGGTGATTGACAGCACCAGTGCTTTGGTCGGGAGGGGAGTGGCTGAGTGAAACAGTTTCATGTTGGGACGGAGCAGGTTGAAAGAAAGGGAAAAAAGAAAAAGGCGGGCAGTTGTGGAACTGCCCGCCTTCGTGTGGGCGATGAAGACCCAATTATCTGGATTACCGTGTTCTGATGGCGCGGTAGAAGAGCTTGCCGGCCGTGTGGGCTGCTTCGGAGGTATCAGTATATTGCACCGTGGCACCAGACGCTACGATGTCCGTCCGGATCAGGGTCCATGGACCAGCCGGGTTGGTGGCGCGCTCCACTGCATACGAGGCGTCAGCCACGGATTCAATGGTGAGGGTCACGTCTTTGCTGATAAGATCACGGGAGACCCCAGCGATGTTGAAGGCAGGGCCGGGGGCGACGAGGGAGAGCCACATGGAAAGGGCCTCGGAGTCCGTCAGAGCGCGGTCCAGCCAGATCGCCACTTCATCCTGCGCCCCGGAGTGGGTCGTGGTGTCAGTAGGGTTGTCCCGGCGTCCGCCGATTTTGGCGAAGTCGGTGTTGATGCCCCAGCCAGTGACATCGGGCTTGAGGTCGTCAGTGCGGTTTACGCCATTGACCCAGACTTTGATGTTGGAGGCGCGTTCCGCTCCAGTATCACCCTCGGTGGTGGCAATGATATGGAACCAGCCGGCAGCAGCGCTATAAAGGCTGCGGTCGCGGTCAGCGCCGCTACTGAGCCAGAGGGTGCGTTCTGCGGTCAGGCCAGTGGTGTTGGGATCCACCGATATCACCAAGCCGTTGTTGGCGACGTTGAGCTGGAAACTGGTCGTGGGATCAGCAAGGTTGTTGGTGAAGACACGGTCCCCCCCTTGAGGGAAGTCGGCTTTCAGGAACAGGGACACCGTCATGGCTTTGGCACCATAGTCCGTATTCGCGCCACCCAGAACGATGTGGCCCTTGTTCCGGCTGTTGTGGCTCAGGTTGGGCTCGGCTCCTGGGGCAGAGCTGTTCAGACCGGGAATAGGGATCCCGGGGCGCTGGTTCGCCGGTGGGTTTCCACCAGCAAGGTTGGCCCCATCGGTGGTGCCGCCAAAGACCTCCGTCGGACCGGCAAAGCCCACCTCAGGATTTGTGGAAGGGATGAAAGGGTCGGCTGGGGGATCTGTCGGAGCGGGATCGTAGAGGTAGTTCCCATTGTAGGAGGAACCAGCAGGCTGATTGCCCATCAGGTCAACCACTCCAGCGGGAGGAGTGCCCAAAGCGTCCACAGGTTTTTCATCGAGCTTGAAGTAATACTTCGGATTCAAGGAAACGACTTTCTCGGTGTAAGGAGCCGCTGTTGCCGCCTTCCAGAGGCCTTTCACTTCGGCGTCGGTGAGCACGCGGTTCATCCAAATGGAAACTTCGTCCTGGGCACCGGAGTGGGTGGTGGAATCAGCTGGGTTGTCACGGCGTCCGCCAATTTTGGCGAATTCGGTATTGATGCCCCAGCCGGTCACGTCGGGCTTCATGTCGTCGGTCCGATCCACCCCGTTGATCCAGACCTTGATATTGGAGGCCCGCTCCGCACCGGTAGCGCCGCTGGTGGAGGCCACCACGTGGAACCAGCCTGCATTGAAGTTATAAAGATTGCGGTCGCGATCCGTCCCATCCGATAGGTAAAGCGTCCGTTCTGCAGTGAGGCCGGTGGTAGTAGGGTCTACGGCAATGACAAGACCGTTGTTGGCGACGTTCAGTTGGAAACTGGTCGTGGGATCAGCCAGATTGTTGGTGAAGACGCGGTCTCCACCCTGGGGGAAATTGGCCTTGAGGAACAAGGCCACCGTCATGGCATTCGCTCCGTAGTCCGTATTGGGTCCGGGCAGGATGATGTGACCGACGTTGTTGCTGTTGTGGGAAAGATTGCTCAGGCCGCCCAGACCGGGCACCTTGATGCCAGGAAGACCGTTGGTAGCGCCGAGGTTTTTGCCGTCGGTGGTGCCGCCGAAGACTTCCATCGGCCCAGGGAAACCGGCCATCGGGGCATTGGCGGCACCACTGTAGTTGCCGTTGTAGGTTCCTTTTTCGCCCATGGGGCGCATGGAGTCCAGCACCCCGTTGGCGGTGCTGGTTTCGTTCAGCTCAAAATAATACGTGGGAGCGAGTGCTTTAACCGCTTTTTGGTAGGTGGCGGCACCGGCGATTTGGGGTGATGCGGCAAAAGCACACAGCAGAGCGGCGAGGGTGCCGGAAGTGGAGTCATTTAAACGGCGTTTTTTCATAGAGTTTAATGTTAGAGGTTGCAGAGAGGTTCAGATTTACTGTAGGTGGGTCCCCTTTACGATTGAATTCAGCACTTTGTGCAGTGGAACTCAAGTTTTTTTTAAGGCTGATTTAATTATGTTATTTTTGCATCATTTTCCATCCTTGAAAATCAGGGGGGCCATTCGGGGAAAATGTGTCCAGAAACTACGAAAATCACGTAAATTCGCTCAGAATACTTATTTCTTCTTATTTTATTATGGATTTGATGGCCCTGTATCGCCCGGATGTTTTCAGAAATTCATGTGAATTGGCTCGTTTTTTGGCATTCTATTTTAATGATTATAATCCTGCTTTTATACACGGTAATCCTGATTTTATGATGCATATCCCGTGAGGTTGGCCGGGATTTATGAAACGGACGGGGAATGGCTGAAAACATCTCATGAGGCAAAGGGTATCTGGATCATACGTTTGCTTTTGACTCCCATGATTGCCATGACCCGCCGCCAAGCCCTCGCCGCCGCTTCCTCCGCTTTTCCACTCCTGCTGCCTTCACGGATTTGGGGGGCAGAGGCGGCTCCCTCGAAGCGTATCACGATGGGGTTTATCGGGATGGGAACGCAATCCAGAGGGTTGTTGGGGGGATTCCTCGGGGACAAGTCAGTCCAGGTGCTGGCGGTGTGCGACGTGGATAGCACGCGCTGCGCAAATGCCAAAAAGACGGTGGAGAATTTTTACGCGAAAACAGCGTCGGATGGATGGAAGGGCTGCGTCGCCTACGGGAATTATGAGGAAATGCTGGCCCGGACCGACATTGATGCGGTCTGCATCGCCACGCCGGATCATTGGCATGCGCTGGCCACCGTGGCGGCCCTCAAAGCGGGGAAGGATGTGTATTGCGAGAAGCCGCTGACGCACAATATTCACGAAGCAATCAAGGTGGCGGAGACGGTGCAGGCGACGGGCCGCATCCTGCAGACCGGCTCGATGCAGCGCTCCATGGGGGAATTCCGCGTCGCTTGTGAATTAGTGCTGAACGGCGTGATCGGAAAAATCATCCGGGTGGACGCCAGCTTTGGCGGACCCGCGCGGCCCAATGATTTGCCGGAGGAGCCGATGGAACCCGGCCTCGACTGGGACCGCTGGCTGGGACCGGCCCCCTTGGCCAAATTTAATGCGGCGCTGTCTCCCCGGGGCGTGCATGGGCATTATCCTGCATGGAGATCCTACTCGGAATACGGTGGCGGCGGCGTCTGTGATTTTGGGGCGCACCAGTTTGATATCGCCCAGTGGGGCCTCGGGATGGATGGCAGCGGCCCGGTCTCGATCCAGCCACCACCCGGGGTGAAGGAGGCCTTTGCGGTGAAAAAGAACGCGGAACTGATCGGCTGCGAAGCCACCTATGCGAATGGCATCGTCGTCCGTCAGGAGACCGGAGGAGGCGTAAAATTCATCGGCAGTGATGGGGAAGTGCGGGTGGACCGGGGCAGTTTCCAAGTCACCCTGAAAGGCAAGGTTTTTGCCAAAAAATGGGCTCAGGAAGACCGGGTGAATGTAGAGAGCCAATACATGAAGGCGGACAAGGAATTGCTGGCCGATGCCAAAATCCGGCTGATCAAGTCCACGAATCACCTGGCGAACTTCCTGGACTGCATCCGCTCCCGGCAAAAACCGGTGGCCAGCGAAATCGCCGGGGCCAGCACCGCGATTTGCTGTCACCTGATGGGTATCGCCTACCGCACCGGCCAGGCCTTCCAATGGGATCCGGCCAAGCAGGTGCTGCTGGGCAATAACATCAGTCCTGCGGAACTGACCCGGGAATACCGGAGCGGGTATGGATTCTAAATCAAAATGGGCCGCCGCTGATCCCAATCCGTCGCCCGGCCTTGATCAAGGATCAAGTCTCCGCCTACCTTGATTCAAGGGGTGTCCCGGGTTGCTGGCGTCCTGCGCGCGTTCAAAGGTCAGCCGAATTCGGGGAGACCCATGAGGCCAGTAATGCCTGTGCGTGGGAGGAAATAAAGATCAACTTAAGAACTTGCAACGCGATGCCACGGGGCGTGTCCATTACAGCCGGGACGGGCGGGTTGGGCTTCCGGCGTTTTTTCCTCTCGACATGAGGCGGTGCGGGGTCCTTTTACCGGAGGGCGGCGTTATTGGAATGCTGCTGATGGTTTGCCTGCTGATTTATGATGAAACGCCTCTCCTACACCTCCCCTTCATTTGCTGCTCAAGTGCGCCGTCTCGACCGGCGGCATGTGCCTTCGGCGGAGCTTTCGGGGTATGTCGCGGGCATCATTGCGGAGGTCGTGAAGGATGGCGACAAGGCCCTGCTGGGTTTTGCCGAGAAATTTGATGGAGCGAAGCTGTCCGTGAAAACCCTGGCAGTGACCCCGGCGGAACTGGAGGAAGCGGCGGCGGCAGTGCCGGCGAAGGTGAAGCGGGCGCTGGCTTTGGCGCATAAAAATGTGCGCAGCTTTGCGAAAAAGGGGCTGCGGAAGGACTGGTCGATGGAAAACGCCCAGGGTGCCGAAGTGGGCGAAGTCTATCAGCCTTTCCAGCGGGTGGGAATTTATGTGCCTGGAGGGAGCGCTCCGCTGATTTCCACGGTGATCATGACGGTGACCCTGGCCCAGGCGGCAGGAGTGCCGGAGATCGTGGTCTGCACGCCCTGTGACAAGGAGGGGCGGGTGAATGCGGCGATGCTGGTGGCGCTGAAGCTGGCGGGGGCCACGGAGATTTACAAAGTCGGTGGGGCGCATGCGATTGCGGCGCTGGCTTTTGGCACCAAGACGATCCGGCCGGTAGAAAAGATCATGGGGCCGGGCAATAAATTTGTGGTGGAGGCGAAACGTCAGTTGTTCGGAGCAGTGTCGATCGATCTCCTGCCGGGGCCCAGCGAAATCATGGTGCTGGCGGATGACTCGGCCAATCCTGCCTTTATTGCCGCTGATCTGCTGGCGCAGGCGGAGCACGGAAAAGATAGTCAGGTGCTGCTGGCCACGGATTCTGAAGCCCTGCTGGAGGCGGTGGAACTGGCGGTGGAAAATCAGCTATCGATGCTGCCCCGCGCGGCGCTGGCCCGGGAATCCCTGGAATCCGGCGGCACCCTGGTGCTGGTGAAGGATCTGGAGCAGGGCATCGCCCTGGCCAATGCCTGGGCACCGGAGCACTTGAGCCTGGTGGTGCGCAAGGAGAAGAAAATTATACCGCAATTGCGCACTTCAGGGGCGATTTTTGTAGGGCATTACAGCCCGGTGGCGGTGGGGGATTTCCTGGCAGGTCCCAGCCACACCCTGCCAACCGGAGGCGCCGGCAAGTCCTTCCCTGGACTGACGGTGGATATGTTCCAGCGCCGCACCAGTATTGTAAAACTGAGTGCGAAGGCGCTGGAAAAGTCAGCTCCAGTGGTGGAACTGTTCGCGGAAATCGAGGGGCTGGCGGCGCACGGGCGCTCGGCAACGATCCGCACCGGCCGGCCGCTTTAGAACCGCCTGCCCAGCCCTGTTGCCCCCTGCGACCGAATATGAAAGTCCTGACTCCCACCGCGATGCTGCTGGTGGCGTTGTGTCAGGCTCCGGCAGGGATGGCCCAAACCGCGCCGGCCAACCAGGCCGGGCCGGGCCGGGCTCCGGAATTGGAACCAGCCCGGACTGCCCTGCGGGACCGTCTGCCGGAAGTCGCGGCGGTGAAACTGCGCCGGCTGCTGGCGTCCGGCCCGCTGAAAGACGCGCTGCGGGAACCGGCCTTGGCGATGCTGGTGGAGTCTCTGATCCGGGCCGGACAGGCGGCGGAAGTTTTGCCGCTCACCGAATCAAAATCCCTGTCTCCCGGGCTCAAGTTCTGGCGGGCCCAGGCGCTGGCGCGTTTGAACCGCTGGGGCGAGGCGGAGGCCTTGCTGGCCACGCTCAGTCCGCTGCGCGAATTCCCCTACGCCGCCGAAGTGGCGTTTTCCCGGGCCGGCCTGCTTGCCGCGATGGGGGATCCCGTCGGCGCAGCCGCGATTCTCAAGGCTCTGCGTCAACCCGCCGGGACGGAAAATGCCACCCGGGCGACCTTGTGGCTGGCGGATTTGAGCCTGGCAGGCGGGCAGCCCACAGAGGCGGCGGCCTTGCTGGCAGAACTGGAGGCGGTGTCTCCTCCCACTCCGGAGCGGCTTTATCTGAAAGCCCGCATCGCCATGGCAGCGGGAGACCTTCCCGGGGCGGAATCGCTGTTTTCCCTTTTGTCGGAAAGCCGCAGCCAGGCTCCCCTGCTGCTGCAGCAGGCGGCGCGGCTGGGACGGGCCCGGGCCTTGCGCGCCCAGGAAAAGACCACAGAGGCCCTGACGGTGCTGCGCCAGTTGGTCATGGCCGCCCCGGTGCCCTCCGGGGCGATCCTGGATGCCGCGTTTCAGGATCTGGAGAGTCTGAATCATCCGCCGACGGCGGAGATGGAGACCTTCTTTAAATCCCTCACGGAGGGGACTGATTCCAATCTGAAATTCCGCGCCCGGATGGCCTTGGCCGGAGCCTTGGAATCCGTGGCGGATCCCCACCAGGCCGAAGCCGCCTGGCAGGCCATGGCAAAGGATTTTCCGGGTCACCCGTCCCTTGCCCTGGCGCTCCTGCGCGAGACCCGTTTTCTCATCGGTCAGGGCCGGCGGAAGGATGCCGCCCCGCTCCTGGAGAAATTAAGAAAACTATCGCCTTCACCGGCGATCGCGGCGTGGACCGCCTGGATCGCCGGCCAGGCGGAGTATGACGCCGCTGCCTACCGCGCGGCCACCACCCATTTTCTGGAAACGGCCTCCAGCTCCCCGGATCCGGCGCTGCGGGCTGCCGCTTCCTACAATGCCGCGATGGCCGAGCTGCAATCCGGCGCGCTCAACCCCGGACGTGGCCTCAGCCTGCTGGATGAATCTCCGCTGCCGGAATACCGGATGGCAGGGGCCGAGTTCCATCTCGAACGCGCCCTCCGCATGGCCTCGCGGAATCAGCCGGAAGCCGTGGAAGGGCTCCAGGCCTTTGCGGATAGTCTGCCGGATCACCCCCGACGCTTTGATGCCCTGATCGCTCTGGCAGAAATTTCCCTGACGGCCACGCCTTCCCGCACTGCGGCCGCCCTCGCCGCCGCCCAGGCTGCTGCCCGGGAGCCATGGCAAAAGGAGCGCACCGCCCTGCTCGCTTGTTATGCGGCGGAAATCCCGCTGCCCGGACAGCCGGAGGACAACGCTGCGGCCGCCACCGCCTTCACCGCCCAGGCCACGGCTTTCCTGACGGAATATCCCCAGTCCTGGGCCCGCACGGATCTGCGCATGAAAGTCGCCCAGGTCAACTACCGGCGGGAGAATTTCAGCGGAGCCCGCCAGATGTTCGAAGCCCTCGCCGCCGATGATCCGCTGCATCCTCTGGCAGAGCCCGCCCTCTTCTGGGCCGGCCGCGCGGCCCTGCTCACCATGGAGCCGACCGCCAGTGTGCAGGCCGTGGTGCTTTGGGAAAAAGTGTTCGCGCGGAATGGTCCCCTCAAATGGCAGGCCCGCCTTCAGGAAGCACTGCTGAACCAACGCCAGCTCCAACCCGCCGCAGCGATCCAGCTGCTGGATGAGATCCTCCTGCCTACCGCCAACCCGCTGCCGGATGCCGCCACCCGCTGGCAGGCCCTGACAGTTCGCGGGGAAATCCTCGCCGCCCCGGGCATGAAACCTGAAGAGCAGGTGCTGGGCCTGCAAGCCTTTGATGAAGTCCTCCGCTCGGCTGGACTGCCCATCGCCCGCCGCCGCCAGACCCTCGTCACCAAGGGCGTCTGCCTCGAAGCCCTCCAGCGTCCTGACGAAGCCCTGGAAGCCTACTACGATGTCCTGGCCGATCTGCCCACCACCCCCGCCGCTGCCACAACGCAGCCCGCGGATGACTACTGGTTTCACCGCGCCGGGGGCAAGGCGCTGCACCTGCTGGAAAAGGCGGGAAAAATTGAGGAAGCGATTGAGATTGCTAAAAAGATGGCCAAAGCTCCCGGCCCGCGGGGCCATGCCGCTGCGGAATTGGTGGACGAGTTGGCTCTGAAATATGGCGTCTGGTCCCCCCGTCCGTAGTCCGTCATCATCCGTTGTTTTAATCCATTTATCATGTCACACGTCAAGTTATTCATCCCCGGTCCCGTCGAAGTCAGCGCCAAAACCCAGCAGGCCATGATCCAGCCGCTGATGGGCCACCGCAGCAAGGACTTCCAGGCGCTTTACGAACGCATTATGCCTGGCCTGAAGACCCTCTTCGGCACCACCCAGCCCGTTTTCCTCTCCACCTCCTCCGCCTGGGGTGCCATGGAAGGCTCCATCCGGAACCTCGTCACCAAAAAAGTCCTGAACTGCTGCTGCGGGGCCTTTTCTGACAAGTGGTATGACGTCTCCCTGAATTGCGGGAAGCAGGCCGAAGCCTTGAAAGTGGCCTGGGGGCAGCCCATCACGCCGGAAGCCGTCGACGAACGCCTCGCCACCGGGGAATTTGATGCGATCACCGTGGTGCATAACGAAACTTCCACCGGCGTTCTCAATCCGCTCAGGGAAATCGCCGCCGTCGTCAAAAAATATCCCGGCGTCAGCCTCATCACCGATACCGTCAGCAGCTTCAGCACTGTGCCGATTGGTTTTGATGAACTGGGGTTGGATGTGATGCTGCTCGGCACCCAGAAAGCGCTCGCCCTGCCGCCCGGCATGGCGCTGTTTGCCATCAGTGAGGCCGCGCTCGCCAAGGCCGGCACGTTGAAGGACCGCGGTTACTACTTCGACTTCGTGGAGTTCCGGAAAAACGCGGACAACTACATGACCCCCAGCACCCCGGTCATCCCCCTCATCTTTGCCCTCGAGAGCAAGCTGGAGGACATCTTCAACGAAGGCCTGGAGAACCGCTATGCCCGCCACGCCCGCTTGAACGGTCTGGTGCACGACTGGGTGCGCCGTCACGGCTTCGAATGCTTCGCGCCCGAAGGCTACCGCTCCAAATCCCTCACCTGCGTCGCCAATAACCGCGAAATCGATACCGCCAAACTCGTCTCCCTCATGAAGAAAAACCACCTCATGGCCATCGACGGCGGTTACGGCAAAATCAAAGGCACCACCTTCCGCCTCAGCAACATGGGAGACGAAACCGACGCCACCATCGCTGAACTGATCGCCGCCCTCGACGATTCCCTCGCGAAGCTCTAATGGTGGAAAAGGGTTCAGGTGTCAGGGTTCAGGGTCATTTCCCGGACTGCTTCTGAACCCTGAATCCTGAACCCTTCCTCCTGCCTGCCATGCTCTCCTTCTCCACCTGCTGGAACAGCAGCCGCCATTCCGACGGCGGGGCCATGGTGGACGAGATTCTCAGCATGGGCTTCGACACTATCGAAATCAGCCATGGGCTGAAGGTTTCGTTATTGCCGGGCATCCGCAAAGCCTACCAGGAGGGCAGGGTGAAGGTCTCCGGGGTGCATAACTTTTGCCCCTCGCCGGTTGAACTGATGATTGATGCCCCGGACGCTTACGAATTCACCAGCCACCGTCCCCAAAACCGCGAGCGTGCCCTCGTCCTCACGCTGAAAACCATCGAAACCGCCGCCGAATACGGTGCAAAATACGTCGTGCTCCATCTCGGCAAGGTGCCCATGGGCAAGCCCTCCCACAAGCTCACCGACATGGTCATTGATGGCCGGATGAACAGCCGCCAATTCGTCCGGCAAAAACTCAAAATGATCCAAACCCGCGAAGGCCTCAGCCCGCTCTACCTGGACCGCGCGAAGGAGGCCCTTGTCAAAATCGCCGAAAAGGCCGAGAAATTCCAGGTCCCAGTCGCTATCGAAAGCCGCAGCCACTACGAGCAGGTGCCCAGCGAGCGCGAGATGCTCAGCCTGATGCAGGAAATCGCCGGCCCCTGGGTGGGGTATTGGCATGACTTCGGGCATGTCCAGCTCAAGGCCAATCTCAGCCTCCTCGACCACCACCAGTGGCTCTCCAGCATGACCCCATGGCTGATTGGCTGTCACCTCCACGACGTCATCTGGCCGGAGCGCGACCACCGCGTCCCCTTCCAGGGCAGTGTCGATTTCGACCGGCTCCTGCCCCTCGTGCCGCCGGACAAGCCTATCGTCTGGGAACTCAGCTACCGCCGGAAAAAGGAAGACATCGAGATGGCCCTGCCCGTCTGGCGCGCCAAATACCCCGCGTGGTCCTAACTATCCATCATGTTTAAAGCCCTGACTGATCTTCTGAAGCTCTGGCGCAGCCATGACCTGCCCACGCTGCTGCGGCTCTTTCACAGCCGGGAAGCCCCACCCGCCATTCAGTTTCTTAAATACGCCATCAGTGGCGTCGGTGCGTTGGCCGTCCATCTGGCCGTCTATCTTTCCCTGATCTATCTGGTCTGGCCGCACCTGAATGACAGAAACCTTGATGACTGGACCCGGGCCAAATCCACTTTTGCCCCCACCGCTATCGCGTTCCTGTTTTCGAACGCCTTCGTTTATTGGCTGAACATGAAATGGGTCTTCACCCCCGGGCGGCATTCCCCGGTGAAGGAATTCCTGCTCTTCACGATCGTCAACCTGCCCGGTGCCCTCAGCGGCACCCTCGCCCAGGCGGCCCTTGTCTATTTCCTGCACTGGCCCAAATGGGCCGCCATCGCCGGCTTTGTCCTGCCCAATGTTCTCATCAATTTCCTCTGCCGGAAATTCTTCATCTTCCGGAAGTAGATAGGATTGATTCCGCTGGGCCTGGATTTTTTCCGGGCGGTGGGCTGCGCGGTTGCGCCCGGACGGGTTCTTCCGGATGATGACCATTCCTTCCCGTTCCCCCTCCTTTTTCATGGATCCCTCCAACACTTCATCATTTCTCGCTTCCCATTTTGTCTGGGGGCTTGGCCTCGGACTGCTGCTTTGTTTTTTTTCAGCCTGGGGGCATTTTAAAACAAAACGTGAGTTGCGCCGTTACCGGAAACATTTGTCAGACAAGCTGGAACTGGAAGCCCGGCAGTATGAAATCGTGCGGCGGGAGAAGGAGACGCTGGGCAAGGAAAATGAGAATCTGCGCCTCCGGATCGGGCAGTTGAATGAAAAACCGGAGCAGAAGATGCTGCGGGATCTCGAAGTGATGAGCCGTGCGGAAAAACGCATGATCCTGCAGGCTCCTGGTTTTGCCGGAGCCTGGGAGAATGCCAAGGCGGCGGCGATCGAAGAGTTGACGGCGGAGGATCAGGGCCGCAGCCTGCCGAAACGCATTTTCACGCGCCTTTTTGGCATCAGCACCGTAACGGCACCGGCGGAACCCTCCATGCTCTCCAGCGGAACTCCCGTTGCTGCTGAAGCGGAGGCTTCCCCTGGCACGGTGACCACTCCATCGGACAAGAGCCAGGCTTCATGAATTTGGTCTTTCCTCCGGGCGATTTTGACGCCTATATTTTTGACTGCGATGGGACGCTGATTGATTCCATGCCGCTGCACCTGGAGGCATGGCGGGCGGCTCTTGCGGAGCACGGGTTTCCGCCGGAGCAGTTTACCTATGTGATGCACCATGAGTTCGCGGGAATGCCTGGGCCGGCCATTGTGGAAATTCTGAATGAGCGCTTTGGGACAGATCTCCCGCCCTTCCAAGTGGAAGCGGCCAAGCTGAAATGGTATCTGGCGCATCATCATGAAATCACCCCGGTGCAACCTGTGGTGGATCTCGCCAAAGCCAAGGCTGGCCTGCTCCCGATGGCAGTGGCATCCGGCAGTGATGCGGCAATCGTGCGGCAGGGGCTGGAGGCCATCGGCATTCTGGATTTATTCCAGACCATCATCACCCCTGCCGATGTGGTGCACGGCAAGCCGGCTCCGGATATGTTCCTCCTCGCCGCGCAACGCCTCGGAGTGGCACCCTCCCGCTGCCTCGTCTTTGAGGATGGCCTGCTGGGCGTGCTGGCTGCCAAGGCGGCCGGCATGGCGCATGTTTTTGTGCCGACCGTGGATGGACCGCCAGCGGTTTCTGTTTGAGGAGCGACCGGATGGCCATGGCAAAAGCACCTTGGGGCCAAGCCGGGTGCTGGCATGTGACATTTTCTCTACCGCGCGACGGATGGAAGCAGTGGAACACGGGCGTCCCGCCGGTGCTGGCTGGCGGTCATCCTGACCGCTGCATGCTCCTGCCGGCAGGACGCCAGCAACCCAGCACCGCCGGGACGGCTGTGTTCCGTTCCATGAATAGGCGGTCGCACCCGGAAGCAACGCCCCGGGGAAATTGGGAAGTTGTGCAGGAAGAGCTTGCAGAGTCAACATCCAACGTTCATGCTGGCGCGTGCAGCTATTGCAGGCCAGGATGGCGAAATTGGTAGACGCGCCAGACTTAGGATCTGGTGGAGCAATCCGTGCAGGTTCGAGTCCTGTTCCTGGTATTTAAACTTTCCCCCGTAATTTCAAACCCCCCGACCTACCCAGTCATGAATGCCCCCATCGCCCCCCGCCGTGCGGCTTCGCGTGTGTGCCTGACCCAATGGGATGAAGCCGTGGTGACCCAGACGGCCCGGGACTTGAAGGCGGAAACCGGTGGCGCATCGCTGGCCTTGGTTTTCGTTTCTCCGGATTTCCGGAGCCACCTGAAGGAATTCATCGAGATCCTGCAGGTGGATGGTCATGCCAAACAAGTCGTGGGCTGCTCAGCCGATGGATTCATCGGGGTGGGGCAGGAGGATGAAGATGTGAGTGGATTCTCGGTGCTTTTTCTGAACTTGCCTGATGATGGGATCGGCACCTGGGTGATCGACGAGCATTTTCAAATCCCCCGGGACCGCCCTGCCGAAGGAGGCTGGCTGGTGCTGGGGAACCCGCTGCGGCTGAATGCCCAGGCGCTGCTGGAGGATATGAACCGCATCTACCCCGGCGTGCCGCTCTACGGCGGTCTCGCCACCGGCGGCTGGGATGCCGGGAATCTCTTTACCTTCCACCATGACGCAGGCCTGGTGGATTCGGCGGGAGTTGCCATCCACTTCCCCCGCTTGGTGCTCCAAGGGATTGTCAGTCAGGGCTGTCAGCCTATCGGGGAACCCTACACCATCACCCAGGTGGATAAGGATGTGGTGCTGGGCGTGGGAGGCCGCCGCGCCTACGATGTGCTGGTGGAAACCTACGAAAACCTGCCGGAGGACGACCAGAAGGTGGCGAAAGGCAATATCATGGCAGGTCTGGCGGCGAGCGAATACCGCGATGACTTCCAGCGGGGCGACTTTTTAGTGCGGAATATCATCGGCGGGGACCCGAAAACCGGAGCGCTGAAAATCGGAGCCCTGCCGAGGGTGGGACAGACCATCCAATTCCAACTCCGGGAAAAGGATGCTGCGGATGAGGATCTGCGGGTCCGCAGTGAAGCCCTGCGGATGCGCGAAGGCGTTCCTCTTGCAATGTTGTGTTTTTCCTGCGGCGGCCGCGGGCAGGGACTCTTCGGCGTGCCAAACCATGACGCCGGCATCCTGCAGGATACCTTCGGCGAAGTGCCCGTGGCTGGCTTTTTTTGCAATGGGGAGTTCGGTCCCGTGGCCGGAGTCAATTTCCTGCACGGCTATACTGCGGCGGTAGCGGTCATCTACTGAAGGCCCCCCAACAGATTCCAGGGGGCCCCGCCTGCCGCAGGGATGCCCCCCGTGATTCAACCTAAAAAAAGCAGCGGGAAACCACGGATTTCACGGAACATACGGATTACCAATGTTTTGTTAGCGATGTGTCTTTCAAGCGGAAGCTCCGCGAACTCGTTCTCGCCAAAGAGGGGCCTGTTTGGGCACAGTTTAAAGCAGGCTGTCCACCACGAGCGAAGAACCCTCGCGCAACGGATTCAAACATTGCCTTGCACGCCGACCACGTGGGCACCGGATACGAGATCGGTGCCGCCCCAGTGTCCGGTCGGGTGAACATAGCGGCAGGGCCGGAAATTTCAAATTGAACAGCGTAGGGCTGGCTGGTCTGGTTCATACAAGGGGCGCGGTAGAGGATGGGTTTTGTCAGGATAGAAGAAAAACGCGGAAGTGCATGTTTCGGCTATAGTTATTTCCGCCGCTTTTCGGAGACTTTGGCGGACATTTCCATGAAGGCACCGGCGGTGCCGGCTTCGTTGCAGACGAAGTTCAGGGCGTCGGCGGCGTCGATGCGGAGGGCGCTGGCGGTGGCGATGGCGTCCTGGTTGGCGGCGAGGAAGACGAATTGCCAGGCGAGTTCCTTTTTGGCTTCGATGAGGTCGGCGATGTGGGCGGCGGTGTATTCGCGGCTGCTGTTTTCCTCACCGTCGGTGAGGATGGCGATGATGATGTGGGAAGGCTTTTTCTCTGCGGGACGGGCAGTGAAGGAGCGGGTCATTTTGGAGAGGGTGCGGCCGATGGCATCGCGCAGGGCGGTGTTGCCGCGGGGCACGAAGGTGGTGCTGGTGAGAGCGGGGACTTCGGTCAAGGGGATGGATTTGTAAGGGACTTCGTATTCGTTATCGAAAAGGATGAGGGTGAGGTGGGTGTGCGCGGCTCCCGGCTCGCGGCGCTGGGATTCAAGGAAGGCATTGAAGCCGCCAATGGCGTCGTTGGCGATGGATTGCATGGAGCCGGAGCGGTCGAGGATGACGGCGATTTCGGTGGGTGGGGTGGGGGTCATGGGTTATTGGTTTCTGGTTATTAGTTCTACTTGGTTGAGTTGGGGAATCAGCGGGCTGGAAGCCCGCTGGCCCCACAGGCTGGAAGCCTGCGCCACGGGGAACTCAACAAAGTAGAATTAGTTATTGATTATTGGGCGGGTGCGGGCTGTGGGGGATGGCGTGGCGGCTTGGCGGGATCGAAAGGAATTAAAATTTGCTTGATTATTCGGAAAACTTGAATACTATTTATGATGTATCGTTTTGAACGATGGTTCCGGGAGGGTAACGGAATCAGGCGTTCTGTCAAAAAATATTTTCCGGAATTTACGTTATGGGCAATGCAACCAATCCTGAACAATGGGCCGCGCTGGAGCGGCTGCGGTTTATCGAGCGGGCGGCGTGGTGGCGGGGACGGGTGGGGCGTCAGGATGTGAGCGATGTTTTCGGCGTGGGGCCGGCTCAGGTGAGTTCGGACTTTCAAAAGTATCTGGAATTGAACCCCGGGGCGCTGATGTATAGCCTGAGCCGGAAGCGCTATGAGGGACAGCCGGGGATGACGAGGGTGCTGGATGCGAGCACGCTGGAAGACGCGGTGGCGCAGTTTATCGACCGGGCAGGGCGCTTGCCGGTGACGGGGCGGGAGGCAGGCTCGGGATCAAACCGGGTGGAGTGGCTGGTGCTGCCGGAACGGCGGGCCAGCCCGGAAGTGGAACGGCGGATCTTCCAGGCGGTGCTGCATGGGATGCAGGTGGAAGTGCTCTATGCTTCTGCCCACGGAAAGACGCGGAAGTGGCGGCGGATCATGCCGCATGCCTTGGCGTGGTCGGGCCACCGCTGGCATGCGAGGGCGTGGTGTCTGGAGAATCTGGACTACCGGGATTTTGTGCTGGGCCGGATGGAGGAGGCCCATTGGCCGGAAGCGGCCCCGTCCCTGCCGCTGCGGGATGCGGCTTGGGAGACCATGACCACGGTGGAGGTGCGGCCTCACCAGGAACTGGAGGAGGAAGCGCAGGCGGGGATCGCCAATGAGTTCCGGATGATCCAGGGCCGTTTGTTGATCCCGGTGCGGCAGGCCATGGTGCAGTATTTGGAAACGGCTTTGGGCTTGGCTCCGGCAGAGGGGTCGCCGGGACCGCCAAGGCTGGAGCGGGTGCGGTGAAAGGGGTTTTTGGAAATGACTTTGGAACTGGACGCCTATGTAACCAGAATGAGTTCCAGCACGTGCCGGGCTTGAGCGTATTCAGTTATTGACGCTTGATTTGAAACGAACAGGCGGGACGCCTGTGCTCCTGTTGGTCAGTCTTCAGCAGGAGCATTTTCCATGGCGGCGAGGTCTTCGAGGGCTTTTTCCCAGCGGGCGGTGGTTTTGGTGAGGAGATCCTGGACGTCCATGAGGCTGCGGTTGAGGCGCATGGCTTCGTGGGGTTTGTCGTAGGTGGCGGGGAGTTCGAGTTCGAGGGCGAGGTCGGCTTGTTTTTTCTCGAGGTCGGTGATGAGTTTTTCCATCTCGTTGACGGACTTTTTGAGATTGCGTTTGGTAATGAGGGCGGCTTCGCGGCGTTGGTTTTCGGCTTTTTTCTCCTCGCGGGTTTTGAAGAGTTTGATGGGCCCGGCGGTGGCGGCGGGGACGGCTTCGCCGGCGCGGGAGTCGGTGAGGGCTTCGCCGGAGACGAGGGAGGCTTTGCCGGAGGTCTGGTTGGATTTGTCGAGGTAGTATTGATAATCCCCGGCGTAGGGGGTGAGCTTGCCGGCGCTGATGTGGAGGACGGTGGTGGCGAGCTTGCGGATGAAGTGGACGTCATGACTGATGAAGATGAGGGTGCCGGTGAAGGCTTCCATGGCACCGATGAGGGCGTCGATGCTGGCCATGTCGAGGTGGGTGGTGGGCTCGTCCATGAGGAGGAGATTCGGCGGATCAAGGAGGAGCTTGCAGAGGGAGAGGCGGGATTTTTCCCCGCCGCTGAGGACGCCGACGGGCTTGAAGACATCCTCACCGCTGAAGAGGAAGCTGCCGAGAAGATTGCGCACCATCTGCTCGGGGACGTGGTTTTCCAGGTCCATCGCTTCAGCGAGGACAGTGCGGTTCATGTTGAGGGTTTCCTGACGGTTCTGGGCGAAATAACCGACCCTGACGTTGTGGCCGGGGGTGCGCTCGCCGCTTTGGTGATGAAGGACGCCGGCGAGGATTTTCAGCAGGGTGGATTTGCCTGCGCCGTTGGGGCCGACGAGGACGGTGCGCTGGCCGCGCTCGGCTTCGAAGTTGAGGCCCTCATAAATTTTGAGTTCCGGGTAGGAAAATTCGATGTCCTTCAGTTGAATGGCGCGGATGCCGCTGCGCGGCGGCTGGGGGAAGCGGAAGGCGACGGTTTTGGCAGCGGCCATCGGGGCGGCGATTTTTTCCATGGCGTCGATTTGCTTCAGCTTGGACTGGGCCTGGGCGGCTTTGCTGGCTTTTGCGCGGAAGCGGTCGGCGAAGTCCTGGAGCTTTTTGATTTCGCGCTGCTGGTTTTCGTAGGCGGCGAGGTGTTGTTCTTCGCGGGCGACTTTTTCTCGGCAATAGGATTCGTAGTTGCCGGTGTAGAAGTTGAGGCGCTCATGGGCGATTTCGACGACTTTGCGGATGAGGGTGTTGAGGAATTCCCGGTCGTGCGAAATCATCAGGATGCCGCCCGGATAGGTTTTGAGGTATTCCTGGAACCATCCGAGGGATTCGAGGTCGAGGTGGTTGGTGGGTTCGTCGAGCAATAGCAAGTCGGGTTCCTGGACGAGGAGGCGGGCGAGGTGGGCGCGCATGACCCAGCCTCCGCTGAGGGCTTTGGCGGGGCGGTTGAAGTCGGATTCCCGGAAGGCGAGGCCGCGGAGGATGCGTTTGGCTTTGGGCTCGGCTTCCCAGCCGAGGGAGTCGGCCATGTGGGCGGTGGCCATTTCGAGGACGGTTTCATCGCCAACGGGCGCACTTTCCTGGGGGAGGAAGCCGAAGGTGACGCCGCGTTCCAGGAGGACCTTGCCGGAGTCCGGCGCTTCGGTGCCAAGGATGATGTTGAAGAGGGTGGATTTGCCGGCACCGTTGGGGCCGACGAGGCCGAGGCGGTCGCCGCGCATGAGCTGGAGGGAGGCCTGGTCGAAGAGAACGCGGCCTGCGTAGGCTTTGCTGATATTATTGAGCTGAAGCATGAGGGAGGGGAAAAAGGGAACGCGCACCCTGGCCGGGGTGCGCGTTATTGCAAGGCTCCAGTGGGAGGGGAATGCAGGCACGGGCACTGCCGGTGAGGGGAGGGCGCTGCAGCGACGGCGTTTTTCATGGTGCTTATGGAAAGCTTCTGCGGAGGACGTCTAAAGTAGGAGGACTAAACTCTAAAATATCGTTAATTTTTCTTGCCCTCAGCAAGGCCATTCGACTTAAATCCTAATTTGCTGCCGTTGCTGATTCCAGACTCTGAATTGTGCTGATTTTAGCCAATGAAAAGGGTGGTTTTGGTGCGGCGTATGCTGATAGCCCTCATCCCCGGAAACTGGGATACAAACCTTGAAAAACATGAAAAATCCTCAAAAAACTTTAAAGCTCGCTCCCTTCTCCCGTGGAGCGGTGGCCGCAGCCTGCCTGTTGGCTCCCACAGCGTTTGCAGCCGTGACTCCTTATTCCTGGTTGCGCGGTGGGGAAGCTGGCATCCAAACGGACTCGACGGGGCTCAACCACCCGTTCAATGCGGCGTTCTCCTCCGGTGGCGGCAATCCTGCGGTCGGAGGCGGCCTCACCGCCACGGTGCTGACTGCTGATAGTGCCGGTGGTCCTCTGGGGGTCACAGGGGCGGTCAGCACGGTAGCTTCCATCTGGGGCTCCTTGAACAATGGAAATGGCGGGATGTGGGTGCAGGGCACCAACTCATCCGGCGGCACGGCTCCGCCCAGTGCGGCGCAATTCAGTTTGCCCGCTCAAAACTGGGTGATGGAGTGCTGGATATTGCCTGTGGGCAGCGGTAAGGCCGGCGGTGGCAATGATTCCGAGTTCATGAGCACGGGCACGGGCCAGTTTGGAGCCACCCCAGGGGGGGCTGCCTTCCGTTTGACCCGCACCTTTGATGAATTGGGCGATAACGTCATCACGGTCCGCGCCGATGCCATCGGGCCGCTGCCTGAGAATAGGTTCACGATTGGAACGCCGGTGGTGGTGTCGCAATCCCGCTGGACTCATGTTGCGGTCGTCAATGCAGGCGGAGTGACCACCTATTATGTCAATGGTGTTCCCAGTGGGGACTCCAGTGCGCTCGTCACTGCCCCCAGCGGAACGCCTTACATCGGTTCCGGTCAGGACACCGGTGCCTCTTACCGGGGTTACCTGGATGAAATGAGATACTCTACCTTTGCGCCAGGGGCCTTCACGGTGGCGGACCTGCTGCTGCTGCCCCCCGGCCCTGGTTTCATCAGTAAACCTCAATCGGCTGCGGTTTGGGAGGGTGGGGCGGCTCCCTTTGAGTCCCTGACGGTGCGTGACCCGAGTAAAGTGTTCCAATGGAAGTTGAACGATGTGGATATTCCCGGCGCGACCGATCCGGATTACATTGTGCCCTCCGTGGTCGCTGGCGATACCGGCAAGGCCTATAAGTTGACCGTCACCAACGACACCAGCACCTCGACGACGGATGCTGCGGTTCTGACGGTGACGCCCAAGCAAACCGACAATAACACCTTCTACCGCGCCGCGATCACGGCGGAATCCAGCTTGGTGGCTTATTTTCCGGTCGATGGCAGCACCACCTCCACCGTGACGAACGTCACTGACGGGACCCATTCCGCCTCCCTGCAGGGCACGGCTTATTACGATGGCCGCACTACCCGGTCCTACGGGGAACGCGCCGTCCGCCTCCGTTCCACGGGTTATGCCACGATTCCAGCCAACCCGGCTTTTGAATTCGCGGATGGCAGCGGCACCATTGAGGCCCTGGTCTATCTGGATCCACCGAGCAAATCCACCAACAAGACGATCTTTGCCCTCACGGATGGTGTGGCGAACTATTACGCGCTGCAGGTCTCCTCGGACGGCAATACGGTGACCTACAAAAATGACAGCGGCGTGGTCGCCAGCTGGGCCGTGACCCCTACCCTGGTGGGCCGTCTGGCCCATCTTGCCGTGGTCTTCACGCCTGGCAAAATCACCGCTTACGTCGATGGAGTATCCCTTGGTCAAAAGGACAATGCCCAGTTCGGCACCACTCCAGGGCTGGCGGCCTACATTGGAAGTCTGGGTGTGGATGGAACGGATGTGCCGATCGAAGCCTGGACGGGTTCGATTGATGAACTGGCGATTTACGGGGATGCGCTCTCCGAAAACACCATCGCCGTGCACAACTCCCGCTTCATCTACGGCACAGCAGTCACCGCTCCGACGATCTCCACTTCTCCGAGCGGCACATGGAATCTCCTTTCCGGTGGGGCTCCGATCTACCGGGTGGCAGCGGCAGGCACGGCTCCCTTGGCCTACACCTGGAAACGCAATGGCGTTCCCGTGACCGGAAATTCCACCGCCAACAAGGCGACCTTCACTCTGCTGAATTCCACGGCAGCTTCCTCCGGCACTTACACCGTCACGGTTTCGAACCCGATCGGTGAAGTCACCAGCGATCCGTTCTCGGTCAATTTCAGCGACCCATTGCCCACGGACAAGTATGCCGGTTTCGTCCTGGCAGATGGACCTACAGGATACTGGAGAATGGACGAACTTACGGGGACGGGTCTGAAGGACTACGCCGGTGGATTCGACGGCACCTACAACGAAGCCCGGGTGACCCGCGGTCAGGAAGGTCCTTTTGGGATTGATCCCAACAAGGCCACCAAGTTCAATGCCAACAGTGTGGGAGCCAGTATCCCCTACACCCCGATTCTGAATCCTGCCGGGGCCTACTCCTTGGAGTTCTGGGCCAAGCCTTCCCAATCCGGGAGAGCCAACAACGCCGTGCTGGGCACCCAAAACCGGAATGTTGGCCGGACCGGATACGCGATCTACCAAGGGTTCAATGGCCCCTTTTGGGAAGCTCACCTCGGTTTTAATAACACGGTCCTCTTCCTGCAGGGCACCACCGCTCCTGTCGCCGGAAGGTGGGATCACGTGGTGGTGACTTGGAATGGAGGAGTCGGTGGCAGCAATCTGTCCCAATTGTTTGTGAACGGAGTGTTGGAAGATTCCGATACCTCTGGTCCCCACCAAAACAACACCGCCCAGCCTCTGGAAATTGGCAGCCGTTTCAATGGCAGTGTTCCCTACAATGGCACGGTGGATGAAGTGGCCTTCTACAACTATGCGCTGACCCCAGTGCAGGTGGAGAAACACTTCAGCATTGCCTACTTCGCGTCCAGCATTACGACCAATCCGGCACCCGTGCCAAACGGTCCTGAAGCGGGCACGATCACGCTGACAGCAGTGGCCACTGGTTTCCCCAACACCTATCAGTGGACCATCGGGGGAGTCGCCTTGGACCCACTTGCAACCAACGCTGATGGCAGCCTGAAATATCCTGGCGGGGTAACCGGCCAGACGCTCAGGATCTCCCAAGCCTTGCCCTCGGACAATGGCTTGTATCAGTTGGACGTCACGAACGGCCTGGGCAATTCCTCCACCACACCGGTGCAGGTGACGGTGCCGCTGGATACGACGCCTCCGGCCACGACCTATGTCACCGCGTCCTCCACGCTGAACCGCGTGAGGGTTGGCTTCAACAAGCCAGTGTCTGACTCGGTGCTGACTCCGGCGAACTACACCTTCACCGGTGGACTGACCGCGACGGAAATCACCCGCACCACAGACCCGATGGTGATTGATATCACCACCACAGGAATGACTCCTGGAGGCACTTACAGCCTGAGCATGAGCGGCATCCGCGATACCCGGACCAATGAAAACCTGATTGGAGCGAACAACGCTGCCTTTGGCGGATTCGTCTACACGCCGGGAATTCTGACCTGGGATTACTACCGCGGCATCACTGGCAGCACCCTGGGGCTGCTCCAAGGGGATGCCCAGTATCCTGCTGGCGTCTGGACCACCCGCTTCCTGCCAGGGTTCACCACAGCTTCCGTGACGCTGGGCAATGACCTCAACAACAACCCAGGCTTCGCAGGAGATCTGGGCAGCAATTATGGAGCCCATGTCTATGGCTGGATCACCCCTACGGTGACCGGGAACTACAACTTCTTCCTGCGCAGCGATGATGCTTCGGAGTTGTTCCTGAGCACCGATTCCAGTCCAGCCAATGCGGTCCAGATTGCGTTTGAAGCGGCTTGCTGTGATCCCTTCAAGGAGCCCGCTCCTGCCAATACCGAAACTTCGTTGGGCATTCCTTTGGTAGCTGGCCAAAGCTATTATGTGGAAGCCTTCCAGAAGGAAGGGGGCGGTGGAGATTATGTGGAAGTCGCCTGGCGTCTGGAAGGGGAAACCGTTCCCGCTGCGGGCAGCCTGAAGCCAATTCCGGCCAGCTTCCTGTCCACCTATGCTCCGGCAGCAGTCACCCCAGGCCTCCCCGGCTTTGGTGGCCTCAGTGCTCCAGTGGTCAATGGCAACCAGGTCACCCTGTCCTGGACAGGCACTGGCTTCCTGCAGAGTTCTCCTGACCTGAACACCTGGACGGATGTCGCGGGACTCCCTGCCAGCCCAGCCGTGCTGACCCAGCAATCCGATACCAGGCTCTACTACCGCGTGCGCCAATAGAGCGTTGGACGGCAGTCCAAAGAAACATCATCGGGAGACCGGAGGGCAACCTCCGGTCTCTTTTTTGTTCACGCGAAATAAAAATAGCGATTTGCCGGAAGCGCCCGGCACGAAAAACGAAGTGGGGGTTTTCTTTTGGTTTGTGGCATCCGCAAAGCTTGAGTCCGGCACCAGCAGGAGATGCTAACTTTTTCCGGAAAGTCAGCGGGCTGGCCGCACAGGCTCAGACCTCCTGACCTGCCGGGAAAGCGGGTGAACCGATTTGCGGCATTCAAGCCGGAGGCTTGACAGAGGGTAGCCGGTGGTTGAGCGCCAGCGACACCACCGGAAAACAGGCATCACCTCTCCCGACCCCGGCAGGGGTCGTAGCTCCTCCTGCTCCACTCCGCCTGTTGTGCCTGCAACCCCTCCGGGGTCGGGAGAACCTTGGCCTTGGTTCCGGTGGTGTCGCTGGCGCTCAACCACCGGCTGCGATCCCTCCGGGATCAGGAACCACGGTGGCCACCAAATGCCACGGCGACCGGTTCATCTCCTTTCCCCAAGGTTCCGCAGTCACCTTCCGGCAGGTCAGGATGTCTGAGGATGGAAGCCCGTGCCACTGGAATTACCCAGCGTGGGCTTCGTCCTGGAGGAAGCGTTCGCAGTCGATGGCGGCCACGCAGCCCATGCCGGCAGCGGTGATGGCCTGGCGGTAAACTTTATCGGCACAGTCGCCCGCGATGAAGACGCCAGGGACGCTGGTTTTGCTGCCTTCGGTGAGCTTGAAGTAACCCGCTTCATCCGTGGCGAGGATGCCGGTAAAGAGCTGGGTGCTGGGAACGAGGCCGATGGCGATGAAGACGCCAGCGCAGTCGAGGGTGGTTTCGGTGCTGGTTTTGAGGTTTTGCAGGCGGACGCCGGTCACTTCGTCCTGGGAGACGTCGAGGATTTCCAGGACCTGGGTGTCCCAGATGGGTTGGATTTTGGGATGCCCGAGCACGCGGTCCGCCATGATTTTGGAAGCGCGTAGTTCATTGCGGCGGTGCACCAGATAGACGGTGCTGGCAAAGCGGGTCAGATAAAGCGCTTCCTCACAGGCAGAGTCGCCGCCGCCGACCACGACAAGCGGTTTGTTCCGGAACATGGGCAGGGCTCCATCGCAGGTGGCGCAGTAAGTGACGCCTTTGTTTTCCAGGAGGTGCTCACTTTCGATGCCGAGGTGGCGGTGCCCGGCTCCGGTGGCGACAATGAGGGTTTTGGTGTGGAAAATTTCGCCATCAATGGTCACGGCGAAGGGCCGCTGGCTGAGGTCGACGGATTCAACTTTGCTGAGGGTGCGGAGGCGCGCCCCGAAACGCTCGGCCTGCTTCTGCATGTTCATCATGAGCTGGAAGCCATCAATGCCATCCACAAAGCCCGGGTAGTTTTCCACGATGGTGGTCGTGGTGAGCAATCCGCCGGGCATGATGCCGGTGACGACAAGCGGGGCGAGATCGGCCCGGGCGGTGTAGAGGGCGGCAGTGAGACCAGCGCAGCCGCTGCCGATGATGATGACGTTTTCCATAAAGTGACTGGTAATGTAATGGGAAGGGGTTGTGGGAAGGCTGAGAAAAAATCCAGGAAAGGAGACGTTGGAGGGGTGACGGCAGGGCAGGATCGATTCCCATGGTCTGGCGGGACTATGCGGCCCGCTGGCGCGGCGGAAAGGGAAAATTGCGGCTGCTTGTGCGATGGCTTTTTGTGGCGCTTGGGTTTTTCATGCGGGATGAGGCGGAATCCATTTTTCAAAAGCTGGCGCACCGCCGGTTTGGTGCTGGCGTGGGCAGGCATTCCCGCGGGCTGGGCGAATCCCGGTCATGAGGTGACAGTGGCGGAAATCACGGCCCAGATCGCCCAATCTCCGGCCATGCCGGAACTGTATTTCCAACGGGCCTGGAACTACCGCGAGATGAGCCGGATGGCGGAAGCGCGGGCGGATTGGGAGACGACTTTAAAATTGAATCCAGGCTTCCTGCCTGCCTCGCGCGAGCTGGCCCGTCAGGATGCTTTGGAAGGGCACCTCGAAGCAGGCATCGCCCGGCTCCGGCAGGCGATGGCGGCGGCCCCGGCGGACCAGGCGTTTCACCGTCCTGGCTGTTCCAGCGTGCTGGCGGAACTGCTGCTGAAGCTGGGGAAAAACGATCAGGCTCTGGCTGAAATTAACGAAGGGATCCTTGCCGCCCCGGATTTGCTCCTTGACCTTTGTCTGTTAAGATCCGAGGCGCAGCGCCGTCTGGGACAGCACGGGGAGCGGGTGCGCGACCTCGCCGCAGCCATGGTCCAACTGCGCAGCTTTGTGGTGAAGACCAAGTGGTATGACGCCCTGATCGACGCCGGTCGCGGTGCTGAGATCCTCACGGAGGTGGACCAGGAAATCGCCAATACCCGCTACCACGCCGCCTGGCTGATCCGCCGGGCCCGGATCCTGCTGAAGGCAGGTGAAAAGGACGCAGCGGCCAGCGACCTGAGGGCTGCGGCCACGGAAATCGAATCCCGTCTCCGGCCGGAAAACCCGGATCTTTCCCTGATCTGTGACCGGGGAGTGATCCGCGCCCTTCAGGGAAATTTATCGGCGGCTCACGCAGATCTGACGCTCGCCCGCCAATCCGGGGCGGATTTTTGGATGTTGATGATGCTGGAAGCCCTGACTGCTTCTACCCTGCCGGCGGCCCCGCCTTCCTTGGAAATTCCACGGACGGGAAATTCCAAAAGTAACGGAAACGACAAATAACCTCCCGAAATTCTTGCAAATTGTGATAATTTAGACGACTTTAAGGAAGTCTTCTCTTGCCTACATCCTAAAAAAGTGTTTTAACCCGGCGCTGCAAATGCTTATCGTAGCTCTGTGCAGTCTGATTCACTGGAATAATCTGCAACCTGCCGCCTGAATTGCCCTGCACTTCAGCTATCACCAAACCCCACTTCCAAATATGGCTTGCCGCTCCTTCCTGACTGCTCTCTCGGCCCTCCTGCTCGCTGGTCTCTGCAGTTGCTCTTCCACCAGCTCCAACCTCGCCAGCGCCAAAGTTTACCGCCAAGGGACTTCCACTCAGGTGGACAATGCCAAATACTACAAAGTCCGCACCACTGCCTACAGCCACATGGAGGCAGATAGCCTTAAATACGGCCTTGCCAGCGCAGAAGGGGGCGATTTGAAATACGGCAACTACCGCAGCGCCGCCGCTGACTGGTCCGTCTTCCCACTCGGCACCGTTTTCAAAATCGAAGGCCTCCCCTGGACCTACCGCATCGACGACTACGGCAGCGCCCTCGTCGGCACCAAAACCATTGACCTCTACAAGCCCAACATGGCTGGTATTTCCAACTGGGGCGTCCGGAACGTGAACATCAAGCTGTTGAAGTGGGGTTCCTACGCCCAAAGCTATAAGATTCTCAAGGACCGCACCAAACACAACCACGTCCGCGCCATGGTGCAGAGCATCCAAAAGAAACACGGCCAGGAAGCTTCCACGGCATCCCTGTAACGGAACTACCGGACGCCTTGGTTTTCTGGCTTCCCAAAGCTCCGGAAATCCGTGTCCTCCGCGAAATCCGTGGTTTCTTCAAACAATCCCATGACCCGCGCCGAACGAGCCGCGCGCATTCATGAAGCGCTGGCGGGGCTCTACCCGGAAACGCCGGTCCCGTTGGACCATCGGGATCCTTACACGCTGCTGATCGCGGTTCTGCTCTCCGCCCAGTGCACGGATGCCCGGGTAAATCTCGTTACGCCTGCCCTCTTCGCCCGCGCCTCCACCCCGCAGGCCATGAGTGAGGTGCCGGTGGAGGAAATTCGCAGCATCATCCGGCCCTGCGGGCTCTCTCCCCGGAAATCGCAGGCCATTTCCGATCTCTCCCGCATCCTTGTCGAAGAGCACGGCGGCGAAGTCCCGCAGAATTTTGCCGCCCTCGAGGCGCTGCCCGGGGTTGGCCACAAAACCGCCTCCGTCGTCATGGCCCAAGCCTTCGGCGTCCCCGCCTTTCCGGTGGATACCCATATCCACCGCCTCGCCCAGCGCTGGAAACTCACCAATGGCAAATCCGTGGAGCAGACCGAGGCCGATCTGAAAAAGCTCTTCCCCCGCGAATCCTGGAACCAGCTCCACCTCCGCATCATCTTCTACGGCCGGGAACACTGCTCCGCCCGGGGCTGCGATGGCACCACCTGCGGCCTCTGCCGCGAATGCTTCCCCGACCGCACCCCGGTTAAAACAAAAAAATAGTTGGGAGCGCCTCCGCTGGCAGCGCCATCCGTCCCGGCGGCCCTGGAGCACCGGTTTCTCAAAGCAAAAGAACAGCGCCCCGCCCCAGTGAATAGCCCATTTCCCGCAACCCCCGGGACGGACGGCGCTCCCGGCAACTCCCGCCCTTAACTGCATGACCTCCTGGGAAATCCTCGCCCTCTTCGGCTCCGCCCTCGCCGCCGGGGCCATCAATGCCGTCGCGGGCGGCGGCACCGTTCTCACCTTTCCGGCTCTGCTTTACACCGGCACCGGGGCCGTCGTCGCCAATGCCACCAGCGGCCTAGCCCTCACCCTGGGGACTGCGGGCAGCCTGTTCAGCTATCGCGGCCAACTCCCCGCCATCCGCCCCTGGCTCGCCCGTTTTGTCCCCATCAGCATCATCGGCAGCCTCCTCGGCAGCTCGCTCGTCAAACTCCAGGGCGAAGCCGTTTTTGTTAAAATCGTCCCTTGGCTCCTCCTCTTCGCCACCTTCCTGTTCCTCATCCAAGGCCCCTTGAAACGATGGCGCGAGCACCGCGCCCACCGCGCCACGCCCGCCCGCACCAGCCCAGGCTTGATGGATCTGCCCGTCGGGGCCTGCATTTTCCTGCAAGCCCTCGTCGCCTTTTATGGCGGATACTTTGGCGCTGGCATCGGCATTCTCATGCTCGCCGTGCTGGGGCTCATGGGCATGGGCGACATCCATCAGATGAACGCCCTGAAAAACCTTCTCGCCGCCACTATCAACGCCACCGCCTCCGTCTATTTTGCCCTCAGCGGCCTCGTGGATTGGCCCCGCGCTGCCATCATGCTCGCCGGAGCCCTTATTGGCTATTGGCTCGGAGCCCACTATTCCCAAAAAATCCCCCAGGCCGCCGTCCGCACCATCGTCATCGGCGTCGGCCTCGCCATCTCGGCAGGCATGTTTTGGAAACTGATGCACGGGTGACCCCATAGCACCGATCACACTCATAAGACAGATCCGTCCCACAAATCATATCCGTCCCATTGGCCAGCCTAGCCTAAACGGGAAGTTGAGAGTTGAAGGTTGAGAGTTGAGAGATTCATTCTCAAGAGGTTACGTGATTTCCGTCATTCATCCGCAGGAAGTGTGCTCCCGGCGACGTGCCGCTGCCGCTTTGTGAGCCAACGCCGCCGCCGGGGAACCGGATCAGTTTGCTAAACCCTGCTGCAACAGGGTGCGACCGGGAATTCATGTAGCATCCGGGGCCACCAGTGGAACACGGGAGTCCCGCCGGTGCTGGCTGGCGGTCATCCTGACCGCTGTAAGCTCCTGCTGGCGGGACGCCAGCAACCCAGCACAGCCGGGACGGCTTGTGTTCCGTTCCATGCATAAGCCCCACCGGGCAGTTTTTGCTGGTAACCATTTGGGAGACTTGTCCTGTGTGTCCGGCCAAGCCCTGGAGAAAATCCGAAAAATAATCCCAGGAAACCCAGGCGCGGCGCGTGATGCTCCCTGACGCCTCTCCCACAAGGCCGGGGCCCTTTGACTCCTGTCTTCCTGGCTGATTTCTTTTTTCTCCCGCTGTGTCCTCCCTTTCTTCCTCTCCCGCCCCGGATGTCACAGACCGCCCGCGTCTCCTCGCCGCTCTCGACCGCTTTGAGCGCCCGCTCCTCGTCTTCGCCAGATCCCTCTGCCCCGACCTCGAAACCGCCCGCGATGCCGTGCAGGACACTTTCCTCAGCCTGGCCAAATCCGCCCCGGATGGGGACGTGGAAAGCCTCGCCCCCTGGCTCTTCACCGTCTGCCGGAACCGCCTTCTCACCCTCCAGCGCAAAAACCAACGCCTCATCCCCATGGAAACTTTGACGCTGCCCGAAGCCACCGATCCCTCCCCCGGCCCCGCCGCCGCCGCCGAAAACCGCGAAACCTCCTCGCAACTCCACCGCCTCATCGCCACCCTCCCGGCCCGACAGCAGGAACTCCTCAAACTCAAATTCCAAGGCGACCTCAGCTACCGCGACATCGCCACCGCCACCGGCCTCACCGTCACCAACGTCGGCACCCTCCTCCACCAGGCCCTCGAAACCCTCCGCCGCAAATTCCACGCCGCCGAAGCCCATTCGTAACGCGGGCTTCCAGCCTGCGCGGCCAGTGGGCTTCCAGCCCACTGCACCTCACTGCACTCAACCCGAACCCCAACTTTCAAATACCCATGAAAACTGAAACCGCCTCCCCGCCCCCCAACCCCGCCCACATCCGAGCCACCGCCTGGGCCCTCGGCCAGCTCAGCCCCGAAGAAACCACCGCCTTCGCCGCCGAAATGGTAGCCGATCCGGACCTCGCCGCCTACGCCAGGGAAATGCAGGAATTCTCCCACCTAATTGCTGCAGAATTCACCTCAGAAGAAAAAGCCCTTGGCCTTCCCCAGGCCAGCCGGGAACGCCTCGTCTCTGCTCTGAGACAGGCAAAAACATCCCCCCAGACAAAGCCACCTCACAAAGGTTTCCTCAGAACACACTGGAAGAGCCTGGGGCTCACCACCGCCGCCGCTGCGGGGATCATCCTGACGCTCCGCCCGGCCTGGATCGCCCCCTTGTCAAACCCAACCATCAGCGGAGCCAAGACCGTCGCCGCCGAAACCAGCCAGGTTCTGGCCGCAGACTCCTCAGCGCCAATCACGATCCGTCCCACCATGCCCAAGCCTCTTTTTGTCGGCACTCCGCTGCCACAAAATGATGCCCCCCCGAATATGGACCAGTCCAAAACACCTACCCTTGAAGTCAAGGTCCCGGCAGGCACGACGCTCATCTCCCAGGGCAAACCCGTCACCAGCAACGACAGCGCCCCTATCGGCGATCTTTCCCTCATCACCGATGGCGACAAGGCTGGCGATGACGGCTATTTCGTCGACCTCGGGACGGGCAAAATCTGGATCCAAATCGATCTCGGTGCCAGCCATGAAATCTGGCTGCTCTGGGTCTGGCACTTCCACAGGCAAAACGTCCTCTACAATGACGTCATCGCCCAGATTTCCGACGACCCCTCCTTTCAAACGGCTGTTACCGTCTTCAATAACGATTACGACAACTCCTCCGGCCTCGGCATTGGCAAGGACCTTTCCTACCTGGAGACCAACAACGGCAGGCCCATGCCGGTCAACGGGGTGAAAGGCCGCTACGTCCGCCTCTTCAGCAACGGCCGCGATCTCGACGATACCAACCAATACATTGAGGTCGAGGTTTACGGAAGAAAGGCTGGCTCTGATCCCCTCCGGCTTGCTCAAAGTCAGTATTTCCTGTTAAGCAAGAATCACTCCCCCGAGATGACTAATCAGGGCTTCCCCAGCGTGTCCATGTTTCCCCTTGATGCGCTCCAACCTGCGGCAGCCGACGGCGAACCACCCGCTCCCTCCAAAGCCCTTGCCGGTCCCGAAACCAGTATCCGGCCCGCCATGCCCAAGCCATTGTTCGTTGGGACTCCACTCCCCCAGCACGGGATGGGCGGCCCCAGGTTGCTTTCTTCAGCAACTGAGCTTGACAAGGCACCCACACCCAGCAGGCAGAAGATTGATAGCCGCTACCGATTCAATTGGACTTCCCAACCAGGTGCCATCAGAACCTTACCTGGAGAAGAGGCTCCAACCGAAAGACCCTATAGGCTCTATGACGGCGGTTTAAGGAGCCTTGATTTAACAGGAACCACTGAATCCTACAAACCCCTCCCACCCAACCCCTTCAACGAAGTCATCGCCTCCCCCCTGAGCACCTTCAGCATCGACGTGGACACCGCCAGCTACGCCAACGTGCGCCGCTTTCTGAATGCCGGGCAACGTCCGCCCAAGGAAGCGGTGCGCCTGGAGGAATTGGTGAACTACTTCCCCTATGAAGAAACGCCGCCGCAGGATGGAAAGCCCTTTGCGGTGAAAGTCGATGTCACCTCCGCGCCGTGGAACCCTGCGCACCGTCTGGCCCGGGTCGCGTTGAAAGGCAAAGAAATCGCCAGCGCCCAGCGGCCGCCGAGCAATCTGGTCTTCCTGGTGGATGTCAGCGGCTCCATGAAAGAGTCAAACAGACTGCCCCTGGTTCAGCAAAGCCTGCGGCTGCTCACGGAGCGCCTCACCGAAAACGACCACGTTTCCATCGTCGTTTATGCCGGCAACACCGGTGTGGTGCTGCCTTCCACAAATGGTCAGGAAAAAGGCCGCATCCAAAACGCCATTGATGGCCTGACTTCCGGCGGCAGCACCAATGGAGCCGGAGGCATCACCGCCGCTTACGAGCAGGCCACCGCCCACTTCATCAAGGACGGCGTGAACCGCGTGATTTTGGCTACCGATGGCGACTTCAACGTCGGGGCCAGCAGCCACGCGGAGCTGCTGACCCTCATTCAGGAAAAGGCCAAAACCGGCGTCTTCCTCAGCGTGCTCGGCTATGGCATGGGGAATCTCAAGGACGACACCATGGAACTCCTCGCCGACAAGGGGAACGGCAACTATGGCTATATCGACAGCCTCAGCGAAGCCCGGAAAACCCTTGTCGAACAGATGAGTGGCACCCTCGTCACCATCGCCAAGGACGTGAAAATCCAAATCGAGTTCAACCCCGCTGCGGTGAAATCCTATCGCCTCCTCGGCTATGAAAACCGCCTGCTCGCCAAGGAGGATTTCAACGATGACAAGAAAGACGCCGGCGAAATCGGAGCCGGTCATAACGTCACTGCCCTTTATGAAATCATCCCCGCCGGTGCCCCTGACGCCGCGCCCGTGCCCGTGGTCGATGGCTTGAAATACCAGCAGGTCCCCGCCGTGGTTGCCCCCAAAACCGAGCCCACCCCTGCGGCGCAATCCGGCGAGATGATGAACGTCAAACTCCGCTGGAAGCAGCCCGCCGGAGAGGTCAGCGAACTTCTCGAAGTCCCCGTCAAAGATGCTGCCGTCCCCCTTGACCAGGCCCCCCAGGAAACCCGCTGGGCCACTGCCGTCGCCGGTTTCGCCCAACTCCTGCGTGGCGATGCCCCGCCGACCCTGACCTGGGAAAGCGTCCGCCAACTCGCCCGCAGCGCCAAAGGCAACGACGCTCTCGGCTACCGCGGGGAATTCCTCCAACTCATCGACAAAGCCGAAAGCCTGAGCCGGTGAAACCTTGATGAATGCATGGAGGGAGTAGGGAGCGGGGCGGCGAACCTTTGACGGCGACCGCCCCAGCTTTCCTCCCGGTTGCATTGATTCGGTCAGCTGGGAAGATGAGGCGTGTTTCAAGTCATCTTCAACGAAATCAGCGCGGCGGAAATCTCGCAGCTGGATACCATGCTCCAACTGGAACTCCTGACGGAATTCAAAGTGACGCCGGAGGACCTGCGCCAACCGGACGGGGTCCGCTTTGGGCAAATCGAGCGGGATGGCAAGCCGCTCTACCGCTACCGGGCCAAGGGATACCGGATTTATTTCGAGGTGGTGGATGCTGGCGTAAGGGTGCACCGGGTGCTGCACAAAAATTCGCTCAAGGATTTTCTCTTCCGCAATGGCAGTAAGCAGGATGGGGCGGAGGATGATCTTCTGGCGAAATCCAAAAGCTTCTGGAAGCTGATCGAGGAAGGCCAGAGGGCCAAACGGGCCTGAGCCCAGCCGCGCTTCCCCCATGCCTGCAAAACTCAACCGACCTTTGATATGGAATCCTTCGGCGTCAAACTAACCAGCGGTAAAATCATGTGGGTCGCTGCCGATGAGGCGGATTGCCGGGATGGTGCCTTGATCTTTTACCGGGTGAATGATGGCCAGCGCGTCGTGGTGGCTGGATTCAGCCTCGCCCACATCAATCACTTCGGAGTTCCCTCGGCTTTTTCGCAGGCCACGCCGCCCGAAGGCTGAGGCAGACCCGGGTTCTGCGGGCAATGCATCCAATTCCGTGATCCACTACTGATTTGCGGATTTATTGGAACGTTGACATTCCCCGTGGATCTTCTATCACGGAGAGATGACGACGCGATTCCTTGCTCCCCTGCTGATTCTCCTGACGCTTTTCCATCCCGTTCCGGCCATGGCGGAGGGGCGTCCCAATATCATCTTCATCATGTCGGATGATCATGCGGCGCACGCCTTATCCTGCTATGGCTCCGTGATCAACCAGACGCCCGGGCTGGACCGGATCGCCACAGGAGGCATGCGTTTCAAAAACGCTTTTGTCACCAATTCCATCTGCACGCCCAGCCGGGCCACGCTGTTGACCGGGAAGTATTCCCACCAGAACGGGGTGCCGGTCTTCAACCGTTTCGATGGTTCCCAGCCGCACGTCGCCCGGATGCTGCAGGGGGCCGGCTACCACACCGCCATGATTGGAAAGTGGCATCTGGGGTCAGATCCCACCGGGTTCGATCAATGGGTGGTGCTGCCTGGCCAGGGCAATTACCACGATCCCACCTTCCTCACCCCGTCAGGGCGCGTCAGGGTGAAAGGCTATGTCAGCGATGTGGTCACGGACATTGGCATCCGGATGCTGGAAGAGCGGCCCAAAGACCAGCCGTTTTTCATGATGCTGCATCACAAGGCACCCCACCGGAACTGGGAGCCTGACGAAAAAAACCGGGCGCTTTTCAAGGACCGGGTGATCCCCCTGCCGAGCACCTTTCCCGATGCCTACCAGACCCGGCCCGGAGCGCTCCCGCAGAACCGGCAAACGGTGGCCCGCGATTTAAAACGGAACGATCTGAAAATGACCCCGCCAGCCGGTCTCGCTGGAAAAGAACTCCAGTCCTGGCTGGGCCAGGCTCCGGAGACGGTGGATCTGCCCCAGGCGGATGGTTCCATCAAAACCCTCACCGGCGAAGCCCTGACTCAATGGAAATACCAACGCTACATGCAGGACTACCTGGCCTGCGTGCAGGGGGTGGATGACAATGTGGGCCGGCTGCTGGACTATTTGGACAAATCCGGCCTGGCCGCCAACACCGTGGTGTTCTACACCAGCGATAATGGCTTTTTCCTCGGGGATAGTGGGCTCTATGACAAACGCTTTATGTATGAGCCCAGCCTGCGGGTGCCCCTGCTGGTGCGCGCTCCGGGGATCGCCGCTCCGGGGGGAGTCAGTGACCGTATGGTGCTGAACACGGATTTCGCGCCGACCTTCCTCGACCTCGCCGGACTGCCCGTGCCTGCGGAGATGCAGGGCCGTTCGTTGAAGCCGATTCTCGCGGGAAGTGGTGTGCCGGATTGGCGGAAGTCCATGTATTACCGTTACTATCACGACCCCGGCGATCACAACACCGCAGCCCACCTCGGCGTCCGCACGGAAACAGAAAAGCTGATCCATTTCTGGAAGCTGGATGTATGGGAATACTACGATTTGGTCAAGGACCCCCATGAGCAGAATAACCGGATCAACGATCCGGCGGCAGCGCCTGCGATTGCGCTATTGAAAGCGGAACTGAAGCGACTCCAGGCTGAGTTGAAGGATGACGGCCAGTTCAGTGTTAAAATGCCCACCGGGGGAGGAGGGCCGGATGCGGCCCGGCCCAATACGGCGGAACGTGGGGTGCGGACCGTTCAGGAAGTGGTAGGAGACGCCCGCATGGCTGCCGCGCCCCGCTGACCCTGGCCAGCCGGGCGGGATTTCCACCTGCATGCAAGCTCCGTTGGATCCGCGCGTATTAAGGAAGCAGATTCAGCACGGAATCCTGCCACCCTGACCGCAACCAACCCCATCACCATGCCCCAACCCATCTCTTCCCGCCGCCGCTTTCTCCAGCATTCCTCCGGCATCGCCGCCGCTTCCGCCTTTTCCGGGATGACCGTGCCTTTTGTGCATGCGGCGGAAAACTCCACGGTGGAAGTCGCACTGGTTGGTTGTGGCGGACGGGGTTCAGGTGCTGCTGCCCAGGCGCTCAGCGTGATCAGCCTGCCTACCAAGCTAACCGCCATGGCGGATGTGTCCCCGTCCAAGCTGAATAGCAGCTACACCGCCCTGCAAAACGAATTTGCCAGCAAGCCCGAACGGCTGGACGTGCCGGAGGAGCGGCGTTTTATCGGATTTGATGCCTTCAAAATGGCGATGGATGCAATCAAACCTGGCGGCATCGTCATCCTCACCACCCCCCTGGCGTTCCGCGCGGTGCACTTCAAATACGCCATCGACCGCGGCCTCCACGTCTTCATGGAAAAGCCGGTCACTGGTGACGGTCCCACCTCCCGCCGGATGCTGGAGCTGGGCGATGAAGCCGCGAAGAAAAATCTCAAGGTCGGCGTTGGCCTCATGGTCCGCCACTGCCGCGCCCGGCAGGAACTTTGGAAGCGCATCCAGGACGGCGAAATCGGGGACATCACCCACATGCGCAGCTACCGCATGCACGGCCCGGTGGCCTCGGCCTTCTCCCTGAAAAAACCGGAAGGCCAGTCTGAAGTGATGTATCAGATCGAGCGCTTCCACAGTTTCCTGTGGGCCAGCGGCGGGCTTTTCAGCGATTTCTATATCCATTTTATCGATGAAACCTGCTGGATGAAAAACGCCTGGCCGGTCAAAGCCCATGCCACCGGGGGCCGGAACTACCGGGGAGATTACATCGACCAAAACTTCGATTCCTATGCGGTGGAATACACCTTTGAGGACGGCTCCCAGCTCTTCTTCAATGGCCAGACCATCGCCAACTGCAAGCAGGGCCAATCCAGCTACGCCCATGGCACCAAGGGCTCCGCGATCATTTCCTTCTCCGGCCACACCCCGGGCAAATGCCGCATCTTCCCGGATCAGCGCATGAAACGCGGCACCGAACTCTGGGCCTACCCCGAGGGCGAACCCAATCCTTATCAAACGGAGTGGGATGACCTTGCCGCAGCCATCATCAACGACACCCAGTATTCCGAGGTGAAGCGCGGCGTGGAGGCCAGTATTGTCACCAACATGGGGCGAATGGCGGCGCACACCGGCCGCGATATCACCTTTGACGAGATGCTCAATTGCCCTCACCAATTCGCCCCGGAGGTGGCGAATCTCACGGCGGATGGCCCGGCTCCGGTCATGCCGGACGCCAACGGCCGCTACCCCATTCCAGAGCCCGGCATCAAGACCGACCGGGAATACTAACCGTGATTGCCCGGAAGGCTCCGGCCCGATCTGCCATGCTGCTCAAGGCCCGGCACCGCACCCTCATCTTTCCCCGGCGCCCCCTCGTCATGGGCATCGTCAATATCAATGACGATTCCTTTTGCGGGGACGGCACCCTGGACCCGGGAGAGGCGCTGCGCATGGCCCAAGCCATGGCCGGGCAGGGGGCCGATGTCATCGACGCCGGTGCCGAAAGCGCCCGGACGAACCGCCCCCCCATCAGCGTGGCGGAGGAAATTGCCCGCTTTACCCCGTTCATCGAAGCCTGGGGGCGGTGGGTCGCAGCTATCGCCCACCTGCCCCCGCCCTGGGATGGGGTTCAGGTCTGGCCCCCCTTGTTATCACTCAACACCTGGCGGCCTGAAGTGGTGGAGGCTCTGCTGCCTCTGGGGGGCGATCTGCTGAACGACATGGGAGCCCTGCCGGACGACCGCAATGCCCGCCTCTGCGCACAGCATGGGGCTGCCCTCCTTGTCATGCACAGTGTTGGCCTGCCCAAGGAAAAACATACCCACATTGGTTACCCTGACATCATGGCGGAGCTGGAACGCTTCTTTGCGGAGAAACTGGCGCTGTGTGAAGCCGCCGGACTCCCCCGGGAATCGGTCGTGCTGGATCCGGGGATCGATTTTGCCAAGCAATGCCACGATAACCTGACAATTTTCCGCAGACTGAAGCGCCTGGCGTCTTTCGGCTGCCCTATCCTGCTTCCGGTTTCGCGGAAAACCGTGATCGGCGACGTCCTGCAGCTTCCTGATCCCCTCGACCGCGATGCCGGCACCCTCGCCTGCATCGCCAGCGGCGTCACGCAGGGCGCACATCTTTTCCGGGTGCATGAGGTGCGTCCCGCCGTGGAAGCCATTAAAGTGCTATGGGCTCTCCGGGAAATGTTAAAGCCGAATCCTGATGTGGATTTTTAATCCAAATAAAAGGTTGGCAGTGCAGCCTGAAAAAATCCCCCACTTCGTGGCGGAATCATACGTATTCTGATAAGCAGGGATGCCTTGTTGCGTTGCTTTAAGACGCGTGACATCGCCCTCACGACCTAATCCATGAAATCAATCCTACTCTCCCTTCTTGCCATTGCGGCTGTTGCATCCTCCCAAGCCCAGGATACCCCCAAGCCAGAATCAGCCCCTGCTGCGCCAGCCGCCCCTGCTGCGCCCGCTCCGGCTGCTGGCGAAGTGACCAAAATCCTCCTCGGCGTGCAGCCAGCGGTGATGAAATTCGACAAGGCCACCCTCGAAGTCAAAGCCGGAGCTAAAGTGATGCTCCTTTTCAAAAACGACAAATGCCCCTTGCAGCACAATTTCATCCTCGTGAATCCCGGTAAAATGAACGACCTCGGCGCCCTCGCCGACAAGATGCTGACTGATCCCCAGGCCATGGCCAAGCACTACACCCCTGCGAGCCCGGAAATTCTCGCACACAGCACCAAACTGGTCGGCATTGGTCAATCCGATCTGATCGAGTTTACCGCGCCTGCGGCTCCTGGGGATTATCCTTACCTCTGCACCTTCCCCGGCCACTGGCGCATCATGAACGGTGTTCTCAAGGTCACCCCATGATCACGATGCAATAAATGACCACACGGGCCGCAGATGACCACTGCGGCCCGTTTTTGTTGTTGGAACCGATGTCCAAGCTCTCTGTTACGAAACCTCTGCAAATGCCCATGATTGAGTCTATCCTGCGTCCAGCCACTCTGGCGGATCTGCCTGCCATCAATGCCATTTACAACCACTACGTCCTCACTTCCACCGCCACTTATCAGACCGTGCCGTCCACCAGCGAGGCCCGGCTGGCGTGGTTCACCGGGCGGGATACGACGCGGCATCCGGTGACCGTTCTGGAAAAGGCAGGGGAAGTGGTGGCCTGGGGCAGCCTTTCCCCCTTTGCGGAGCGCGGGGCCTTCGCGGGCACGGTGGAAAACTCCATTTACGTCCATCCGGATCACCACCGGAAAGGCCTTGGCAGAAGTTTGCTCCTCGATCAATTGGAGCGGGCGCACGCGGCTGGGCACCACACCATCATCGCCGCCATTTCCAGCGAACAAGCCGCCAGCATCACGCTCCATCTCGCCCACGGTTTCAGTGAAGCCGGACGTCTCCGGGAATGCGGCCGGAAATTCGACCAATGGCTGGACCTGGTTTACCTCCAGAGACTGTTGTGATTCAAGTTGTTTTCATCCGCAAAAAAGCCCCTCCAAGGCCTTAAGCAAAGACCTGACATGGCACCGGACCGGGACGGTCTGCTGGAGGTGCGTGCGGGAAAATATCTTATCTTAATTAAGCAGAAACAAGCGGTCGGGCGGCCTATTTTTCAGGGCTCTCCCCGGCCGGTTCCTCTGGGGTTTCTTCCGGAATCAGCTCAGGAATTTCCCCGGTCGTTTCTTCCGTGGGAATTGGAGGAACCACTACCGCATCGGGAGTAATTCCCTTCATTTTGCCGGTTTTATCCTTCACTTTGATCCCGGAGGAGTCCATTTCCGTTTTGGTGCCATCCGGGGTTTCGATGGTCAGCTTGCCGCCGTCAAGGTCCTCGAAGGCGAAGGTGGCGGATTCGCCGGATTTTTTACTGCGCAGCACTACCTTTTTCGCGGAATTGTCCACCGAGACGATTTCCAGGTCAGGATTCTGTGCCACCACCAGTTCGGCCATAAACTGACCCGGATTTTCCAGGAGGGCTTTTCCTTTTTTGCCAGCCCATATCCCAAATGTAACCAAGGCGATCAAGGCCAGCAGCACCAGCCCGAGACAACCAAATAACAGGGCCTTGGTGCCGCCACCCATGCCTTGTTTTTGCGCAACCGGCGGATAGTAAGGAGGCTGGACCGGAGCGGCTGCCGCCGGGTAGGATGGCATGGCTGGCGGCATGGGCTGGGGAACCGCTGGTGTTGCCGGCCCTTGTTCCGGGACGGGCGGGGGAGTGTTAATCGGAAGGGATGGAATGCCCGGAATTTCAGGCATATCCGGCGGCACCGGCGGTGGGGTATTCATGGGAGGGATTTTCCACAAATTCCGTCCCGGGGCAAGAAGCGGTTTCCCGAAATGCACGGAATGGCCAATCCGCTTCCCTTTTTGTAGAGGATTTGCCCAGGGCGTGGGCAGGGAAATACCGGGATCGGCTTCCAGGCGGACGTGAATTGACAAATCCGGTTGCCCGTTCCGCGTAGGACGCGAAAGAACAGCAGCCTTCCCCGTTTCAAATTCCTTTTCCCCATGAGCGACCGCCCTGCCTCCTCCGACCCTGCCGCCCCGCGCGATGACCGCGCGATGGTGCAGGAATTGAATGCTGTCTACAAACGGATGAAGGAGGAACTGGGCCGCGTGATCGTGGGCCAGCATGAGGTGGTGGAGCAGATGCTGATCGCCATTTTTTGCCGGAGCCATGCGCTGTTGGAAGGGGTGCCCGGCCTGGCGAAGACGCTTCTGGTTTCCACGCTGAGCCAGGTGCTGAATCTGGGGTTCAAGCGCATCCAATTCACTCCTGACCTGATGCCGGCGGATATCACCGGCACGGACATTCTGGAAGAAGATCAGGCGACCGGGAAACGCTCGTTCCGTTTTGTTCATGGACCGCTTTTTTCCAACATGTTGCTGGCCGATGAGATCAACCGCACCCCTCCGAAGACGCAGGCGGCTTTGCTGGAAGCCATGCAGGAGCACCATGTGACGGTGGGCGAGGTGACCTATCCGCTGCCCGAGCCCTTCTTTGTGCTGGCGACGCAAAATCCAATCGAGCAGGAAGGCACCTTCCCGCTGCCCGAAGCGCAGTTGGACCGCTTCATGTTCAACATCCAGGTGGGCTATCCGACGGCGGAGGAAGAGGAGCAGATCATCCGTCAGGTGACCGGCACCAGCAAGCCGGTGGTAAATAAACTCCTGGATGCCAGGACGGTGCAGGAACTGCAGCAGGTGGTGCGCCGGGTGCCGGTGGCAGACCATGTGGTGAGCTACGCGGCGACCCTGGTGCGGGCCTCGCGTCCGAAGGAAAAGGAAGCACCCGCTTTTGTCAAAGAAATGGTAGGCTGGGGAGCAGGTCCCCGGGCCGGGATCTATCTGATTACCGCCGCCAAGGCCCGCGCCATTCTCCAGGGCCGCTACCATGCGACGACCGCAGATGTGCAATACTGCGCGCTGCCCGTGCTGCGGCACCGTATCGTGACGACATTCAACGCCGAAGCGGCGGGGGTGAAGAGCGACCAGATTGTCAGGATGCTGCTGGATCACTTCAAGCCGAAGTCGGAACTGGAGGTGTAACCATGCATTTCGGAACTTGCCTGGATCCATACCTCGACGACAATATGCACTATGAAAAAGACGGCCCAACCAATCACGCGGGAAGATTATTTGGAGGAAATCTGGAAAATCCGCTCCAATCCGCCCTCGGTTACTTACGCGGAATCGAGGAGTCAATACGAGGAGTCGATGTCACGGGACGGGCAGCCTCAGGCACCCGCCAGGGACGTGCCCTCTGGCAGTGGGCCAAAGAAAATAACTGCCGCCTGAACCCGGGGCAATATAGTGAGGAGATCAATGGAGGAGGTCAGGAACACCGTGTTTGGCACGATCTGCAACGAAAATGCTATATGAAGGCGACCTACGCCGGTCGTTACGGCTGGGTGGCTGCTTTGGATTATCGCTTTAACAAGCGGACTCAGGAGGACGAACCTCACATCGGGATGGGTGACGCACTGCCTTTGGAGTATTTGGATCGTTTAGTCCTGCAAAACGAGGTTTTTCGGGATGACATTCGTCTGGAAGGATTTTCGCATGATTACCTCTGCCGGCGGATCGATACGGTTTTCAAGAATAAACAATAACATGTCCGAACCACTCCCCTCACAGGACTACATGCGGCTGCTGCCTGGCGGGACGGCGGGGATGCTGACGCGGCTGGAGTTTCTGGCGCGGGCGAAGAAACAGGGGCCGATCAGCGGGCGGCATGCCAGTCCGAACAAGGGGTTCTCCGTGGTCTTTGCGGAGCACCGGCAATACATGCCGGGGGATGATCTGAAGAACCTGGACTGGCGGGTGTTTGCCAAGGCGGACCGGTATTATATCAAACAATACATTGAGGAAACCAACCTGAGGGCGACGGTGGTGCTGGATTGTTCCGGCTCGATGAAATACCGGGGGGAGCTGGCCTCATCGGTGGAGGGGAAGAAGGTGTCGAAATTTGAATACGGGCAATACCTCGCGGCGGGCCTGTCCTATCTGATGGTGAAGCAGCAGGATGCGGTGGGTCTGGTGACCTTTGATGATCAAATCCGGAGCTTCATCAAGGCGGCGGGCCGGCCCAGCCAGGTGCGTCTGGTGCTGGAAGCGCTGCATGCCAGCCAGCCGGGGCAGGACACGCGGCTGGGCGGCGTGCTGCACGAAGTGGCGGAGCGGATTCCGCAACGGGGACTGGTGGTGATCATCAGTGATTGTTTTGATAGCGCGGAGGAGATTGTGAAGGCGTTCCACCATTTTAAATACCGGAATCACGAAATCGTGCTGTTTCATCTGATGGCGGAGGAGGAACTGACGTTTCCCTTTACCGGCAGCCAGGAGTTCAAGGATCTGGAGGGCATTTCGCTGAAATTGAAGGTGGATCCGCGCACCGTCCGCAGCGCTTATCTGGAACGGGTGCGGCAGCATGTGGCCCAAATCGAAAGCGCCTGCGGGCAGTTGAATGCGGATTACGTGCCGGTGAGCACAAAGCAGCCGTATCATGAAGTGCTGGCGGATTTCCTGGGAAGGAGGCGGCGATGAGCCTGGTTCTTCCCCCAGCCCGCATCGCGGCAAGGGCACAATTTAATCCCTGATAACCAATAACCAATAACTATTAACCAACAACTTCCCCCTCCCCTTGTCCTTCCTGAACTTCGCGCTCCTTGGCGGCCTCGCTGCGATTGCGATACCGATCATCATCCATCTCCTGAACCGCCGGACGGCGAAGGTGATGGACTGGGGTGCGATGCGCTTTTTGCTGGAGTCGGTGGAGTCGCGGAAGACCCGGATCCAGTTGGAAGAGGCGCTGCTGCTGGCGGCGCGGTGTTTGCTGGTGGGGCTGCTGGCCCTGGCAGTGGCGCGGCCGTTTGTGCCGCCGGGGTCTTCGGTGCCGTGGCTGGTGGTGTTGCCGTGCTTTCTGGTTGGTTTGGTTAGTTTGACGACGGCGCTGGTGCTGCGGGAGAACCGGAAGTGGTTTGGGATTTTGCTGGGAGTGGCGGTATTGCTGGCGCTGTTGAGTGTGGGCGCGGTGTGGTTTGAGCGGCAACTGAACCTGAAGCGCTTTGGCACGGGGGGCGGGAAGGATATTGCCATA
>CAMDJM010000015.1 GCA_945900785.1 Akkermansia muciniphila
CCCCGTCGATAGTCACCTCAACCACCTTCCACGGGGCTTTCAGTTCCAGTGATTGCGCGTAAAAATCCTTCAGGCTAAGCTCTTTCATCGCGAAACCCTATTCAGGATTTCCAAAGATCAAGCCCCCCGCCCATTCCCGTTGCGCCAAACGAATTAAATCTTCAGTCTATAAAAGACAATCGAAAATTATCCAACAACATCAATTTAAAAACAGCCGAATCCAATGGGTTTTTACCTAATTGGGAAATACCCGAAGAAAAACAACAGCGGGTAAAAGTTCTTGAATCTATTGGACTATCAATTCCATTGGATCTTTTTTTGACTGAATGGGGGGCCACCCGGAAAAATCTATCAATCGAGGAACAAGCATTAATAATCAATAAAGTATTGCCGCGCCTTATCTTTTGTCGACCTGAGATCGGTATTTCCCGGATTTGTTCACAGATTGGCTCAATACCAACGGACTTATTAGTAACACTATCAATTCCTAGAAATCGTGGTTGGCTTGATGCGCTTTTTGAGAGTGGCCCAGCAAAAAATTTGACAACTAAAAGCGAACAAACATTAAGTGACCAATTGTTTTCGGCCTTCTCTCAATATCACCGGGAGGAGGCAACGGCTTGGGCCCGCAGGAACTGGACCAATGGAGGAAGAGCCACCGTGCTCTCTTTATTTACATCAAATTACGTTACACCTCCACCCATCGAAATGATAGCGGAATTTTTAAACGAGGACGAGGAAATACGAAAAAAAGTTGTAAAAGCTAATTTTGGCGGAATCAACACACCGGATGGAATCGAGAAATGCTTTAACATAATTCGTGAAGTCAAGGATCCTGAGGTTCAAGGGATATTGGCGGGCAAAATTGGAATGTCTCCAACTTCTTCTGATTTGGATTCCATTTGGAGAGGTATTCAAACTCTGCCAGAAGGAACCGTCCGCGAATCAGGAAACTCAGCGTTTCTAAAAATGCTAACATTCAACTTTCCGCGCCGTGCGATGGAAAATTTACTACAATCCAGTTCTTCGGAAGAAAGCAGGGAGGCTGTTTCGTCACAATTAATTAAACGAGGTTATTTAAGCACGGAAACTATTCCGGATTTTATCGAACTGGCTAAGAATTCTTCGCAAAGCGGTTCTAATTTTGGGTCCAAGATAATACAAACAATATTCGACAGCAACGCGTCCTCATTATTGGCACTTCAATTCTTTAACGCATTACCACAAGGCGCAGATAAGATTCAGGCCGAAATTAACCTTGCACAAAATTTCCCCAGAAAAGACCCAGTGAATGCTTCTATCTGGATTAACACATTAGAGCCAAATTCATCAATACGGGATGAGGCCATTTCAAATTTAGTTGATGCTATATCCAGCGATACTGAAGCAGCAAAGGCGTGGGCATCAACGATATCAAATAATGAAAAACGAATCGAAACTTTATCTGAAATTAACTCCAAAGCTTCTGTTGAAGCAGGCAAACAATGAAGACAAAACTTGCATTCTCATTTCTTGGATTCGTTTTAGGATCAGCAACCTATTTTTCGACCCATGCAGATAATTTATTGGTTGTAGACAGTCTTGAAAATTCCTATAACCATGCCGCACGTAGCAGCATTCCGAATGAGACAAAGACAAAGACGATTAGCTTTGAGTCGTCAACGTTTATGGAAGGGGCCACAATTGATCCGATTAAATTTTTACATTCAGTTGGGAAAATTTCGAAGGACTATTATGAAGCGGGCATTGGTGGCCCTGAAGAATTGGATTTATTGCTATTGCCAGCACTAAAGTATGCTTTTAGTGAAGTTTGTAAAAATAATCCCGACAAAGCTTTTGGGGAGTTCCATAATCTCGAAGAAATGTCCTACTCTTTAGCAAATAAGGTGAGGCCAAGTTTAATTGAATATGGATTAGCTATTAGCCCCGATTTTGTTGTGAATGGACTTCTCCCCTTTTATCAGGATTTAAATACTGTAGGAAGGGTGGTGGCCGCTCAATGGGCTAAAAAAAATCCTCTGGCGGCTGCAAATTGGGCTTTATCAACATTAGATGAGAACCAGCGTTCAAACTTTGGTTTGGATGCTGCTTTAGGGGTTTGGGTTAAAAATTCACCTGGGGAGGCACAGAGGTGGATTGAATCTTTAAATAATTCAGAACAAAAACAAAAGGCTCAATCCAGCCTACTGAAACTTTTATCGGAGCCTGGCTTGGATGTTATTCCCATTATGAATGAACTCGCCAATTCACTGGATTCTTCGGGTAATGCCAAAAGCATTCAGGACGCATTGATAAAATGGGAAAAAGTAGACTCTTCAGCCGTGTCTGATTGGCTGAGGGCACAACCAGATTCACCAAATAAGGAGCGAATTATTCAGTCGGTAGCATACGCTAAACTTATAAATAATTCTTCTGGGCTCAATGAGTCACTCAATGAAATTCCATCACGGGAAGCACTTATCTCGGTGGTTGAAAAAGCTGCCGACCGTCTAATAATGACTAATCCCGGTAAACCAGAAAGTGCTTGGAATGTAATTTCCCAGTTAGCGGACTCAGAAACCCGCGTGGCAGGTTTTTCGGCAATTTTAAATTCGGGGTTTAATGACTTTCCAAGTGACCCAAAAAGGCTTAAGATTCTTAGTTTGGTAGGTAAATCAATGGCCCAGGATCCAGAAGCTACATTGAAAGCGCTTCAATCCGTGAAAGTAGAAAAAATTACCAAGCTGCGGGTGCTTTGGAGTGACTTGGAAATTGAGAAATCTGCACCAAACGTATCTATGGCTAATATCAAAAAGATTGTAAACGTTTTAAATGAGGCATCGCCGCTTCCTCAGTAATCGTGAATAACATTTTTCACTTTGATGAAATGAAAAATATCGCGAACGGAGTAGTTATTACAAGCGATGGATTCAATTCTTTGACCAGCGCATATTTATGTATTCATCTATTGCGCCTGCTCGGCTGTAAACTGCCGATTGAATTATGGTTTTGGGATCACGAGCACGACGTGAAATACGAAAAGTTCTTTAAAACCTTAGGAGTTAAATTTTGCATCGAAAAGAAACCAAAAAAATTCTTCAAAAACTTCCCAGTAATATAATATGGCAATCGATTATTAAGCCTATTTCCATATTAAAATCCAACTTTAGAAATGTCATTTTACTCGGTGCAAATTGCCATCCTACATCAAATCCAAGCTTTCTGTTTGATACACCTCAATTCAAGGAAACAGGAGCCCTTTTTTGGCCCAGCTTAGATGGGTGTGTATCGGCTAAACCTGAAGTTTGGGAATTGGTAGGATTACCCACCCGATACGAAAGAGAAATCGAAGGCGGTCAAATGGTGATTGATTCGCTCAGACATCGCGAACCTATAGAACTCGCTTTAAAGATGAATCAAGAGGCGGAGCGTTATTGCCATTTGATCTGGGATGAAAAGGACACGTTTCGCTTTGCGTGGCACAAATTTGGCCGGGCATTTTCCATGACACCCTATCCTCTGCAAAATCTGTCGTTGCCAGGGGTAGCGGATGGTGCTGGGGTGATGTGCCAGCATGATTTTGAGGGGAACCGCATTTTTCAGCACCGAAACCTTGCGAAATGGGATTTGCTTGCGGAGAACCCCAAGATTCCCGGCTATCTTTACGAGGAGGAAAGCCGGCAGTTTTTGGCGGATTTGCGGAAAATGTGGAATGGCCGGCTGAATTGGAAGGCACCTACCCGTAAGGATTTTGGCCCAGAAGCATGGTCCGAACGTTCCGTCCTGACGAAAGATCTGGTGCTGGGGGAATGGTTGCTGGATGACCGCCGCCCGGCAGCCTCGGGGTGCTGTGGGCCTTTGCTGAAGTGGTCGTTGAAATCCATTTCAAAACCTTGGGAGCGCCGTGCTGAAACCGTTATTGAAGCAGCGCCATTGGAACCGTCACTATTAAACCAGCCCGTATATGTCGCTGGGGAGGGATTTGCACTTTTGTCCCCCAAAAGTCGAACTGATCCAGCAGGCCTAAATGCTCCCGCTAAATCGGTCGCCGTAGATCCGGCGTCCGGGTGGAGCCGGGGACTTAAGTGCCGGGAGTTAGCTTTCGCGGAGTATAGCACGCTGCGGAAGGGAGCGTCTCCTGAGGCCTATTGGTGGGATCTGGAGCTGGAGAATAGCCAATGGGTGCTGTATCTGCTGAATGAGAAAGGACGGGTGGCGAAGATGACGCGCACTTCAGACCAAGGCTGGCTTGGCCGTTGGTTGAAAAAACCGGGAGGGGTGGTGGCATTAAAACGGGTGGAAACTGCTTTTCGTTTTCTGAATGGTGAGGGCACGGAACCAGCGCCCAGGAACTCATCTCGTGGGAAGCGAAAATGTATTCATGTCGCGAACCATGCCTATGGGGTGGGCGATGCCATCTTCGGCCTGTATGCAGCGGCGGCCATGGTTGATGAGGGTAAGAAGGTGGTTTATCACACGCGGTTTGCCCGGTGGCTGCAAAGGGCCTCGCACCCGCAATTGTCGATCACGGAAACGGCTCCGCCGAAAGGGACCCGGGATATGGATAGTGACTATGCGGAGCAACTGCGGTATGCCCCTGAGAGGGTGGCATGGTATGCAGGGCAAGTAGGGCGGATGAAAGTGCCGGTGCGTGAGCCGCAGCAGAGGAAAAATCAGCGGGACAATGGGACAAAGGGGGGTGAAACACCCGGGGGGACCGTCGTCCAGCCATCAAATGCTTTGCTGGTGAACCGCGAAGTGGGGATTCCCCGGCTGGATTTTCCGAAGTATGTGATATTGGCTCCGTTTGCCGCTTGGGAGTCGCGGGATTGGCCGGAGATGCATTGGCGGCGGCTGGCGTGGCTGCTGAAGGAGGCGGGGTATGAAGTGGTAGCCATGGGCACCAAAGCAGAAGCAGAGCGGATGGAACGGACCTTTAATAAGAGCTATGCCTACTGGGCGATCGATCACGAGCCGGAATGGGTGATGGATGCAATGCTGGACGCTGCGGCGGTGATCGGGCTGGATAGTGGCATGATCCATGTGGCGGGGCTGTTGGGAGTGCCGGCGGTATGCATCCACTCCCATATGCCGCCGGAGTTTCTCTTTTCCCATGCGCCGACGGTGAAATCGGTGACGCCTGACACGGGTTGTGTCTTCTGCCGTTGGCAGGAGGACCGGGGTTTTATGGAGGGCTGTGCGACGGCTTGCTCTGCGATGGCGGTGGTAGGGCCGGAGGCGGTGATGGCGGCTGTAACGGAGGTAGTGGAAGGGAGCACGGGGCTCCCGCCCGTGAGTGCCGGGAATGAAGACCGGTCTGCTGGGTGATCCGCTGGAAGCCTGCAATGATGAGGGGCATTTCGCGGCCTCGCTGGGAATTGCTGACAAGCCCTCCGGCTCCGGCGCGTTCCATCCTCCATGAATCCCCGTCCTCTGCTCCTCATCGGCCTGAGCACCCTGCCCCTGACCGCCCAGGAGCCGCCGCCGCTGCCGCCCGTCATCGCCCCGGGCGCGAAATTGGAGCGGCTCTCGGAAGGCTTTCAATTCACCGAAGGCCCGACCCCGGACGCCGCCGGCAATGTGTATTTCACGGACCAACCCAATAACCGGATCCTGAAATGGTCCATCGAAGGAAAGCTCTCCACCTTCAAGGAATCCGCCGGGCGCTCGAATGGCATGTTCTTCGAGCCGGGGGGAAAACTGATCGCCTGTGCTGACGAAAATAACGAACTCTGGGCCATCGATGTCAAGGACGCCAGCTCCACGGTGCGGCTCAAAGGATTTGAGAACAAACGGCTCAATGGCCCCAATGACGTCTGGGTCAGGCCGGATGGTGGGTTGTATTTTACGGATCCTTTTTACAAACGCCCATGGTGGCAGCACACCGCGCCGGAGCAAAGCGCCCAACGGGTCTATTTCCTGGCCAAAAACAGCAGCACTGCCCTGCCCGTCGCGGATGACCTGCAACAACCCAACGGCATCACCGGAACGGCGGATGGAAAAACCCTCTTCGTCGCGGATATCCGGGGCAAGCAGACCTGGAAATATGCCATCCAGCCCGATGGAACCCTCACGGAAAAGACGCTCTTCTGCGCCATGGGATCGGATGGCATGACGATCGACCATGCCGGGAATATTTACCTCACCGGCAAAGGGGTCACCGTCTTTGATCCGTCAGGAAAACAAAGCGGGGTGATTCCCGTGCCGGAGAGCTGGACGGCCAATGTCTGCTTTGGGGGCAAGGATTTTGATACCCTCTTCATCACAGCCATGGATTCCCTCTACGCCATCAAAACCAACGTCAAAGGCGTGCGCTGAAAGGTCCCCACGCGGCCCAGCGCAGCCGGGGAGGATCAGCCTTCAGGCGCTGGTGATTCCCACTTCGTGGAGCCATGGGCCCGGACCGCAGAACGTGCCTTGAAGGCGGGAAAAAACGCCCTCAGCCCGATCAGCGCTGCCGCGAAGCAGGGGGCTCCTGGCACTTTTTCAACCCGCTCCTGGGCGATAATTGGGCAGGATGGGCACCATGAGCCCGATGCCGGGAATATCGAGCGTGAGGGTGACCAAAATAAACCCCAGCGCCGGGGTGCGTGCAGCAGACATCGCGCACCCTGTGCCGCGATCCGCTCCCCACGCAAGCCAGTGCCCAGTGACAAAACCTCCATTACCTCCGGAATCGCCGATCCCCCAGCCATGGCGCCCCTGACACCCCGTCCGGCATCCTCCGCTTTCAAAGACCGGGCTAGGACATCCAGTTGCTGGTGGCTGGGGCGGACCATTTTACGGTGGTCTTTTTGGTCTGGGTCCAGAAGCCCACGGCGTCGCGGCCGGTAATATCGCCGGTGCCGAATTTGCTGGCATTCCATCCGCCGAAGCCGAAGGGATCGCGGGGCACGGGGACGCCGATGTTGATGCCGATCATGCCGGCGCTGGCGTGTTGCTCGAAGTAGCGCGCGGCGGCTCCACTGCCGGTGTAGATGGCGGCGGCGTTGCCGTATTCGCTGGCGTTTTCGATGGCCAGCGCCTCATCAAGGGAGCCGACGCGAAGAATGGATAGCACCGGGCCGAAAATTTCTTCCTTCACCGGCGCGGAGCCGGGCACCAGGCGGTCGATCAGGGTGGCCCCGACGTAGTTGCCGCCTTGCTTGGCGGAGGGAAGTTCCGGACGGCGGCCATCGACGAGCAGTTGGGCTCCGGAGGTTTCCGCAGCATCGATAAAACCAAGGATGCGGTCGCGGGCGGTGGAGCTGATGATAGCGCCCATATCATAACCGGCGCGGACCGTTCGCATTTCTGCGGCGATGGCTTCGATGATGCCGTCGCAGTCCCCCACGCCCATGGCTACGCTGGCGGCCATGCAGCGTTGGCCGGCGCAACCGGTGGCACTGGCGGTGAGGTTTTTGGCGACCAGCACGGGATCCGCATCCGGCAGGATAACAACATGGTTTTTCGCGCCGCCAAGGGTCAGCATGCGTTTCCCCGCTACGGTGCCGCGCAGGAACACGGCCTTGGCCGCCGGGGTGCTGCCAACAAAGGCGGCAGCGGCGATGCCCGGATGATCGAGGAGGGACTCCACCGTGCTGCGCCCGCCCTGGACGATGTTGAACACGCCATCCGGCAGGCCCGCTTCCTTCAGCCAGGCGGCGAGAATAAGGGGCGAGGCCGGGGTCTGCTCGCTGGGTTTCAGGATGAAGGCATTGCCGCAGCCGATGGCCATGGGGAACATCCAGAGCGGCACCATGGCCGGGAAATTGAATGGCGTAATGCCAGCCACCACCCCGAGCGGATAGCGGCGGGTATAACAATCCACCCCGGTGGAGACTTCCATGATTTCCCCGCCCATCAGCGCAGGCAGGCCACAGGCGAATTCCACCACTTCCAGCCCGCGCAGCACTCCGGCGGCGGCCTCGTCCCCGGTCTTGCCATTTTCGCGCGAGACGCAGGTGGCCAGCTCCGGCAGGCGGCGTTGGGCAATTTCCTTGAATTTATAAAGCACCTGCACGCGGTCCTTCACTGGCACTTTGTTCCATTTGGCAAAAGCGTCAGCTGCGCTCCGGACGGCGGCATCCACCACACTCGCATCAGCCAGGGGCAGTTGGCCCAGGGACGCGCCATCCACCGGACTGCGCAGGGAAAGAGTGCCGCCACCTGCGGTGGAGGCTTGGCCAGCAATCCAGTGGCCAAGGGCGGAGGTAACAGCGGAGACAGTAGCAGAACTCATAATTAAGGAAGGTTTATGCAGCTTTCCAGCCAGCCGGGCAAGGAAAGACGGCCGGAGGCGCCCCAGCGATTTCAAGTTCAGCACGTTCGCCAAGCAACCGTAGCAAGGCCCGCCCCGGCCTTGAGCCTTGCCCGGAAATGGTGTAAGAGCAATGCTCAAGGCCGGGACGGTCTTGCTGCGAATTTAAGTTAGAATCGTCACTCAAAGTCCAATTTCAAAGTGAATGGGAATCATCCCTGCGGAGGCGCATCTCCGCCGGTGAGGCCAAGCACGGCGGCGGTGCGCTGGGTTGCCCCCGCGTGGCGGGCGAGAGCGGCTTTCCCCAGGGAGGCCATCTTTTGGGCGGCACCCGGGTGCTCAAGGAAAACGGGCAGCAGCCTGGCCAGTTCCTCCAGGCCAGTGGTTTGCCGGATGCCGTCGGCCGCGAGCAGCAGCTTCATCAGGGCGGCGAAATTTTCCATGTGAGGACCCGTGAGGACCGGCACCCCGGCGGCGATGGCTTCCACGGGATTTTGCCCCCCTTTGGCGAGGAAACTTTTCCCCACGATAACAACTTCTGCAAGGGCCTGCCAGTCGCGGAGTTCTCCGGTGGAATCGATGATCAGGACGTCCGGAGGCTGAGCACCGGGTGAACCTGCCGACAAAGTGGAGCGCAGGGCCGGGCGCAGGCCCAGTCCGGTCAGGGCGGCGCTCACTTCGGCCCGCCGCTCGGCATGGCGCGGAGCGATCAGCAGGCGGACTCCGGGGAAATCCTGGCGGATACCGGTCCACAGGCGGGCGAAGGCTTCCTCCTCGCCGGGATGGGTGCTGGCAGCCAGGACCACCCGCGGCAGGGGGCCACTGAAGGCCTGCTGCAGCAGCGCCCGGAAGACCACCACCTGTTCCGGGGACGAAGCCGCCTGGCCGCTTTGATCAAACTTGATGCTGCCACTCACCAGCACGCGGCCAGGGCGGGCGCCGATGGCTTCCCACCGGGCCACATCCTCCGGTTCCTGCACAAGCACGCGGTCCAGCATGCCAAAGACAGGAGCGGCAAACCAGCGGAACTGACGGTAGCGGCGCTCCGAACGCGGGGACAGCCGCGCATTCACCAGTATGACAGGCACGCCCGCCCGCTGCATGCAGCGCACCAGATTGGGCCAGACTTCTGCTTCCACGAGGATGAATTGCCGGGGCCGGATCCTGGCAAAAACCGGCCCCACCACCAGCGCCAGATCAACTGGCGAGTAAATCACGGTGAGCCCGGGAGGCGCTTTTTCGCAGGCCACGGCGTAGCCTGTGGAAGTGGTGACAGAGAGCACCACAGGGATGTCAGGCTCAGCTTCCAGCAGCTCCCGGATCAGCTTGCGGGCGACATTCACCTCCCCCACGCTAACGGCATGCATCCAGCGGCAGCGGCCATGGATGGATTCCAGGCGGGCGGCCACCGCTTTGTCGAAAAACCCAAAGCGCTGCCAAAACTTCGCACCATAGCCCCCGCGCCGCCGCATCTTCAGCGCGCTCACGGGCAGCAGCACCAACAGGGCAAAGGGCAGCAGGAAGTTATAAATCAGCAGGACCAGGAGCAGGGGCATCAGTGTCAGGGGCAGAGAGGGAAAAAAGACGGATCACGACATCGCCATAGCGGCGTTCCACCGCACAGGACCACGAGGAACCGGGGGGCGGAGGGTGCGCGGACTTCGCGAAGGATTCCAGCACAAAAAGCCCCTCCGGCGCGAGCAGCGGGGCCAGCTCTGCGGAGCCCAATAGCAAGGCATCCCAGTCTCTGTCACTCTTTTGCTTGGCGAAGGGAGGGTCCGCGAAGATCAGATCAAAGCGCCCGCTTTTTGCCTTCAGCCAGGATTCCACCGGCGCATGGGCCACGCTGCCGCCCGTTAGGCTGGCTTTTTTCAGATTCGCCGCAATCACCGGACCAGCCGCCCGGTCGGACTCCACAAAGACACAGGAGGCCGCGCCACGGCTCAGACATTCCAGCCCGTAGGAACCGCTGCCGGCGAACAGATCCAGGACTGCGGCCCCTTCCGTCCGGTCCCCCAGCATGGAAAACACCGCCTCCCGCACCCGGTCTGCGGTAGGGCGCAGCAAGGTTTTCGGCACTTGAATCGGGATTCCGCCCGCTGTTCCACTAATGATACGCATCTCCCCACCAAACCCGCGCCGCCGCGCTTGGAAAGCAAGGATTTCCCCTTCAACTCTCAACTTCCCCTTTAGGATGACTATTCCCGAACTCACCGCCCAAATCCGCGCCTTCCGCGATGCCCGCGACTGGCAGCAATTCCACAGTCCAAAGGACCTCGCCGTAGCTATCGTGGCGGAAGCCGGGGAGCTGCTCCAGCCCTTTGTGTGGAAATCCCCGGAGGAATCCCGCGAAATCGCCCAGCGCAAAAAGGCAGAGGTGGCCAACGAGATCGCGGATGTGGCGATTTTGCTATTCGAGCTGGCCGATCAGTTGGACCTCGACCTCGCCCACGAGATGCAGGCCAAGCTGGCCCGCAATGAAATCCGCTACCCTGCCGACAAAGCCCGGGGCTCCAATCTGAAATACAACGAGCTGTAGCCGGGGGCCGGGTTGGGGGCCAGGGAATGCGCCTTGTTGGAAGAGCGGTGCCAAGGGCGGCACGGCACGGAACAGGCGGACAGAATGTCCGCCCTCCTTAAACTTCGCCTTGCGGCTCACCGCATTCAGCCTTTCGGAATATCCAATCCCGGACGCCCGTCCCCGTCTTCCGCGCCCCTTTTCATGAGCCATTCCTCGCCTGACCGTTCGCCCTGCGTCACCACCATCACCGGCACCGGAAGTTACGTGCCGGAGCGCATCCTCAGCAACGATGACCTGGCCAAAATCGTCGACACCTCCGACGAGTGGATCGTCTCCCGCACTGGCATCCGGGAGCGCCGCATCGCTGCCGCAGGCGAGACCACCAGCGCCATGTGCACCAAGGCCGCCCTCCTCGCCATGGAAAGCGCCGGTATCACGGCGGCGGACATCGATCTCATCATCGTCGGCACCGTCACGCCGGATAGTCTTTTTCCCTCCACGGCCTGTTACGTTCAGCAAAACCTCGGGGCCAGCAATGCCGTCGCCTTCGACGTTAGCGCCGCCTGTGCCGGATTCCTCTACGCCATGCAGATCGCCCGGCATTTCATCAATGGCGGCAACCGCTCCACGGCCCTCATCATCGGCGCGGACAAGCTCTCCGTCCTGATCGACTGGACGGACCGCAACACCTGCGTCCTCTTTGGCGACGGGGCCGGAGCCGCCATCCTCCGCCGCATCAATCCGGAGGATCAGGGCAACGCTTCCGGCCTGCTCTCCTCCGTGCTGGCCAGCGATGGCACCCTGACCGGTATTCTGCACGCTCCTGGCATCGGCAGCGCCCAGACCCTGCCGCCGCATCCGGCGGTTATTCCGGAGCCGATCATCCACATGATGGGCAAAGAGGTCTTCAAAGCCGCCGTGAAAAATACCTGTGAGGCCTGCGAAACCGCCATCGCCCGCGCCGGACTGACGGCCGCCGACATCGATCTCATCATCCCCCACCAGGCGAACGTCCGCATCGTGGATGCCATCCGGGAGCGCCTCGGCCTGCCACCCGAAAAGGCTTTCCTCAATCTGCACAAATACGGCAACACCAGCGGAGCCGCGATCGCCATTGCCCTGGACGAAGCCGCACGCAGCGGCGTCCTCAAAAAAGGCCACAATGTGCTCCTCGTCGCTTTCGGGGCCGGATTTGCCTGGGCCGCCAGCGTGATCCGCTGGTAGGGTGCCGCCGCAGCATTCCTTTCTCCCTGGCAAAGCCTAGCGCCTTTGGACCGCCATGGCTTTGAGATATTCCCCCTCGCGGAAAGAGACCGGATGATCCGGCGCATGGCCCGCCGTCCAGAGCGTCTGCCAATCCCGCCCCAGAATCTGAAAGGCAGCCCGCTCCACCGCCTGACGGAATTCATCCGCGCTGACATGGGCGCTGCAGGAAGCCGCCAGCAGCGTGCCGCCCGGCCGGAGCAACTGCAGGGCATTCCGCGCCAGATGATGATAGGCCTCCACCCCGCCGGCGCGCTCCGCCTCCCGCTTGGCCAGGGATGGCGGGTCCGTGATCACCAGGCCAAACCGCGGCCCGCCGGCAGCCGCTGCATCGTGCAGCCAGGCAAAGGCATCCGCCTGCTGGCTCTCATGGCGCACCGCCGCGATCCCGGCATCCGCTGCATTCAGGGCAAAATTCCGCTTCGCACTATCCAACGCATGTGGGGAAATATCCAGATCCGTCACCGAGCGCGCCCCCCCTCTGGCCGCATAGAGCGAGAAGCCGCCGCTGAAGCTGAACGCGTTCAGCACCTCATGTCCAGCCGCGAGGGCTTCCACCCGTTGCCGGTTCTCCCGTTGGTCGAGGAAAAATCCGGTTTTCTGGCCAAACCGGACTTCCGCCTCAAAGGTCAGGCCATTTTCCTGAAAATGCACCGTATCCTCGCCGGGTTCGCCGAGGAATCCCTCCTCAAGTTGCCAGGCTTTCATGGCATGGTTGATCAGATTCCGGCTCAGCCGCAGCACTATGGCCCGGGGCTGCAAGTGAGTGCGGATCAGGCCTTCCAACGTCTTCAAGTGAGGCAGCCACAGCGCCGCGTAAATTTTCAGCACCAGGGTATCGCCATATTGATCCAGGATCAGCGCCGGCCAGCCATCGTTCTCCCCATTGATCAGGCGGAAGCCGGTAGTGTCAGGACTGAAAACGCCCGTCCGCCCCGCCAGGGTGGCCTGTAACTTCGCGTGCCACCAGGCCTCATCCACCGTAACCGGTCGTCCGGTGTGCAGGACGCGCAGCCGGATCGCGGATTCCTTGTCATAAAGCCCCAGCGCCAGGAAGCGGTCAGAGCGGTCATAGATCACCGCCAGCTCCCCGGTGTCCCCCGGGCGGTTTTGCTCCCTCACCTTGTCCCCATACACCCAGGGATGTCCCTGACGCACCGCCTGTTCCGCCGCCGGTGTAACGCGTATTCTCAACCGTGACCCGGTTTTATCTGTTGCCCACATGCTGCTACCCTAAGGACGGACCCAGCCATGCGCAATGCTGCTGCTCAAGGAAATGCGCCAGAACTTCCACGGCACAGCCCACCGCCTCCTGGGAAGGAATCTCTCAGCTCTCAACCTTCAACTCTCAACTTCCTCTTTAGTTCTACTTTGTTAGTTTCCCCGTGGCGCAGGCTTCCAGCCTGTGCGGCCAGCGGGCTTCCAGCCCGCTGATTCCCCAACTTAACAAAGTAGAATCAGGTTGAATAGCCGGGGGCGGAGGGCACCGGAACCTCCCGGAAAACCTCCCGCCTCCCTGCCAGGCCGCTTCGCGGCGACCCACCCGGCCAAGCCTCCTGAAAAACGCAAGGAATGCTTCCGCGTCAGCGTTGAAATGCCCGGCGATCCATTCCATGATACCAGCCTATCTTATGAAATCCAAACCAATCTTCCCCCTTCTCGCCCTGGCCCTCACTGCCAGCCTGTTCGCCACCCCCATCCCTGACTCCCTGCGTCAGAACGGCTGGTTCGTTGGAGCCCAGGCCTACACCTTCAAGGAATTCTCCGCCTTCGAAGCCATCGCCAAAACCAAGGAAGCCGGCGGCAACATGATCGAATTTTACCCTGGCCAGACCCTCAAACCCGGATCTGCGGACAAAGTCGGCCACACCATGTCCGAATCCGCCATGAGCGAACTCAAGGCCGAGTGCACCCGCCTGGGGGTGCGTCCGGTGAACTACGGCGTCGTGGGCGCCAACTCCCCGGAAGAAGTGAATGCCATCATGGCCTGGGCCAAAAAAATGGAACTCTATTCCGTCTGCACGGAATCCACCGAACAGGTCGCCGCGTGGGAAGCCGCTGCCAAAGAATTTGATATGAAGGTCGCCTTCCATGAACACGGCGGGTCGATGAGCAAGCCCGGCTACAAAGTGTGGCATCCGCTTTACATTCTCGGTGTCGTGGAAAGCCGCGACCACCGCCTCGGGGCCTGTGCCGATCTCGGCCACTGGTGCACTTCCAACCTGAAACCCGTCGAGTGCCTCCGCATTCTCAAGGGCCGCGTCATCAGCGTGCACCTCAAGGATAAAGCCACCACGGGCGAAGCCCCCGTCGTCGTCGCTGGCCAGGGCGTAGTCGATGTCGCCGCCTGCCTCGAAGAACTCAAAAATCAAAAATTCGACGGCCACATTTCCATTGAGCACGAAGCTGACTGGAAGGACAGCGTGCCCCAGGTGCGCGCCAACATCGATTTTGTCAAAGCCCGTCCGAAGTAATCTTCCTGACACGCCTCCCGGCTGCGCCGCCCCCACAGCGGCGTAGCCGGCAGGGCGGCTCTCCCCTCCGCCGGCAGGAACCACGGCACCCTTTGCAGACCGTTGCGTTCCAAAGCATGAAACTATCCATCCCCTTGGCTCCTACGCGTCCTGACATTTGCTGCGCCAGCATGCAATGTCTGGCCGTCCTGGGCTGGCTGTTTACCTCCCCCGCAGGACAGGCCGCTCCCGCATTGATTGGCTACACGGAGCTGGCAACGGATCTGCCGGGCGGGCGGCATGCGAATGTGAGGACCATGCGCGCCATGGTGATCAACGCGGATGGCACGGAACGGCGGACCGTGGCAGAGGAACTGGCAGACAGCCCCGATGAGTGGACCCAGTTTGCCGGATGGTCCCCTGACGGAAAACGGGCAATCCTCACCAAAGGCTGGCAGAGCGCGGGAAATGCCCTCTGGGAGGAGGAACACAAAACCTTCCGCATGGACGCCGGCCAGTGGCAGCTGGATGCCTGCCTCTACGATCTGGCAGAACAGAAGGCCTTCAACCCAACCGCAGTGGAGCGCGTGAGCCACTGCAATACCGGCCTCTTCTTTATGCCGGACGGCAACCGGCTGGGCTTCACCGCCTTGATCGATGGGGTGTCGAAGCCCTTCGCCATGGACCCGGATGGACGGAATAAACGCGATCTTTCCAACGCGGAGCCAAGGTTCACCTACGGCTTCAGTGCCTCCCCTGACGGAAAGCTGATCAGCTACCACAAGGACTATCAGATCTTCACCGCCAAGGCGGATGGCACGGACCAGCACCAGATCGAAACCGGTCATGCCTTCAATTTTGGGCCCACATGGTCGCCGGATGGGGCATGGCTGCTCTTTGTGGCAGGTTCCCATGATCACAGCCATCCCTTCGTGGTGAGGCGCGACGGCACCGGCCTGCGCCAGTTGGCGGACCGCCATGGCTATCAGGGCTCCGTGCAGATTCTCGACGTGCCGGATTTCCATGAAGGCAGCAGCGATACACCCGTCTGGGCCGCGAAGGAAAATACCGTATTTTACACCGCCCGGGCGGACGATGCCGTGGAACTGTTCCGCACCCGGCTGAAGGGTCCTGCCGAACGCCTGACCTTTTCCAAGCCCGGCACCCTCCATTATCATCCACAACCCTCTCCGGACGGCACCTCCCTGGCCTATGGCTCCCTGAGAGAGGGCGTGAGGCAACTCTTCACCATGGACCTGGCAAACCGGAAGGAAACCGGCATCACCCATCTGGAAAAAGGCCACGGAGCCCTCTGGCCCCACTGGCAGCCAGCCCCGCCGGTGCCCGTCCCCGCGGCAGAGCCAGTGCGCCGCCCATGGCTTGATCCCGGATCGAAAAAACCATTTTATCCCCTGGGATGGTTCGAGTGGGGCCAGCCCACCCTGGAACAGGGCATGGCTACCTTGGACGAAATGGCTGCCCAGGGCTCCAACATGATTCTAACGGTCGGCGGATGGACCGATCTGAATACTGAGGCCATGGCCCGGAAAAATACCGCAGACTTTCTCCTGTATCTCGATCATGCCCAACACTGCGGTATAAAGGTCATGGTCCAAATCAACTGGTTCGGGGATTTCGAACGCAAGGATGAAGCCGTGATCGCCCGCGCCAAAACCTGGGTGGAGACCGTGTGCAGCCACCCCGCCCTGCTGGGATATCAGGCCTACGATGAACCGGAATCCAGCCACAACGGCAAAAGCAGGGAAGAAACGGCGGCCCGTCTGGCCTGGGTGCAGGCCTTTGTCAGGATGAAAGAGGCCATCCACACCTGGGATCCGAATCCCGATCACATGGTGCAGATGGTATTCAACCTCATCCCGCACGAAGGATTCTCCGACACCGACTGGCAGCTCTTTCTGCCTGCGGTGGATTCCTTCCAGACCGACCGTTACGGCATCAATTATAACTTCCCTTATTTTGCCAGCGGCCAGAACGCGCCCGGCATTTGGGGACCGCTCCGCGTGGCATGGCAGATCAGCCACGGCGTCGCAGCCATCGCATCAACCCAGCACCGCAATCCAGCGCCAGTGCTGCAGGGTGTGGGACTCAGCTACTATGAAGGAGGCCATTTCTGGCGGGATCCCCTGTATGAAGAAACCCGCTATATGGCCTACGCCTCCCTCACCTCAGGAGGCTGGGGGGTCCTGCACTGGATCCACAATGCCAGTTCCCCGCAAATCCGGGCCAATGTCGGGCGGCTTTATGCCGAGTTGCGCCTCCTCCAGCCGGCCCTGGAACAAAGCTGGTCCTCCCCGCCCTTCACGATCAGCCAGGCACACAGCGGTATCACACGGGACTGGCTGAAGGAAAACCCTGCCGACATCGCCACCACCGCCCTTGAGGATGCAGGAAATTACTATTTGATCGCAGCCGACCACACCGGTCTTTTCAATGACGTTCTCTTCCGCCTGAAACTCCCCGCCATGGCCAGCAACACCCCACGGGAAGCCCAGGTCCTCAATGAAGGCTGGTCCCGCACCATCCAGTTCGACGAAGAGACCGCCGAGTGGATCATCCCCCAACACAGCATGTGTTTCGGTGACGTAAACGTCTGGGTCATTCCGAAAACATGCATACCCTGATGGGGCCATGGGATGTTCCGGTTGAATACCACACCCTTGCCTCCTGCGGGCTGGCGATGTAGAGCTGCATCTGCCTGACAAAGTGGCGGTCCTCGGTCCCTGCTGCCTGCTGCGGCCATGCCATGACCTTCCTGCACGCCCTGCGCACCCGCGCCCGGCCCCGCCGCTGCCACCGACAAGCTCCTGCGCCATCCCCATCCCCGCATGAAGCTGTCACCCACCTATCGAATTTCTGGCCAGCCGGTCATAACGTGATCAAAATCCGTCGGACCCCGGCCCTGGTGGATCGTGCCCTGAGGCCACGGTTTTTGTCTTTTTGTCCTTGAAAACCAGACCCCGCCCCAGCTTCCACGCATCAGCAGAACCCGGTCTCTTAGTCACGTGGGCGGTCATAGCCCCCTTCCGCCCGTCCAGCCTGATCCGATGGAATCAATAACCGGATTTAACTGAGGAAAAGCGACCGGAAACTTTACCCACTCACGCCCCGGCCACAAACCGGTCCTGAACCGGACCCTGCACCAAGGCCAACCGCGAATCGTTCAATAACCGTTATCATCGGGGCTGCGCCCGATGATCACCATGGTCATCAGGTGTTGCGGTCATTTCGGATGGAGACGTTCAGCGTGAGTCCGCGGGAGCAGTCTGGTGCAAAGTGCTCCAGAAAAGAGAATTGAGGACGAAAGCGAAACTCGCGACCCTGAATATAGATCGCGAGAACCTCTGGCTCGCCGGGCCAAATCGTGGCGATGCCGGATGCGTCGGTGACAAACTCCTGCGTCGTGCCCGAAAGGCTCCCGGACATGACCGTAACACCCGGCAACGGCTGGTCGATGGAGTCACGAACGACGAAAGTGACTGCGCCGGGGCTGCCGCTGTGATAGACGGTGAAACGGATGCCGCCAGCGGAGTAACTGGAAGGCGTGGCGAATGACCAGACGACGCATGCGATTACCGCAGCAATAACCCAAGTACGTGGACGCTGAAACCACCGCCGGGAAGTCCGCGCGGCTGTCCCGTCTGTTGGTGGGGGTTGGCTGGACGGCATGGTTCGGATTTTATTCCTGATGTTTAAGCTTCGATTGGACGAAAAGGACGAAAAGGAGAGCGCCATTGGCCATATACGCCAAGCCGGAAAATACTTGTTCGGCCGGCAGGACAGCTGTCGGAGAACTCATCAGAACAAACGGGACGCCAAGCAGTATGGTTCCGAGGTAAATATATCTCGCAAAAATCCAATCAACCCATAAACCGAACCAGGCTACCAAAATAAGCAAAACAAAGGGGAGGAGTATCCAAGGAGAAAAGGAGTCTGTGAAATAACCCTGCAAGTCCGGGGACTCGAAAAAGACATGCATTGAATGCGGCCAAGGCAAATAGTAATAAAACAGTAAAGATGTGACGATTGATGTGACTTCCATCGCCACAAGAGACCGAATTACAGTGAGACGTTTCATTCTTTTTCCGGACAGTCTAATTTGCCAGCAGATCTGCCGGGATTTCCATTGGGGAATTTGGCTTCACGGGTTGGCGTGGCGTGGTTTATGTGCTTGATTTCCAATGAGTATGGGTTCCAGCTAGATAGCGTATCCATCCCCACAGGATTTGCAAGAAATTTCAACAGGACCCGTCCTCATCCGGGAGGTCAGGCCGCGCCGCTTGGAGCATGCAGATGATCCATCCCGGCGCGGGAAGGAAAAGGACCGCAGTGACAAGGTTACGGGCGGGGGGCTGGTCCCGGGGCTGAAAGATTGGCTTGTAGTGGAGCGTCCCTTTGCCGAGCGTTTCCCCACCGCCCCTTCCCTGCCCATGTTGACTGTTTCTGGTCCTCCCGCCCTTTCCCCTGCCCGGCAATTGGATTTGCTGATGCCTTTGGTGTTTTTTTATGAGAAGGCGGGGGTGCCGCTGCCAGGAGTGGATTTTCTGACAGGGGATGCGGTGCCGGAGCCCTGGAGGTATCTGCTGGTGCACCAGAGTGACATGACGCCACGGCTCCGGGACTATCACGGCAGGGCACCGGTGCTGCAGGTGATCACGGTGGAGCGCACGCCGGATTATGTCCTGCGCGAGGTCGTGCTGTCCTGCTCCGGACGCCCGGTGGAATATGGGGCGATTGGGATTCACCTCGAAGGCTTTCCGCGGCATGTGCAGGAGATGATCCGGGAGGGGGTCTGTCCTCTGGGAGCGATCCTGGAAACGGAAGGGGTGCCGCATTCCAGTGCACCTACAGGATATTTCGGACTGGCGGCGGATCCGCATATGGCGGAACTGCTGGCCACGACGCCGGGGGTGCGCCTGTTTGGCCGGTGCAATGTGCTGAGCCATCCGGATGGAACGGCCTTTGCTGATATTGTGGAAGTGCTGCCGCCAGGATGAATTCCCCTGCCCCATCCTTTGCGGTATGCCGCCTGGCGGTGGTCCCAGTGCGGCGTTTTGCAGATATGGTGAGCGAGATGACGACCCAGGTGCGGTTTGGGGAAGGCGTGGAGGTGTTGGAGGAAAACCGGGGGATGTGGCGGATCCGGATCTGTCATGATGGCTACGATGGCTGGGTGGACCACCGTCAGTTCACCACCAGCCAGCCGGTCCTGCCTGCCGCCGCCCGGGTGCTGACAGATGAGCTGGGGGGATGGGCCAGCCACAACGGGGAGCGCCGTCTGCTGCCTTCCGGCACGCCGCTGCCGGACTGGGAGGAAGGGCATTTCAGAATCGGCAGGGAGATCTGGGAATGGCAAGGCGCGGTGCATGTGATCCCAGCCCGGCCGGATTGGGAGCGGCTGGTGCAGGAGTCGGCCCTCTATCTGCATGCGCCCTATTTCTGGGGCGGGCGCACCCTGTGGGGGATTGATTGTTCCGGGCTGGTGCAGAGCCTGCTGGCGCACCAGGGGATCGCGCTGAAGCGGGACTGCATCGAGCAGGTGGAGCAGGGGCAGGCCATCCGGCTGCTGCGGGACGCGTTCCCGGGGGATCTGGCTTTTTTTGATGGCACGCGGGACGGGGGGCGGCATGTGGGACTGGTGCTGGAGGGGGGCGCGGTTCTGCATGCCAGCGGATTTGTCAGGATCGATGAATTGACCGACCGCGGCATCCTGGTGCATGGGACCGGGCACCTCTCGCACCGTCTGACGGCCCTGCGCCGGGTGGCGGAATGGAGTGGGAATGGGTCTTGACCTTCAGGGGTGAACACGGAATGCTGGAGCTTCTGTTATGCCTGCGGTGTCTTCCATCGAACTTGCGATAGACCTGAAGTCGCTGACAAAGGTCTATGCGAATGGCGTTCAGGCCCTGGACCAGCTATCCATGCGGGTGAAGCGCGGGGAGATTTACGGCCTGCTGGGGCCGAATGGGGCGGGCAAAAGCACCCTGATCAAATGCCTCACCGGCCTGGTGCACCCGAGCGCCTGCCGGGGCACGGTGCTGGGCTATCCGGTAGGGGATCCTGCGGTGAATCATCAACTGGGCTACCTGCCGGAAAATGCCACCTGGCCGGAACACCTCACTGCCGGACAGGTGCTGGAATTTGCCGGACGGCTCCATGGCCTGACGGGCCGGGAGCGGGGCCGCAGGGTCACGGACCTGCTGAAAATCGCCGGACTGGAAGCCTGGCAGGATGACAAACCGCAGCATTTCAGCAAAGGGATGCGCCAGCGCCTGGGGGTGGCTTACGCCCTGATGGGGAATCCCGAGCTGGTGTTTCTGGACGAGCCCACCGATGGGGTGGATCCGGTAGGGCGCAAGGAAATGCGCGATCTGATCCGCCAACTGAAACGCGAGGGGAAAACGGTCTTCGTGAACAGCCATCTGCTGGATGAGCTGGAGATGATCTGCGACCGGATGGCGATCCTGATGAGGGGCCGGGTGGTGCGCCAGGGCTCGCTGGAGGAGCTGACCCTGGAAAGCTGCCGCTATGAAATCTGCGTGTCAGGAAATCTTTTGCTGGCCCCTGGTATCGTGGACCTGGTGCAACGGCTGGGTGGCACGATCAGCCTCAGCGCGGATGGAGTGGAAAGCTGCATCGCGCTGCCCACCCGCCGCCCGCAACTGGTGCAGCCGGTGGTGGACGCCCTGCGCCATGAGAGCTATCTGCTGCTTTCGGTCACTCCGGCACGGCAATCCCTTGAGGAACTTTTTATGGACGCCATCCGCACGGGCGGCCAGTTCAGCCCCCGCGAAACCGGGGATTGATCCCGCTGGCGCAGCAGAACCACAGGGCTATCATTCACCTTTTAACAATCCCTCCGTCCCGCTTTTGAGAGCCGTTTTTGCCATCGCCAGTGATACCCTCACGCTGCTCTGCCGGCGGCGGCTGTTCTGGCTGAATATCTGGTTATCGCTGGGGGTGATCCTGCTGGTGGCCTCGATCAGTTGCAGCCCCGAAGGCTGGTCCGTGGGCTTCGGCCTGCAGAGCTGGTCCAGCGGCTATCTGCGCCGCGGATCGCCCTGGGAAACCACCTTGTTTTTTGGGGTGATCCGCCGGGCCGTGCAATGGTGGGTGTCCGGTGCGGTGCCGCTGCTGGCCCTCTTCAGCATGGCCTCGGTGGTGCCCAAGACGCTGAAGTCCGGGCAGGCGGCTCTATTGTTCACCAAGTCCCGCAGCCGCTCCGAGGTGCTGATGGGGCGCTTTGCCGGCGGACTGCTCTTCGCGGCCATCCCCACGCTCGTCTGCCTCATCGGGCTGTTTCTCACCCTGGGCTGGCGCCTGGGGGTTTGGGAATGGCACTTGTTTTTGGCCCTGCCCTTCACCCTGCTGGTTTTTGCCGCTCTCGCCGCGACCACCGTGATGCTGGGTGTCCTGACAAAATCTGCCAGTGCCTCCCTCGTCGTCACCCTCATCTTTGCCGCCAGCGTGATCGCCCTCCAGGATGCAGCCTCCCGCCCGGGGGAAATCGAGGACGAAGGCGAATTCAAAGGCATGGTGCGGGCCTCGGCTGGCTCCGTGGCCCTGCAAGCCCTGGCCTGGCCCCTGCCCCGCACCCATGATCTGATGGAGGGCCTGGACCGCTCGCTGAACCTGCATTCGCCCCGTCTTTTCCGGGACCTGATCCGCCGCTGGCGCGTGGGCAAATATCAGGTAGGTGCTGCCGCGGCGGATGCCATTGATGCCAACGAGGAGACCTCCTCCGAACCTGTCACCCCGCTCCAACTGGGGGAAGCCGTGATGGTGACCTCCGGCTTTTGCGGCATCACTTTGGTCATGGCTGCAATGATGTTGAACCGGCGCGATCTCTAGCGTATCATCCCATGCCATGTCCCAGCCTCCCCCCCCTTCCTCCCACGATGCCATCATCGCTCCGGACCTGCTGCTGGAAGCCTATGCGGGCGGCATGTTCCCCATGGCGATGGAAAATGGCGAGATGGGCTGGTTCTCCCCGGACCCCCGGGGCATCATTCCCATCCAGGAATTCCACATCCCCCACGGGCTGAAAAAAGTCCTGCGCAAAAATCCCTTCGCCGTCAGAATCAACACTGCCTTCAGCGACATCATGCGCGGCTGTGCCGACCGGGAATCCACCTGGATCAGCGATATGATCCACCGCAGCTATTACAAGCTGCACGAGCTGGGCTTCGCGCACTCAGTGGAAATCTGGCAGAACGAACACCTCGTCGGCGGGCTCTACGGCGTTTCCATGGGGGGCGTCTTTTTTGGCGAAAGCATGTTCAGCCGGGTGCCGAATGCCTCCAAAGTCGCCCTGACCCACCTCGTGCAGCGCTTGGAGGAACGCGGCTACATCCTCCTGGATACCCAATGGGTCACCGAACACCTGACGCAATTCGGGGCCCACGAAATCCCCCGCCAAACCTACCTGCTGCGCCTGCGCAAAGCCCTGAAATTGAAATGCCACTTTGCGTGACCCACAGCTTCCTGGTTTTTCCTTGGGTTGGGATTATTGCCCTGGTTTCCCGTAATAGCATTAACTTGGCACACTACGGCATCCCAAACCGCCCGCAGCGCGTTGCACCTGCGCAATGCAACTGTTCTTTGCCCTGAAAAATTCATTCCCGCGCCTGATGGCTTCGCTCCTGATGCTGTTCTCCGTGGCCTGTGCCTCCGCTCCCGCCCCGGTCCAAGGCCCTTCCTCCTCCCTTTCCCTGCCCTCCATGTCCAAAAAATCCCCGCTGCGCACCGTGCCTTCCGTCGATCTGCCCCGGTTCATGGGCGATTGGCGGGTGATCGCCAACATCCCGTATTTTGCCGAACGCGGCAATGTGGACTCCGTCGAAACGTATGCGCTCCGTCCGGACGGGAGCATCGCCAATGGATTTGCCTTCCGCAAAGAATCCTTCGATGCCCCGCAAAAAACAATGTCCTTCACCGCCGAGGTGAAAAATAAAACGACCAATGCCGAATGGCGCGTCCGGTTCCTGCCCTTCGTGAAGGTCGCCTACCTCGTGATCGATCTTGATCCTGACTACCAATGGACCGTCATTGGGCATCCCTCCCGGAAATACGGCTGGATCATGGCCCGGGAAAAGACCCTGCCGGACGCCGTCTACGCCGGCATCCTCGCACGCCTCGCGGCGCAGGGCTACGAAGCCGGGAAATTTGCTAAAGTGCCCCAAACCCGGGAGCAACTCTCCAGTGGCACGGTGCCCATCACGCGTTGAATTTCACGAAATTGCCTTATTTTAGGCGATTGGCAAATCAATCCGCGCATCTATGATGACGCCGCCTTTCCATTCGCCCCCTTTCCGCGCCTATTCCGAAAAAGCTCTCATGTCCCAAGACCGCACGTTCCGCCGCCCTTCACGCCTCTCCCGCATTGGACTCACTGTCCGCCAATGGTTTGACTCCGACCACTTCCCGGGTGGCGCAGAAGCCGTGCGCGCCAAGCCAGACAAATTCGAATGGCGCCGCTCCCTCCCCTTTGTTTTCCTGCACGTTGGCTGCCTTGGCGTGATCTGGACCGGCTGGAGCTGGACGGCGGTCGGGGTGGCGGTTTTTCTTTACGTCTTCCGCATGTTCGCCATCACCGGCTTCTACCACCGGTATTTTTCCCACCGCACCTTCCAGACCTCCCGCTTCATGCAGTTCATCCTGGCCTGTTGGGGGAATCTTTCCATCCAACGCGGAGCCCTGTGGTGGGCCAGCACCCACCGGCATCACCATAAACACAGCGACACCCCGGAAGACCCCCATTCGGCCTTGGTCTATGGCTTCATCTGGAGTCACATCGGCTGGATGACGAGCAGCAAAAATTTCCCTACCGACTACAAGGTCGTCAAGGATCTCGCCAAGTATCCCGAACTGGTCTTCCTGAACCGTTTTGACCTCATCATCCCGGCGCTGATGGGCATCTCCCTTTACGTCACCGGAGCTTTGCTGGAAAAATTTGCCCCAGGCCTTGGCACCTCGGGGGGCCAGTTGTTCGTTTGGGGCTTCTTTGTCAGCACCATTTTCCTGCTTCACGGCACTCTCTTTATCAACAGCCTCGCCCACGTCTGGGGCAATCAGCGCTTCAAAACCACCGATCAAAGCCGCAACAACTTCTGGCTCGCCCTCATCACCCTTGGCGAAGGCTGGCACAACAACCACCACCGCTACATGGGCAGCACCCGTCAGGGCTTTTATTGGTGGGAAATCGATCTTACCTACTACGGCCTGAAGCTCATGTCCAAGCTGGGCCTGATCTGGGACCTCAAACCGGTGCCACGCTCCGTCTACCACGAAGCCCAGCCACAGTAGGCTGGCGTTTGCAAAGCCCGGGCGCGCCCCTCCAAGTTTTCAAAATGGAACGCTACCCGGCTGTTCCCAGGGAGCGGAATTTGCTGACAGATTGTGCGAGGGCATGGATGACGCGCTCCAGGTCCTCCTGACTGGTGGACAGGCCGAAGCTGAAGCGGAGGCTGCTGCGGGCGGCGGCGGGGTCGAGACCCATGGCAGTGAGGACGTGGGAAGGATGGAGGCTCCCGGTGGTGCAGGCGCTGCCGGCGCTGGCGCAAATGCCGCGTTGGTCAAGGAGCAAAAGCAGGCCCTCGGCATGGCAACCGTCAAAGCGTAGACTGGTCGTGTTGGGCACCCGCTGGGTGGCATGGCCATTGCGGTGGGTGCCGGGGATGCATTGGAGAATTTGCTGCTCGAAGCAGTCCCGCAGCGTGGCCAGGGAAGCATGGGTCAGGTGTTCTCCCGCAAGGCGCGCCGCAGCACCGATGCCGACGATGCCAGCAATATTCTCCGTGCCAGCGCGGCGGCGGTTTTCCTGGGCACCGCCGAGGAACCAAGGCTGGAACGCGGTGTTCCGGGCCATGTAAAGCAGACCGATGCCTTTGGGGGCGTTGAACTTGTGGCCGGAAAAGGCGGCGTAGCTGACTCCGCTTTCCCTCAGGTTCAGGGGAATTTTGCCAGCGGCCTGGACCGCATCGGTGATTAAGGGAATGCCATGGGCGGCGGCGATGGCGGCAGCTTCCGGGATGGGATGCAGGACGCCGGTTTCGTTATTTGCCCACATCAGGCAAATGGCAGCGGTCTCCCCAGGCCGGATCGCCGCCGCCAGATCCGCCAGGGACCACAGGCCATCGGCATCCACGGGAAGCCGGGTGATTTGATAGCCCTGCGCCTGTTCCAGCCACGAGGCAGGCTGGAGAACGGCTTCATGCTCGGTGCTGCCCATGATGAGATGCCGCCGCCCGGGCTGTTGGCTGGTGACGGAATGCAGGGCGGTATTCAGGGACTCCGTGCCGCCGCTGGTGAAGATCAGCTCCTCCGGCGCGCAGCCGAGGAAGGCCGCGCATTCCTCCCGGGCCTGCCCCAGAGCCCGCCTGATGGGCCGGGCCAGCATCGAGCTGCTGGAGGGGTTGGCAAAATGCCCCCGCCAAAACGGCTCCATGGCCTCCAGCACAGCCGGGGCCACCGGAGTGGTGGCGTTGTGGTCGAGGTAAATCATGGGCGGGGGGGGGGAGTTATTAGTTATTGGTTATTGGTTGCTAGTTTCCGGGCGGCGGCTGGCACCTGGATTCAAAGTCGACAGGTCCTCCACAGGACTGAAAACCAATAACCAATAACTAGTAACCATCACCCCCCTACTTCTTCGCAAGGCTCTGGAGGTAATCCAGGAGCGAAGCGAAGTCTTTGGCGGTGAAGTTGAGCATGAGGCCGGGGGGCATCAGGGAGGTAGGCAGTTTATCGCGCTTTTTGATGTCGGCGGTGGCGAGGGTGATTTCCTGGGCGGCGACGTTGCGGATGACGACTTTGTCGGCGGCTTCGGTGGTGACGAAGCCCAGCTGGGTGGAGCCGTCGGCCATTTCAAAAAGGTTGGTCACGAAGCCCTGAGCCATGGTTTTATTGGGATCAAGGATGTTTTCGGCCAACTCCGGGCGCTTGTAGGTATCGGCGATAGTGCCCAGATAAGGGCCGCGCTGGGCTTCATCCTTGTTGACCGTATGGCAGGCGGCACAACCGGCCTGAAGGAAGATCTGCTGGCCAATGGCGGCGTCGCCTTTGGCGGCGAGGACGGCTTCGAGGATTTTAGCAGGCTCGAGAGCCGCAAGCTTGGGCCCGGCGGCAGTGGAAGAATCGAGTTTGAGGATTTCAGCGGCTTTTTGAGCGGCTTCGAGCACCCCGGGATCAGGATCGCTGAGGGCGGCAAGGACTTTGTCAGACCAGGAGCGCTGTTGGGTGAGACCGATGGCCCGGAGGATCTGGGCGCGGCGGGCGGGTTGAGCCCAGCCTTTGTCGAGCGCAGCCTGGGAGAGTTGTTTAGCCTCCGGAGAGCCGCTGGTGCGGTTGGCCAGAGCGAGCAGGGCAGCATCGGCCCAGGGACCTTCAGGGGTGCCGGTTTTTTCCGCAGCCTGCTCAAACAAGATATGGTAATTTTCCAGTTTGGGCGCGGCGAGGAAGGCGGCGGCGGCTTTCCCTGACCCTTCCTTCCGGCTCAGCATTGCCAGCGCAGTGAGGCTGGCAGTGGCTCCTTCTGCACTATCCGTTTTGGCCAGCACGGTGACCGCCGTAACCCGATCCTCCGGCGAAGTGCCAGGCTGGCTGGCTGCCGCGACGAGCAGGGGCAGGGCCCCGGCAGGGATGGTGCCGCTGCGGGCCAGTTGAGTCAAGGCCACGGGGACCAGTTTTTGGTCCTTGCCAGCCATGGCGATCACCAGGTTCATGGCGCTGTCGTCCTGCATTTTATGACGGCTCATCTCGCTGACGATGAAGGCGGCTTCGTCCTGCGGGGCCTGGGCCAGGGCTTCGCTGATGGCCTTGGCTATTTGCGCGGTGGCTTCCCAGGGGACGGCTTGATAGTAAGGACCGGAGGTATCCGGCCGGGTGCCCCAGCTATCGCCTTTCCAGACGCCATCCGTAGCGGATAGCCGGGAAAGGGCGGTGATCAGTCCGCGACGGCGGGCACTGTCCTTTTCCTGACTCAAACGGGTCAGCAAGCCCTCCACCACCGGCATTGTGTGCAGGGACTGAAGCACGCGCAGGGCTCCGGCGCGGCGGGCCTCCGTGGTGCCGGGAACGTCCACCACGGCGAGGCAGGCCTCACTGGCTTCCAGGCGGATCAGGCCCTGCACGGCGGTGTGGCTGACGGTGGGATCGGCATCCGCCAGCAGCCCGGCTATGGCAGGCGACCCGCTGGTGGCCTGGGCGCGGGTGAGGGCGACGATGGCTTCGATGCGGGTGCGGGGGGAGCCGTCCTTCAGGGCGGCCGTGATGGCGGCGATGGTTTCGGCTGGCAGGATCCGGCCCCGGTCCGCGAGGCCCCGGACAACGTAAGGGCGCAGGGCCGCATCCGGGATTTGCTGAGTCAGCCAGGCGGTGGCTGCTTCTCCTTGCCCTTGGGCGAGAGCGAAGAGGGCGGCGACGCGGCCGGACAATGGAGCATTGGCATTCGTGGCAAAGGCCTGCAGCGCCGTGACGGAGGCCCCGTTCAGGCCCCGGCGCAGGAGGGTGCGCTGGGCTTCCAGACGGCGGCGCTGGCTGGGGGAGGCAAGCAGCCTCACGAGTCCGGCATCGTCGCTTTTCGCAAAATCCGGCAGGGGATCCGGCTGATACCCCTTGGGTTTAACCTGGAGCACGCAGCCAACATTCTCCCCGTTATAAGTGAAAGTGGCACCCTGCATGCCGGTGACGTAAAGGCGGCTGGAGGCATCCACATCCACATCGGTGACGCGGGGGAGGCGGATGAATTCGTGGGCTTTGTCCGTGAAAGTGCCGCCATCAGGGGCTATTTCGTGGTTGAAGATCCACTCCTTCCCCCAGTCAGCCGTAAGAGGAACATTTTGATAACCCGCAGGGAAACCTGGCTCGTCCAGCCAGGCCGCGCCGCAGCCGGAGCCTCCGCCGTAATTGCCGATCGGCTGGATGATTTCCCCGCCAAAGTTCAAGTAAAGCGAAGGGTAGCCGTGATCCTCCAGCCCGCTGAAGTGGTGGAAGCGCATGTCCCAGCCGCCGCCATCGTTGGTGTTATCCCGGGCGAAACCATCCAGCAGCGGGGACATCGCGACCTCAAGGATATTCCGGGTCCCAGGGGCGTAGACCTGGAGGTCTGTGCCATCGGGGCGGACGCGCACGACCCCGCCTCGCCGGAATTGCAGCTTTTTCCCATCGCTGCCTTCCGCTTCCATGAAGCCGAAGTCGCCGATCGCAAGGTAGAGCCACCCGTCGATGCCCATGGTGACGCCGTTGGAGGTGTGATCGGCGGGACGGTCCCTGAAGCCGAAAGCGATATTTTTGACGAGGACCTTTTCCTCATCGGCCAGGCCGTCGCCATTGTGATCGACGAAGGCGCTGAGGTGGGGCGGATGCATCAGGTAGAGCCGGTCGTGATCCCAGACCAGACCGCGGGGAGAGTCCACATCCGCGACAAAGGACTTGGCCTCGTCCGCGCGGCCATCGCCATCAAGATCGCGCAAACGGATTACGGAGCCACGCTTCGCCTCCCGGTCGATGGAGCCGTTTTTATCAGAACTGATATAGACTGTGCCGTCCGGGGCGGCCGCCGCGTAGACCTGATAGTTGGATTGGGGCGGGCTGGAAAAAACGGAGACTTCGAAACCATCCGGGACCTTCACGTCTGCGAGAATTTGCTTTTCCCGGGCCGGGACGTCCGGGGACTGGGCCAGACTGGCGGCCACGGGGAGCAGAAAAAGGGTGAGCGCAGGAACGAAAGGTCGGAAGCGGGGCATTTAAGGTAGGGATTGGAGAGGGGTTAAAACAGGGATCCAACTCGGCATGCTACGCCAGGCAAGGGCGGCAATTGTCGTAATTGCCTGATAAAGACACAAAAAAGAGCCTCCCGGCGGACGGGAGGCTCTCCTGATTTTTTCAGCAGTCACGGGAACTGCCAAGGACTTCCTAGAAGGAAACGCTGAGTTTCACGCCGCCGTAGAGGGTGTCATCAGTGAATTCTTCAGTGGTACTGAGGGCGATATTGCCAGCCACGTAGGGGGTTAGGGTGGCGGTGGCGGTCAGCTTGATCGGGAAGGCCAGGGAGAGCTTCAGGTGTTGGAAGTCGCTGTCGCTGGAGTAGTATTCATCGCCGTAGGAAACGAGGGCACCGGGGACGATGCTGAAGTTGTCGGTGACGGCGATAGGAGCGTCGATGCCGAGTTCGATGTAGGAACCTTCGGTTTCGAAGTCATAATAATAGCCGAGAGCCACATTCACAGGGCCGAGAGCCTTGGAGATGGTGGCACCGATTTCTTCAGCGCTGCTCACGCCGTTTCCATCACGGGCGCTGCCGTTGAAGAATTCGTAGTGGGTGTAGCCGAGCCCGAGCTTGGCGAAGCCAGCGTCGTAGCTGAGGCCGGCATTCAGGTCCAACTCATCATAGCTGATGTCGCTGGAGGAAGTATACCAGGCACCGAGTCCGAGGGACAGGTTGGTGGCGAGAGGCACGGAAACAGCGACCTGTCCCCAGACGTTCTGCTCGCTGATGAGGAATCCGCGGAAGAAGTAGTGGGTGTCATATCCGACGTCGACGGTGGCGCCAACGCTGTCAAACAAGCCGACCGCAGGAGCTGGAGGAGGGCTCACAGGACCTTTGCCGGTGGAAACGGTCGTGCCCGCAAATGCGGAGGCCGCGAGGCTCAGGCTGCCGAGGATGGCGGCACCCTGAAGGGTGTTGATGGTTTTTTTCATGGGTATTATAGTTCCCTTGGTTATTAGGATGGTGCCAAATTCATCTAAAGTATGATTGGCGTCAAGCTGATAAGTGACAGAAAAAGTGAGACAAGCGAAAATTCAGGTCTGTCCTGAAGAAAAACCTGAAACCAAGTGTCATTTTCGTAAGGAAAACATTCTTTCCGCAGTGCCGGTGCCCTTGACGGCTGGGGCCAGCAGGAGAGGGATGGGGGATGAAATTGACTGTTTCTGTTGCCCGGCAGGTGATGCACCTGCTTTCAGATGAAGGAGAAATAATGAAAACCTGGCCGGTTTCCACCTCGCGTTTCGGGCTGGGATCCATCCCCAATAGCAATTTCACCCCGCTTGGCCGGTTCCGCATCGCCCAAAAAATCGGCCATGGTGCCCCGGAGCGGACGATTTTCCGCAGCCGGCTGGCCGTGGGGCAATGGGACGGCACTCCAGCAGAGGAAGATTATGTGCTGACGCGGATTCTTTGGCTGGAAGGCATGGAGGAGGAAAATGCCAATACCTTTGACCGCTATATATATATCCATGGCACCAATCAGGAGGAAGCTATCGGCCAGCCGGCCAGCCACGGCTGTATCCGCATGAGCAATGCGGCGGTGGCGGCCTTGTTCGACCTCGTGGAGACCGGCACCCAGGTGGAAATCGGCGATGTGCCCCCAAGCGGGCCGGATTTGAAGGATTTTGTTTGAACCATTGAACTTTTCCTGGCCATGAACTGTCTTTGATGTCAGATTCCACCCTTCTGCCCCCTTTTTCTGCCCGATGAAGCCTACTATCCCCTTTGCCCTGCCCGCCACAGCCTGTCTGCTTGGCGCGATCCAACTGACCTTTGCCAATTCCCCTATCCTGAAGGTGAACACCCCGGCGCTGAACACCACCAAGGAACTCATCATCATCGGTTCCGCTGAAGATACGGCCGAAACCGATGTAAAGGCTGCCGGAGTGGCTGAAGTGCGTTACCAGATCGAGGGATCCAGCAAGTGGGGCCATGCCAAGCTGCTGTCCAAAGGCAAACACTTCACTGGCTGGACCATTGACTTTAAAAACGACAAAACTTCCGGCAAACGCGTCCTGTTCTACGCCGTGGATATCGCTGGCCTGAAAAGTGGCATCACCAGCATCCGCTTCAAGCGGTCCACCGGATCCCCGTCCGCCACCACGCCCACGACGGGCACCGGCACCGGCACGGGCACCGGGACCACCACCACGCCAACGACGAATGGAACCATTACCGGCGATGTGCCCACCGGTTCGCCCACCCCGCCTGCTGGCAGCACCCCCCCCACCACCACCACAGCAAAATCAACGGTAAGCATTGCCGCAGAAATCTCCCAAGCCACAGAAGGAGCCAGCGCGACCACTTCCAGACCCACTGCCATCGCGGCCATTGCAGGGCGTTACCGCATCTCCCGCACTTCCCCCATCACCGCAGCCCTCACCGTGCAGGTTTCCCTCAGCAGCACCAGCACGGCGGATACCACGGACTACTCCCTTTCCACTGCCGTGGATCCCACGGTGACGATTCCCGCAGGCTCGGATTCCGTGCTCATCACCCTAACTCCTACGACGGATACTGTCACCCCCGAAACGGATGAGACCGTGACCCTGACGCTCCGGGAGTCCACCGACAGCTACACCCTTGGCAGCAGCACCAGCGCCACGGTGACCATTAAAAACACCCCGCCGCAAACTCCCTGAAGTCAGTGGCAAGCCCCCGGTGCAGCCGGACCTGAATCCCTATTCCGCAAAAGACGCCCCCGCACGGCCTTTTCCGCAATCATGCAGGGTGTGAGACCCGATACACCATGATCCTTCCCCCCAAAGGCCGCCGTCCTCTCCTCGTGCTCGCCGGCAGTCTGCTGATCCTGCTGCTGGGCTATTTGCTCACCAGGACCAGCCAATCCCCTGACTTGCTCAAATCCCGTCCTGGCAGTGCGCCCGGCACCGCCGCCAGCAGTTCCACGCCGGGCAGCGCCGCTCCATTGGAGAGCAAAACCAAACCGGCGAATCCCGGAACTTCCGCCCCCGCCGGGAACCTGCCCTTCACCGCCTCGGAAAACTATCCCGCCGCGCTCGCCATCGCTGGCATGCAGGATGAAGCCACCCGCAGCGAAGCCTTGGAAGCCCTCATGGAAACCTGGGTCACCACCCAGCCGGAACAAGCCGCCAACTGGGCCGGCAGCCTGCCCGCCGGGACCTTCCGCGACGATGCCCTCTCGGCCCTCATGTTTCACTGGGGCGCACAAAATCCCGCCGCCGCCGCCCAGTGGATGACCCGCACCGGAGTCGATGACCCCGAGGCCGCCTCTGTTCTCGCTGGCCGTTGGGGGCAGACGGATCCCTCCGCCGCCGCCGGTTGGGCCGCCGCCATGCCGGAATCCGACACCCGGCAGACCGCTATCGCCGCCATCGCCGCCTCATGGGCTGCCACCTCACCCCTGGCTGCCGCTGCCTACGCTGACAAACTGCCTCCCGCCGACCGCACCCAGGCCATCACCGCCGTCCTCACGCAATGGGCTGACATCGCCCCCGCTGCTGCCGCCGCCTGGCTGTCCAACATCGACTTCCCCTCCCCTGACGATCAAAGCCTCGCCCTCGCCGCCCTCATTACCCCATGGGCTTCCCAAAGCCCCTCCGCCGTCGCCAAATACATCAACGCCCTGCCCGAAGGCCCTGCCCGTGAAGCCGCCTCCAGCCAATTCGCCATCTCCGCCGCGGCCACCGCCCCGGCGGAATCGCTCATGTGGGCCATGAATCTCAAAGATCCCGTCCAGCGGAATCAGGTCGTCACCGACGCCTGTGAAGCCTGGTATGATCAATCCCCCGACACCTTCCGCAGCGGCATCGGCGAGGCCATCGCCCTCATGGAAGACCCCACCATGCGCCGGGGGGTCTATCAAATGCTTTACGAGCGGGACCCCGCCTTCCAGACCAGTCTGCTGCAGATGGCCGACCAGGCTCCCGCCGCCCCTGGCCCAACCTCTGCTGTCCCGGAGCCTGTCACCGTCAGCCCCGTTCCGGCAGAGAATGATCCCTTCGCCCCCGCGCCAGCAGAGTCCGCTCCGCCGGATCCCGCTTCCCGCTAGGCCCGGCGCGCCCGTGGCCCTCCCTGCCCAGCCCCCACTTAACTCCTCCCGGCCCCATGCGACTCCATCTGCTTCTCCTCCTGGCCATCGCCTGTCCCGCCTGCCAGCAGGCCCGCCAGATCGGCAGCGGTCTCTCCTCCGGCTCCAGTTATGTCAGCCGCCCCATCGTCAGTGGTTCCAAAAAACTGGCCAGCGCGACCGCCAGCGGCTCCCGTGCCGTAGCCAATGCCACCGTCAGCGGATCCCGCAAAGTCGCCGCCGCCACCGTCAGCGGAGCCAAAGCCCTCGCCGCTGGAGCCACCCGGCTCATCACCTTTGGCAGCGCCACCCGTCCGGCCCCTCCAGCCCCCCTGGCTCCCCGGAAGGACAACAGCCCCGCCCTGCCCGCCGCCCACGCCTTCCCCACCAGCGGCCTCCTCGTCACCGAAGACGAACTCGGCCCCGACGCCACCCGCCTCCAGTCCACCGCTGTCAACCTCGCCGGCGGCTGGGTTCTCAACGGCAGCGATCTCGCCTATCGCCTCCCCCCGGGAGCCGATGACCCCAGCGCCCTCCGCGTCAAAGGCTCCCCTGCCACCGCCACCCTGACTTCGGAAGACACCACCACCACCGCCAGCGCCCGGGAAATCCACTATCACTCCGCCAATCAGGTCCTCACCCTCCGCGGCAATGCCGCCCTCGCCTCCGCCGGCACCACCATCACCGGCACCGCCTCCAGCACTTCCATCAAAATCCACCTCCCCACCGGAGCCATCGCCATCGACGGCCCCGCCCGCTGGGGCAGTGGCCTTTAAACTCCAGCCAGCCGCCCACAGCCAACCACTGCGGAAAATGAAGTTCCATCTTCCCTCCGCCTTCAATCCATGCTTGCGTGAAGGGTAATCCGCCCTGTGCCCGGCTATCCCTTCACAGCCCTCTTCACCCATGCTTCCTCCCCTCCGCCTGATTTTCCTTCTGGCCATCTGCTCCACTCTCACTTCCTGCGGCACCGTCTCCCACCTGCTGGGCCAGGCAGGTGGCTTGGTCAATTCCATCACCAGCCCTGTCCTCGGTGCGGTGCGCCTTTCGGACTCGCCCGATCTTTCCCCGGCCTCCAAAACCGAGCCCGCCTCCCGGTCCCATGACATCCGCCCAGCTCCTGCAAAGCGCGCAAACTGACGCCGCGCCCCCTGCGTCCCTCAGCCCGGAAGCCACCACCCTCTGGCTGATCAAAGCCATGCGCTGGGAAGAGGCCCACAACATCGCCCAGGACATCCCCAGCCGCACCGGCTCGTGGCTCCACGCCCTGCTCCATCTCATCGAGGGCGACTCTGGCAATGCCGGCTACTGGTTCGCCCGGGCGGGACGCCCAGCCGTGCCGGTTTCAGAAATCGACGCAGAATGGGACCGGCTCGCTGCCGCAATCCTGTCAGGACAGTGAGTGAAACGCGACGCTTCGCCGCGCCAGGATGCTGACGGGCCGCGGACGGCACGGATACAACTGATAATCAAGGATATACGCAGAATGGAAGCTTCACCCGGAAGGTGAATCATTCAATTCCCATCCATCAGTGATTATCAGTATCATCTGCCATCCGTGGACCGTCATTTCCCACGTAAGGAGTGGTAAAGGCTGCCAATTTACGTGATAGCCGCCTCCGGTTGGTGCACCCCTGCGTTGATAAGCCAGCGGTGCAAAATCCAAACAAAGCCTGAAATTGGAACGCTCCCTCCCTCAGGAGCCATTGACACCCCCGGCATCCCCATCATTTTCGTCCTTCCCAGACCACCCTAAAAATGGATAGCCTCTCTTTCCCTGCTGCTTCCGCTGACCGCGAATTCACCTCCGCTGCCCCAGGCTACTGGGACGGTGAAAACATCTCTCCTGCCGATTGGAACAGTTGGGCGTGGCAAATGAGAAATCGGGTCACCACCCTGGCAGGGTTGGAATCCCGCCTCGTCCTCACCGAAGAAGAAAGAGCCGGCGTCATCCTTTCCGGCAACAAACTCGCCCTCGCCATCACCCCCCACTTTTTCAATTTGATCCACCCTACCGACCCGGATTGCCCCATCCGCCGTCAGGTCGTCCCCCGCATTGAGGAGTCCTGGGACAACCCCGAGGAAATGTCCGACCCCTGCGGCGAGGACAGCCACATGCCCGTCCCTGGCCTCGTCCACCGCTATCCGGACCGCGTCCTCTTTCTCGTCACCGACCGCTGCGCCGCCTACTGCCGCTATTGCACCCGCAGCCGCGTCGTGAGCGGCGTCGGCGAGCAGGAACTCCACACCGAGTGGGAGGCCGCCTTCCGCTATCTGGAATCACACCCGGAAATCCGCGACGTTCTGCTGTCCGGGGGCGATGCCCTGCTTCTTTCCGATAACAAACTCGAAGCCCTCCTCAAGCGCCTCCGCAGCATCGAACACATCGAATTCATCCGCATCGGCTCCCGCGTCCCCATTTTCCTGCCCCAGCGTATCACGCCAGAGCTGTGCCGCATGCTGGCGAAGTATCATCCCCTCTGGATGAGCGTCCACGCCAATCACCCCCGGGAACTCACCACCGAGGTCAAAGCCGCCCTTGAGCGCCTTGCCGACCACGGCATTCCCCTCGGCAATCAGAGCGTGCTCCTCCGCGGCGTCAATGACGACCCCGCCGTCTACAAGATCCTCGTCCAGAAGCTCCTGCGCTGCCGCGTGCGTCCCTACTATCTCTATCAGTGCGATCTCATAAAAGGCTCCACCCACCTGCGCACCAGCGTCGCCAAGGGCATTGAAATCATCGAACAACTGCGCGGCCACACCACTGGCTATGCGGTGCCGCAATTCGTCATCGACGCCCCCGGCGGCGGTGGCAAGGTGCCCATCAATCCTGACTACCTCATCAACCGCGACGACGGCATGACCCTCATCCGGAACTACGAAAACAAGGTCTTTGCCTACCCTGACCCCGAAGCCCAGCCCCTGCCCTACCAGGTCACCGGCTTCCGCCGGGACTGACCTCCGGCATTGCCCTCCCCTCACACCCGCATCGGCAGGCCCTGGCTGGCCAGGTAGGCTTTGGCCTCGGGGATGGTGTATTGGCCGAAGTGAAAAATGCTCGCCGCCAGCACCGCATCCGCTTTGCCTTCCTGCAGCACCGTCACCATGTGATCCAGATTCCCCGCGCCGCCACTGGCAATCACCGGGATGGTGACGGCTTCGCTCACGGCCCGTGTCAGAGCGATGTCGTAACCGTTTTTCGTGCCATCCGCATCCATGCTGGTGAGAAGGATTTCCCCCGCCCCCCGGCGGCAGACTTCCGCTGCCCAGGCCACGGCATCCAAGTCCGTCCGGTTGCGCCCGCCATGCGTGTAGACCTGCCACGTGCCATCCCCATTCGAGCGCGCATCAATAGCCACCACGATGGCCTGATTGCCAAAAGCCGCCGCTCCCTCATTGATGGCCTGCGGGTTTTGGATGGCGGCGGTGTTCAGGCTCACCTTGTCAGCGCCAGCCAGGAGCAGCCGCCGCATATCCGCCACGGTGCGGATGCCGCCGCCTACAGTGAGCGGCATAAAACAACGCGCCGCGGTGCGCTCGACCACATCCAGGATCGTCCCCCGCCCATCGGAGGAGGCCGTAATATCCAGAAAGACCAATTCGTCCGCGCCCTGATTGTTATAAGCGACCGCACATTCCACCGGGTCGCCGGCATCGCGGAGTTCAAGGAATTTCGTGCCTTTCACGACACGGCCTTGGTCGACATCGAGACAGGGAATGATGCGGCGGGTAAGCATGGGGGAAATCTTGAATTCTAAAATGGGAAACGGCTGAAGCCGTGCTTTGGTGGGTCACGATGAATGAACTCGAGACAGTGAGCAAGGCCTTGGGGCTGGAGGTTTTCCAGCGGCATCTTTTACTCTGCGCCGACGCCGCAGAGGCCAAATGCTGCGGGCGGGAAGAAGGGCTGCGGTCCTGGGAGTTTTTAAAAGCGCGTCTGAAGGAACTCGGGCTGGCAGGGCCAAAGCCCCAAGTCTTCCGCACCAAAGCAGGCTGCCTGCGCGTCTGCGTGCAGGGCCCCATCGCCGTCGTCTACCCGGAGGGCACCTGGTATCGGCATTGCACCCCCGCAGTGCTGGAGCGGATCATCCAGGAACACCTCATCGGCGGCGTGCCCGTGGCGGAGTATATCTTCGCCGTCAATGTCCTGGGGAATGATAAGTGATAGCGATCCACCAGGGAGGGCGGACCTGTTGTCCAGGCGTTTCCAGAACTCCCCATCATCAGGAGCGCTCCCCGTCTGCCCTCCGGGAATGCAGGCCGCCATTCTCCCGCTGAGCCGGGCCAAGGATCCGGCAGCCGGTTGATCACGATGGCATCCGTGAATACTACAGTAAAAATTTCATGTCCGATATTTTCACCGTCACTCCTGAACAGGCCGGCCAGCGCCTTGACCGCTTTCTCTGCACCTGCCTGCCGGAACTTTCCCGGGCCCGGCTCCAGGCCCTCATCAAAGAGGGGGCCGCCACCTTGAATGGCAGGGCTTTCAAGCCAAGTCAGGAAACAAATGCCGGGGACGTCATCGCGCTGGAAATCCCCCCGGACAAACCAGCGGAAGCCCAGGCGCAGGATCTGCCGCTGACGATTCTTTATGAGGACGATCACCTGGCCATTCTCAATAAGGCCAGCGGGATGGTGGTGCACCCGGCCCATGGGAATGAGGACGGCACGGTGGTGAATGCGCTGCTGCACCGTTATGGGGCCTTGAGCAGCATCGGGGGCGTCGCCCGGCCCGGCATTGTGCACCGGCTTGACAAGGAAACCAGCGGCTGCCTGGTGGTGGCCCGGAATGACCACGCGCACCAGCACCTGAGCGCCCAATTTGCCGGACGTGAGGTGGATAAAATCTACTTGGCCGTGACCTACGGCACGCCCCAGACGGCCTGCGGCACGATCCAAACCCATCTGGGGCGGGATCCCCATGACCGGTTGAAAATGGCGGTGCTGCCGGCCCCGGCCGGGAAATGGGCCCATACGGATTATGAGGTGCTCCACGTCCTGACGGGCGATGCGCTGGTCAAATGCACCCTGCACACCGGCCGCACGCATCAGATCCGCGTGCACCTGAAGCACTTGGGGCACCCCTTGCTGGGGGACGCCACCTATGCGCGGAAAACGAAGCAAACCCACGCGCCACGCCTCATGCTGCACGCCTGGAAGCTCACCCTGACCCATCCCGTCTCCGGGCAGCGTCTGGCGATGGAAGCTCCCTTGCCCCCCGAGTTCCGGCCCTGGTTGCCGCCCCATATGGAATGAAGCCCGCGCATGCGGTGCGCGGGTCAATCCTCCTTGTTATAATAGACTTTGACGAATTTCATCTGTTTATCATCATCAAAGCCCCGCTCCAGCACTCCGGCGTGCCGATCGCTGAAGCTGGGCTTCAGGTGCAGCTCGACGCCGGTGTCGAACTTGAGGACGATGCCGATTTTTTTCTTCGCCTTGCTGACATCCTTTTTGGAAATGCCAAAGGATTTTTCCAGAGGCACGCCCTGCTCTTCCTCCACCCTCACCCGGTGCTCGGTGAACTGGGCCACGGCCTCCGGGGTCTTCAGCACTTCGGTTTCAAACTCCTGCAGATCAAACATTTCCTTCTCTTCAAAATAGGCGATGGCATCGCGGGCCGCCGCCTGACGCGTTTCCGGGGCGGCCGCGGTTTCATCCGGCTTCACCTGTTCCAGAAAGGAGACGGCGAGACTGGTATAGGTATTAGTAAGGAAAGCCTCATCCGGCACGGCGTGCACCCCCAGAAAATCCCGCACCCAGAAGCGCGATTCCGCTCCGCTGCGGTCGAAGGTCAGGACGTAATAACCCATGTCGGAGAAGCGGTTCAGGATCAGGCAGCCCTTGTCGATTTTTTCCGGGTTGATGCCCTCCTCGGTGGAAAGCTGCAAATCCCCATTCCGGGCCGAGATGCTGAGAAAAGGCACCACACTTTCGGCTTTCAGGATGCACAGCGCATCCGTCGCGGTGCCGTCCACTTCAATGTCCTTCACATAGGCGATGCAGAGATCGCCGGACTTGATATTGGGGTGGTTGGATTTGGAATAGAGGCGCTTGGCGATGCGGCAGCCCTGTTCGAGGAGGCTGTCCGGTGCCGCGAAAAGCGCCGTCGCCAGGGTATTCATCTCATGCTGCTCAAGGGAGGAGTGGTGGCTGAAGCGGTGGGCGATCAGGTTCCGGAAAGGCTTTAGAAAAAGCGCGGTGAGGGCCTCACAGTCCTTTTCGGCTACTTTAAACACCTCCTTCGAGGTCTGGAGGGGCTCATCCCGCTGCGGGTTCCCGACTTTCGCGAGAACGGTTCCAGTGATATAGGCGGAGTTGAAGCGGATTTTCAGGGACATGGGGCCGTCAACCTGGCGGGAATCCGGCAGGAGGAAACCCGGAAGTTTATTTCGTTTTTTGCGCGTGCGCCTTGAGACGGAAGACGACCGTGTGCCGGATTATGGAGGATCCCGGAAAAAACACCCGGGCCAGAGCCCCGGGCTCCCTTGGGTGGGTTGGGTTCTCCTGTGGGCTCTTCCGGGACCTCCCGGGCTTAGGTTACGTTAGAATCGCCTGAATGGGTTCCCCGGACACATCCGTCAGCCGGAAATCGCGGCCGGCGTGCCGGTAGGTTAATTTGGTGTGATCAAAACCAAGGCAATGCAGCATGGTCGCGTGCAGATCGTGCACGGTGGTGGGGTTTTCGACGGCGCGGAAACCGAAGTCGTCCGTGGCTCCGTAGGCCGTGCCGCCCTTGATGCCGCCACCTGCCAGGCACACGGAAAACCCATAGTGGTTGTGGTCACGGCCCATTTTCGATTTGCCATTTTCATTGAGTTCCACGGAGGGAGTGCGCCCGAATTCCCCACCCCAAATGATCAGGGTATCCTCGAACATCCCCCGCTGTTTCAAATCGGCGATGAGGGCGGCGATGGGCTGGTCCACTTCGGCAGCGAGGCGGCGGTGGTTGGCTTCGATTGAGTCGTGGTTATCCCACGGCTGGCTCCCGCCGTGCCAGAGTTGGACAAAACGAACGCCCCGCTCCAGGAGGCGCCGGGCGATCAGGGTCTGCCGGCCTTGGACATGGGATCCATACATTTCACGGATCGGCTCCGGTTCCCGCATGATATCAAAAGCATCCGTGGCCTCCGTCTGCATGCGGAAAGCGAGATCAAAGGACTCCAGGCGCGCCTCGAAGCGCGGGTCGGCACCCGCCCGCTGCTGATATTCCCCATCCAGCCGGCGCAGGAGATTCAGTTGACGTTGTTGCACCCCGGCAGTGGCGTGCGGACTGCGGATGTTTTCGATAAGCTGCTCCAGCCGGGTGTGCTTGCTGTCGACATACGTTCCCTGGTAGGCTCCGGGAAGGAAGGCGGATTGCCAGTTCTCGGTGTCCTTGATAGGATACCCTCCCGGGCACATGGAGATGAAGCCTGGCAAATTGTTATTTTCCGATCCCAAACCATACAGCACCCACGAGCCGACGCTCGGCCGCGCCTGAAGGGAATCACCGCAGTTCATCAGCATGAGGCTGGGCTCATGATTGGGGGCCTGGGCGACCATGGAGCGGATCACGGCGATGTCGTCGGCGTGGGCAGCGGTTTTGGCGAAGAGTTCGCTGATTTCCAGCCCGCTTTGGCCGTAGCGGGAAAATTTGAAAGGGGAGCCAAAGGCGGCTCCGGTCTTGCGCTCGGTGCGCAGATTTTCGGCGGGCAGGGGCTTTCCATCGTATTTTGTCAGGATAGGCTTGGGGTCGAAGGTATCCACCTGCGAGGGCCCGCCATTCATGAAAAAATGGACCACGCGTTTCGCCCTCGGGGCAAAGTGGGAACCGATGGCCGGGGCCCCGCTGCCCAGCGCCCCGGCCTGGCCCAGCACACTGGCCAAGCCGATGCTGCCAAAACCCATGCCGGTGCGGCGGAGAAAATCACGGCGCGAAGTGCGGGGAGGCGGTGTCAGGTAGGAGATCATCAGTCGGCAAAAGTAAACTCATTTGAAAGCAAAAGCACCTGGGCCAGTTGAGCCAGGGGAGAAAGAACGGTGGCTGCGGCAGAGGGGGCGGGGGTGAATTCCCTGGCGGACTCCCAGGTGTGGTCCCCGGATGTCAGGGTCTGGCTGAAGACGAAGTCGTCGTTATTCAGGCTGCCTCCAAGATGGACAATGAAGTCGAGGGTGTCTCCCTGCTTTACTTCGAGGCGGCGGTAGCCTAACTCTGCCTCACCATGGTGCAGCGACGCTCTGGCCAGTTCCCCCTCCCGGCTGGAAACGATGAAAGCGCTCACGCCATCACCTTCAGGATGCCCATGTTTGAAGGAACTGGTGATGGAAATGGTGCCATCCTGCGGCGCACTCCACCGGCGGATCACGGCATGGTCCAGGTCATTGCCGGCGTGACCGCCTTCGGCAGTGAGCTGCGCCCAGCCCAGAGTATCGTCCGGCAGCTTGGGGCCACCCTGCCATGCGGTCCCGGTGAAGTGGGGCAGCGGGGTGAATTTGGTGACTTTTTTGGAGTCTTCATCGTAATGGCCAAATCCATAACTCCATGGCGTGGGTGGCGGCGCAGGCGGGCTGCCGGCAGCGGTGGCGGCCGCCTCCGTCAGGTATTGGGAGGCCAGCTCCCGTTCGCGCTCCGTGGGCGGGCGCTGGAAGATGGCGCGGAATAACACCCCAGGCGCTTCCGATGGCGGCGTTTCCTCACAGAATTTGGCGAGGGAACGGGCCCGGTCGGCCGCGAAGGGATTGTTGAGAAGATACAAGGATTGCTGCGGCACGGTGGTCTCATGCCGCTGCCCCACGAGAAAGTCAGGACAGGCGAAATCGAAGGTGCGGAACGTGCCCGGCAGATACTGACGGTCGACCATGCCATACAGGGAGCGGCGCTTGTTGGCGGGCTGGAACAACTCTGCCGCTTTCCCTCCCATGGTTGTCTCAAGGTCACCGGAAACGGCCAGCATGGCGTCCCGGAGTTGTTCCAGATCAAGGCGGCGGCGGTTTTGTGAGGAAAGCAGGCGGTTCTCCGGATCGGTGGCCGGGGCGGGGCGGGACGCCTGCTGCCAGGCCGCACTGAGCAGGATACGGCGGTGCAGGGCTTTCACATCCCAGCTGCTGGCGGTGAATTCCGCCGCCAGCCAATCCAACAATTCCGCATGGCTGGGCGGATCCGCCCGCAGGCCGAAGTCGCTCACCGTGCGCACCAGTCCTCTGCCGAAGTGTTGCTGCCAGATCCGGTTCACCGCCACGCGGGCGGTTAGGGGATTGTCAGGAGTGGTGAGGGCATCCGCCAGTTCCCGGCGTCCGCTGCCTTGGGTGAAAGGCTTCCGCTGCGGTCCGGCAATGACTTTGAGAAACTGCCGCGGCACTTCTTCCATGGCCTGCCCGGAATTCCCCCGGCGGAAGACGCGGGGGAGCGGCTCGGGCGGCAGATCCTTCATGATCAAGGCGTAGGGTGGTGCCTCGGGACGTTGGATAAGCCAGCGGTGAATCTCCGATTGAAGCTTCCATAACTCTTCAACGTGATTTGTGGGAAAAAAGAGTTCGATGGAAGCAAGCGGAGCCTCGGGCACCGCACAGGGGCCTGCGTCATCCTGAAGAAAATTTCCAACTTCGGCATCCCCGCCTTCTTTTAGCGCCGCCCCGAAGAGCGTTCCGTAGCGGGCGGCCACCTCCTTCATGGAGGCTGGCGGCATGGCGAAGGCAGCGGCCACGGCGGGATTCAGGCCGGTGGCATGTTCCCGACGCAACGTGGCCAGGGCTTTTTCGGCGGCAGCGGAAAAATCCTTGGATTCCAGACGGGAAAGGACGTGCCATGGGGCGAGGATCGGATGGAAGGCCCCCCCGGACTGGCGCAGAAAATCCCGCCAGCGGCGCACCGAGGCGGGAATGATATCACTTTCCTGCAGAAGCTGATCGAAGCCTTCCTCCGGATAGCGCTGGAGTTCCAACTGGGCGGCCAGGTAGTCGCCGGCACGCGCGCGCAGCCGGGCTGCGGCCCCGGTGCGGCGGCCCGCTAGCTTTTCATCAAAACTTTTCTGCCGTATGGCGAGGCCTTTTTCAAAGTCGTCATTCCGCGGCGTGGCATCCACGCGCACCAGCTGATCAGCCCCGTTGTGGAAAATGCCGTAGAGCGAGTAATAGTCGCTGGTGGGGATGGGGTCGAATTTGTGGTCGTGGCAGCGGGCGCATTGGACGGTTAGGGCCATGGTGCCCCGCGTCACCACATCGATCCGGTCGTCGATGATATCATGGGTCACCCCGATAAAGCGGCGCCCGCCCGTTAGAAATCCCATCGCCGCCAGATCCGGGGATCCCTCCGGCACGATTTGGTCGGCGGCGATCTGGAGCTTCAGGAAGCGGTCCCAAGGCAGGTTTTCATTGAACGCGCGGACCACCCAGTCCCGGTAGGCCCAGGAGTGGACAAAAAACCGCTCCTCCCGCGCATAGACGTAACCTTTACTATCGGCATACCGCGCCACATCCAGCCAGAGCCTCGCCTGGCGCTCGCCGTATTGCGGACTGGCTAGTAGCTGATCGATGGTTTTTGCAAAAGCATCCGGCGAGGGATCAGCCAGGAACGCCTCCATGGCGGCCGGCGTTGGCGGCAGGCCCGTGAGATCCAGCGAGGCCCTCCGCAGCAGGGTGCGCCGGTCCGCTGGAGGAGCGGGCTGCAGCCCAACCGCTTCCAGGCGGGCCAGAATGAACGCATCGGGAGGCTGACGGGACCACCCGGAATTTTTTACCGCTGGCAAGTCAGGACGGCGCACGGGCTGGAAGGCCCAATGCGGAGGCTCCACGGCGGAGGCGGGCATGCTCATAACGCCCGCCAGCCATGGCAAAACACAGGCCAGATGAAGCAGGCCCGGTAAGTTGAAAGTCATCCCCATGCACCCCATACGCCATGGTTGGGAGCGAATTGCACTTCCGGTCCCGAATTTTACCGCAGGACGGCAATCGGCCCGCAGGCAGCTGCGGGGAGCGGCGGTGACAGGAGCAGGCAGGCGGCGCTGAAGGCGGCGCAGCGAAGGAGTGAACGGATCAGGCTCATGGCGATGGTGAAGGAGGCGGTGGGGTTTGCGGCGGACGGCCCGCGAAGTCTGTTTTCGTTGCAACGGCGGTTTTGGCGGGCTCGGGGGCACCGGGTTGGAATCCGGTGCCGGAAGCGGTGGCGTAGAGGGTGTTGCCCTTGCGGCTCCAGAGAAATACAAGATTCGCTGCGGTGCCGCCGGTGTGGACGATGCAGCTGGAGTTATTATCGGCCGGGTCGCCGTGGCCCTGGGGATACCTGCGCTGGGCATCGGCGGCATCAATGACGCCGTCGGCGGTGCTGCTGCCGGCCTTTTCCTTGATGTTGTAGTTCGTGGCATGCCGCCATCGCCGCCGGTCATGATCTTCCTGCCGTCGGGGGGCATGAAAGGGACCGGACGGTGGCAATGGTTTTATGGAAATCGTCAGGACATGGCAATCATAATTCCCGGCGGAGAACCCTGCAAGCTTGAAGGACAAGCCTTTGATTGAAGCTTAAAGGACCAATCCGTGCCAATCTCCGCCATGGCCAAGGCAGGTCAACCGTTACCGCCTGTCACGCGGCCCGGAGCATTTCCGGCTTAACTCGTTGGTTTTAAAGGGTTGGTGGAGGCGACGGGAATTGAACCCGTGTCCTAGCGCCTTTTAACGCAGGTTTCTACATGCTTATCCGGCGATTTAAGTTAAGAACCTGACCTTCCACCGGCGGAATGCCCTGCTCCGATTCTCCTGTGAATCTCGCCTGAGCCCCGGAGACCCGGGCCTTTAGCCAGCCTGATAAGTTGCACCCTCCACCGTATCAGACATTCGGCAGAGGATGTCACCGTCAATTAAGCGGCGAGTGCGAGCTCGTTAGAGTTAGCGTTTGTTTGTTTTGATCCGATTGTTAACGGGGCCAACGAATCATCCCCGGCATGCTGCCAACGCCTCCAGTCACTAGTCGAAACCGGTGCGCCCCCAACACTTCCACGTTGCCACGGACTTCCTGGGATGCAAGGCCTCATATGGAGCCAAATTCCGGGATGCCGGGACAGCGGGCCGGAGCAGCCGTAAAAAAACCGGTTTCCGCCAAGGGCAGAAACCGGTCGAAATGGAATGTTGAAATCCTTGGTGCTGCTTATTTGGCAGGGGTCACGTAACCGCCGGAAGGAGCGGCTGGAGCTGGATTTGGCTTGGAAGCGCAGGAAGAGAGGGCAACTGCGGCAAGGGCGAGAATAATGAACTTCATGGTATTTCTTTTGATTGTGGTTAAACGAGCTTTTGCCCCGGCACACAAGGGTAAGGGGCATCCACCATGGGTTCTTTTAACCCATGCTTTTCCTGATGCAAACGAAAATACTTAATGCAGCCTAATCAAAAATCGGACAAAACGTCAATTTTTTCCGCATCGGGCCCGGATTTAGTTGCTTCTCCGGTTGGGATTCAGCGTTTGAGCCAGTTTTCCAGAAGCCGGGGCCAGCCCTGCGGGGAGGCGGTGGATCTCATGCCGTAGCCATGCCCCCCATCCGGCCAGAGGTGGAGTTCGGCGGGGATTTTATGTTGCTGCAGCGCGTAAAAGTAATCGCTAAAGGTTTGCCCATCCGGTGATGCCGTGGTGTGGCCCGCAGGGAGGAAGCAATCGGGCGGCTGCCGCTGCCACGCTGAAACGGAGGTTTACCGGGATTGCTGCAAAGCATCGATCCGCCCCGTGCCAAACGGGGCTTGCCCAGCTTTCCAGAAGAGAATGCCCAGAAGGGCGAACAAGGTAAAGCCGAGCAGGCAGCGTTCGAGGGGATGGGTCAGCGGCAGATGGCTCATAGCACTGGGAGAAATTTATTTAACTCTTCCAGATTATTTATTTAGCCGCTCGAGCGGGGGAAGTCAATTATTGCTTTGAGAAAGGCCCCGGTATTATGAAAAAACAGCCTGTGGCTATGCGGCACCAGCCCGCAGTCAGGTCCGCCGGGTCGCCGCCCGCAGCAGGCGGTCGGCCGCCAGATGGCCGGCCCCGCAGAAGCAAATGGCCGCACAGGCCCCGGCCAGGAGCAGGGCTGACTGCACCACCTGCGGATGGTGGCGGTAAAGCAGAGCCGTGATGACGCAGATAGAGCCCATCAGCACCGCACTAAAACGGGTGAGAAGACCGATCGCGATGGCGAGGGCGGAAAGGAGGACGAGTAAAACGAGGCTGACCGCCAAGGGAAAAGGCAAAGGAAACCCAAGTGCAGCCAACTGTCCGGGAAGTTCCCATCCGGTTTTTTGCCAGATGTTGGACCAGGCGGCCGGCAACTCCCTTGCCAACTGCCAGTAAAGCAGGCTCCCGCCCACGGTGATTCTCAGGATCAGCAGGCCGATCTGACGGCTGACCGGGGAGGTGACGGCGGTGGGGGCGCGGGAGTATTGGAAGGGCATGAGCGGTGCTTCAGGCGGGAGGAAAGCAGGTTCCCTGGGCTTTACAAATGAGGCCCGTCCATTTCTAACCACCCCCACGGGCCTTGGCGTCATTTCGGGCAGCGCGCGACCGGATTTCGATCCAAGCCGGTCCTCCTGCGGCATCAAAAAGAGGGGTGAGATGCAGTTGGTGGTCCTGAGCGAGGGACCAGAGGAGTTGCCGGCGGGTCATGGCGATCTTGTCGATGAAAATGCTGGGGTTTTCCACCGGAGGCTGAATGACCCGGTAATTAATGCCCCGGAGGGCGGGCTCGTTGTAAACCTGTTTCAGCGGCACATCGAAAATCTGAACCCGCACCGAGCTGTCCAGCCATTGATTCAGCGGATCATAGCGGGTGAACAGAAACTCAGCCGGGACGACCGCCCATTTATCCGCCGCCTGATATTTGGGTTTGGGATCGAGCAGGCCGCAGGAGGCGACTGAAAAAAGCAGCAGAGGAGCCAGCAGGCGGGCGGGATGGAGCATCATAGAGGAAATAGGAATAGGGAGTATTCACCGCTCCGGCAGGGACGGGGCAAGGGAGGAAATTGGAAAGTCTTCCCCTTTGACTGCCGTAAACGGGGAATGTTGAATAAAATCGCAGGAACCGCAAATTGACCCACATAAAAGAGGCAGAATGATGGGAAAAGTAGAATTTCAGATGAATAAGAAATCTTATTGAAGTTGACAAGTTAAAGATGAGACGCAAATCTGGATGCCAATAAAAACCGGGGATGCGCAGGGGAAATGAATTCATCATGACTCCGGCAGCTTTTCCTCCAGACCGCCATGGCATCATTTTTCAAAAACCTGTTCCGCAAAGAAGGGGAAAGCCAACCAGTTCCGGCAACTCCCTTGGCGAATGATTTTCCGGGCCGGGGGCAGACTGGACCCTTTGTCCCAGCGGCCCAGGCAGGTCCGCTGACGGCGGGAGTCCCCAGGGGGACCGGGCCTTTTGCAGTGGTGACAGGACGGCAGATGACGGTGCGGGAAATGGCGGCCCTGCTGCCGCCAGGTTTGTTGCGGTTTGATGCCGTCAGTCCGGAGCAGCCCGTGGCTTTGCCCTTGGAGGAACTGCGGCAAACTCTGGCTTCCGGCCGGCCTTCGCTGCGTTTGTCCCGGATTTACGAGGCCTGTCCGGCTCTTTTCCAACGTCCCCCGGCACCTGGGGAAGATTTAGAGGTAACCTTTCCCTTGGCCAGAGTCCGGGGGCTTTTAGAAAACTCCAGTCCCATCGCCCCGGTGCCTGCGGTCAATCCTTTCGCCTCCATTCCCAGGGCGGGCTTGCCTCCGGCAGGAGCAACCGCCTCCCCCTTTGGGTTGGCTGGGTCGCTTCTGCCAAGTGCTGCCTCTCCTGGAAATCCCTTTGCTCCAATGATGAATGCCGCTGCCTCCGGTTTGCCCATCGCTCGTCCCGGCATGCCGGTGGCGCAGGAACAGCCCCAGCCCTTTCCAGCGGCACCTGTGACTGGCTTTCCCTCCGCGCCTCCCGCGTCCTCACCCGCCCCAGCGGCTGTGGCACCCTTTGCGGTGGCGGCAGCGGCCCCCGGTCTTCCCGCCGCCCCCTCTGCTTTTAGCCCGGCGTCCCCAGCGCAAGCCAGCCCGGCTCCCGCCCTGCCACCCGGGCCGCGTTCGACCCCCGTGCCTTTTGCCCAAAGTGCCGGAAAGCAGCCCGCCTCCCACAGCGGGGCTCCCCATTCGCCCTTTTCGGTCATCAATCCTCCGGCAGCGACGGCTCCTCCTGCCGCCTTTGTTCCTGCGGGCAATCCCCTGCCCTCGCCCTTTACGGTGCGGGCCAGCGCACCTGTGCCTGCGCCAGCCGCCTTCCAGCCCGCAGCCCAACCCCGCACCTTTCCCGTGCCGGTAGCCCCTCCTGCCATGAATGGGCGGCCCGAATCCATCAAAACCTCGCCCCGGCCGGACCGGGGCTCCCGCTTTTCCACCCAGCCAGTGCCTTTGCCGGTGCAGGCGCAGACCGCCCCTCCGGTCACCCAACCCGTGCCCCCGCCGGCAGCCCTCCCCGTTTTATCTTTTCCTTCTTCCTTCCAAAGCATCACCGCGCCTGTGCCGCCAACCGATCCAGTCCTGCCACCTGCCGCAGCTCCGGCAATGCCTTCGCCGTCAGCGCCCGCCCCGGCCCAGCCGGCCGGTCCCGCTCCAGCGATGGCTTCCACTCCCGCAGTTTCCCTGCCGGATGCCACCCCTCCTGCCACTGACGCTCCAGCCGGCTTCCTGGAGGAATCCATGGAGGCAACAGCCGAATCCATGGAAATGAGCCTGCGGGCCGTCCTGCGGAATGCAGATCCCGCCCTGTTGGGATTTGCCCCGGAAAATGTGCCGGAAGCCGTCAGGATCAGATTCCCCGTCGCCCAGATCGCTCCCCAACTGTCCAAAGGCCGCGTGGTGGTGTCTATTCCTCAAATTTGTCAGGGGATTCCGGAAAAATTCCGTCCCGCCTTTGCCCGCGCCTCAACCGGTATGACCATCGTGGTGCCGATGAGTGAAGTCTTCCACAATTTGCCGGAGTCCGCCCGTCCGTCCATGGAACCGGCCGCGCCAGCGGATGCCCATCAGCCGATTACGACCAGCCCATTCCAAACTCCATTTGTCATCCGTGCCGAAGACGAGCCCGGCAAACAACTGCTGGACCTGAGTGTCACTGGATTCGACAAATCAAACGTGCGGCAAGCCCGCCCAGCCACTCAACCCGTTGGGCCTGTGGAACTGCCGCATGCCCCGCTTCCTCCCGTGACCGTGGATGGTGGTGCCCCCACCGTCCAGGTCGATTTGCCGCCGCTCCGCCCTGCTGGCATGATGGCCCCCGCCGAAACGCCGTTGGCTGCCCCACTCACCCGATCCGGTATGCTTTCGCGCCCCCCCGGCAGTGGCACTGGCCCCAGCCCAGGCGCAGCAATGCGGACCGCCCCGGCGGTGAAGCCGGTGCCCCCCTCTGCCAGTGCCGTGCGCGCCTTTCCGAAACCCGCTATGCCTCCCGACAGGAGGATCGTCCCTGTGGTTCCGCAACTCCCCCCTGCTTTCCCCGTCTCCCCTGCTGGGGGCGCTCCCCCCCTGACGCTGCCCCGGCCCGTTCAGGCGGCTCCGCCACCTGCATTCACCCCGCATGGGTTGGACCTGGGCCCGGCATCTGCGGCTGTCCTGGCCAACGCCTCCCCTGCCAGGCCGGGAGCGGATCCCACGGATGACCTGGGGGAATCCTTCTCCGCCGCACGCCTCGGCACGGAGCCCCCTCCCCGCGCGGGTTCAGCCCCCGTCAGCCGGCCAGCTTTTCCCCTACCCGGCAACCCGCCGCCCCTGGCCGCAGGTCCCGCTGCGCCGCTACCGACGCCGGTGGCTCCGTTCGCCGCCAGCCCAGCGCCATTGGCTCCACCCGTCTGGCCTCCAGTCCCGCCTCGGGCTGCGGCATCCGGTTTGAATGGCAAGGCATCGGCCACCATTCCTAAACTGGCAGCGCCCTCTCGGCCAGCTGCGGCAGGATCTGCCCTGCCTTCCCCCGCGCCACGCGCCCCCCAGGACCTGCCTACGGGCCAATTCGAGGATCTCAGCTTCGGCTGCCAACCCGACCAACAGCAAATCGTCCTGCGCGCCCTCTTTGGCACTGACCGAACCTTCACTCCCCAGGATGTCGCCGACGCCTGCGCAACACTTCCCGGCCTGAAAGCCTGTGCGATTCTAAGTGAAGGTCTTCCCCTGGTGAGCGGCGGACTGCCTCAAGCCGAAGCCTCTACCTTCCGCGACAGCGTCGCCAGGACCCGCGAATCCCTCTCCTCCCTGGCAGAATCCATGGGCTTGGGCTCCGGAGGCAATTTCACGCTGCGCACCGATCAGGGTGTGCGCTCCTTCTTCCTCGACTCCGGCCTCTGTCTTGCCGTCTGGCATGACCAGCCGCTCTTCTCCGGCGGGACCCGGGAAAAACTGATCCTCATCACCCAGGAACTGGCAAAACTCTGACTCACCCGCTCTTCAGCCTTCCGCCCGCCGCCCGCCGCCCGCTCCCACCTATGGCCGTGATCAACCACGATACCCGCGAGGTTTCCTTCAAACTCGTGTATTGCGGGACCCCCATGGGGGGGAAGACCACCAACCTCAGCTTCATTCATAGCCGCCTGGGGGCAGATCACCGGGGCGACCTGGTGGCCCTGGCGGCGGCCAATGACCGCACCCTCTTCTTTGATTTCCTGCCGGTGCACACCATGGTCATCAACGGCTACCATACCAAATTCATGCTTTATACCGTGCCTGGTCAGGTTTGTTATAACGCCACCCGGCAGATGGTCCTGCGCGGGGCGGATGGCATCGTCTTTGTCGCCGATTCCCAGCTCGACCGCATGGAGGAAAACCTCACCGCCTGGCAGGGCATGCAACAGAACCTGGCCGACAACGGCAGCTCCTTCGCCGATCTGCCCGCCATCCTCCAATTCAACAAACGGGATCTTCCCGGCCCGGCCCCCTTCGCTTATATGGAGTATTTGCTCAATTCCGGCCCCCGCCGCCTGCGCGTCTTTGAAGCCGCCGCCAGCACCGGAGTCAACGTCTTCGAGACCCTCAATGCCCTCGCTCAGGAAGTGCTCCAGCGCTTCCATCAGGGCACCCAGCCCGCCCCTGCCACCACCCAGCCCGTTCCTGCCTGACACTCTTCCACCATGGATTCCCTCACCACCTATTCCGGCCGGGTTCTGCAACTTGGGGGAGGGCTGTCGCAGCAGTTCCGGCAGATCCTGGCGGGTTATGTGCAGGAGTCCGAAGTCCGCTACGCCGCCCTGCTTGAGGAGAGTGGCACCATCTGCGCGGATGCGGGCGACCCTGCCCTGAGGGATTCCGGCGAAACCGGTGCCTTGGCCGCCGGAGCCTACGCGGCCCTCCAAGCCGTCGCCCAGCGCCTCGGGGACGGCACCTTTGAAGGCCTGTTCCACGAAGGAAAAGCCCGCCAATTCTGCCTCACGCCCGTTTCCCCACAATTCATGCTGCTGAGCGTCTTTGAAGCCCCCGTCCGGTTTGCCATCGTCAAAGCCTGCGCTTCCAAAGCCATCCTGCGCCTCCAGGGCCAGATCGAGACCATGCCCATCGCCACCCGCAGCACTGCGCCCCCCGTCCGCCCTGCCGGCGATTTCTCCTTCGAAGCCACCGCCCTCTTCAATCAGGCATGAGGATGCCGCAGGAGCCGGCGGGAAGCCCACTGGCGGCACGCAGAGGCTGGGAACGCTGGAAGCCTCAGCCCCTTCACTGCCCGGCCAGCAGGTAACCGGTGAAAAACACCACCTCCCGGAATAAAAACGCCGTTTTGGCCGGCCAGGATTGATAGGCGCTGGTGCTGGTCGGAGAGGTATAGCAGGAAATCCCCAGGTCCTTCATCATCCGCATGGCGCGCCTCATGTGCAGCGGATCACTGACGATGAGGCAGGTGCCCAGCTGGCCATCCCGCATGATCTGCGAGGCCTGGATCATGTTTTCCTGGGTGGACCGGGAGAGGGTCTCGATGAGGATATCCTGAAGCGGAACCCCCTGGGCCGTGGCATAGTCGCGCGCCGCCTCACTTTCAGCCAGGCTATCCCCTTTGCCGTAACCGCCGGTAAAGATCAGCTTCCTGACGTATCCCCTTTTATACAGCTCCACCCCATGCCGAAGCCGCGCTTCCAGCACGGGCGAAGGTTTCTGATTCCAGACTGCAGCCCCCAGCACGATGGCGGCATCCGCCTGGCGGGTCTCATTCCGCTGGGCGTAGCGGCTGACCGAAGCCGCGACCAGAGCCACCCATAACAGCAATAGAAAAAGGCCCCGGAGCAGCCATTTAAAGACTGGCCGCAGATTGGGAAGTTTTTTCATAGCACCCTAATAACGGCTGGGGAACCGGATCTTTCACTCACGGGATCCGTCATGGCCGGCTCACCGGTCCCCCAGGGCAAGCCCACCAGCCAAGTTTGCCACCCTCAAAGCGTTCCCCTCCCGCCTGAACCCGAACAGTTGACCACCGTCCGGCGTATCTTACGGTGGAGCCTGAAGGTTTGCCCTTCGGCCCGCAGCCGCCCCCTCCCCCTCATGAAACGAATCCTCACCTGTGTGCTGGCCGGCTGGACCCTGGCAGCAACGCCTGCACCGGCCGCCCGCACCCCGCTGCAAACCACCTCCCGGGCCGTCGTTCTGCACTATGCAAAAACCGTCCACGCGGTTTACAGCGACTGCCTTACCGCCTCCCTCGCTCTCCAAAAATCCATCCGCGCCTTTCTCTCCGCTCCCTCCTCTGACACCTTGGCTGCCTCCCGCGCCTGCTGGAAGAGCGCCCGCCTCATTTACGTTCAAAGCGAAGTCTTCCGCTACTACGCCGGCCCCGTAGACGATGCCGATGGCCCCGAGCCCCTCCTGAATTCCTGGCCTCTCGACGAACTCTACATCGACGCCGGGGAAGGCGGCGATGGCGGCATCATCGCCAACGAAAAAGCCTACCCTGACATTACGCCAGGGCTGATCGGATCCCTCAATCTCAAGGAAGGAGAAAAGAACATCTCCTGCGGCTGGCACGCCATCGAATTCCTCCTCTGGGGCCAGGACAAATCCAGCACCGGGCCCGGAGAGCGCCCCTGCACCGACTACACCACCGCTCCCCACGCCGCCCGCCGCGGCCAATACCTCCAGGCCTGCGCGGATCTCATCGTCTCCCAATTCGAGGACCTAACGCAACAATGGGCTCCTGGAAAATTGGGAAACTACCGCGCCATCTTTGAGGAAGGCTACGACCAGTCCGTCGAGCGCATCCTCACCGGCATGATCTTCCTCAGCGGCAATGAACTGGCCGGCGAGCGCCTGCAGGTCGCCTGGGACACCAAAGAACAGGAGGAGGAGCCTTCCTGCTTCAGCGATCACACCTGTGAGGAAACCATCGGCGATGCCCTGGGCCTCCAAAACATCTATCGCGGCACCTACCTCAGGCCCGATGGCACCAGCCTCACCGGCCCCGGGCTGCGGGATCTCGCCCTGCTCATCAAACCGGACCTTGTGCCCGAGCTGGACCGTAAAACCGAGGGCACCCTCGCCGCCGCCCGCAGCATCCCTGCCCCTTTTGACCAAGCCATCCTCGGGGATGACGACACCCCCGGCCGCCGCGCCATCCTGAAAACCCTCACCGCTGCCGAAGACCAGTCCGCCCTGCTCCGCACCCTCGCCCGCGCCCTCCAGATCCAAATCCCCGAGCAGGCCGCCAGCGACATCGCTGGTTAGCCTGTCCCCTTGCCCGCTCCCGGCCCCGTGAATCTCCGTCCCATGAAAACTGCGGCCTTCCTCTTCCTCAGCGCCGCCCTGCCTCTCCACGCCGCTGCGCCCACGGACCACCCGCCGGAAGCCTTCTCCGGTGGCACCACCACCGTCTTCAATGACGGCAAGGACGCCTTTTCCCTCGCCCTCGCCAATCTCTCCCGGGACAACCGCCGCCTCTTCGCTGTTGGCAATTCCTTCTTCAACGAAAACTGGATCATCGCCCCCGCCAGCGCTCAGGCCCGCGATGGTCTCGGCCCGCTCTTCCACGCCCGCTCCTGCTCCGCCTGCCACACCAAAGACGGCCGCGGCTCCCCACCTGACGAAGGCGGGACCATGACCGGCCTGCTCCTCCGCCTCAGCCTCCCCGGTCAGGATCCCCACGGGGCTCCCCTGCCCGATCCCACCTACGGCACCCAGCTCGCCATCCGCGCCCTCCCCGGAGCCCAGCCGGAAGCCGGGGTCCCGATCCGCTGGGTAACCTCCATCCGCACCCTCCCCGACGGCGAAGCCATCGCCCTGCGCCGCCCGGAATTTGGCCCTATCAGCTGGCACTATGGCCCCCCTGCCCCGGGATTGCTCACCAGCCCACGCCTCGCCCAGCCCATCTACGGCAGCGGCCTGCTCGAAGCCATTCCAGAAGCCACCCTCCTCGCCCTCACTGATCCTGACGACCAAAATCAGGACGGGATTTCCGGCCGCCTCAATCAGGTCTGGTCCTTCGAACAACAAAAAACCCTCCCCGGCCGCTTCGGGTGGAAGGCCAACCAACCCAGCCTCCGCCAGCAAACGGCCGACGCCTTCCTCGGCGACATCGGCATCACCACCTCACTGCATCCTGACGAATCCCTCACCCCCGCCCAGCAGCCCACCCTCGGCCTGCTCCCGGACGGCGGCACCCCGGAACTCAGCGACCACATCTTCGAGCGCGTCGTCCTCTATACCCAGGCCCTGGCCGTGCCCGCCCGGCGTGACCTGGAAAACCCCATCGTCCGCCAGGGTGAAAAGCTCTTCGCTCAAATCAATTGCAGCGCCTGCCACAAGCCCACCCTGCAAACCGGCACCACCCACCCGCTCAAGGAACTCCACGTCCAAACCATCCACCCTTACACCGATCTCCTCCTTCACGACATGGGCGAAGACCTCGCCGACCACCGGCCCGACTTCCTCGCCACCGGCACCGAATGGCGCACCCAGCCCCTTTGGGGACTCGGACTCAACGCGGAGGTCAACGGCAACACCTTTTTTCTCCACGACGGCCGGGCACGCACCCTCGCCGAAGCCATCCTCTGGCACAGCGGCGAAGCCCTGGCCTCACGCAGTGCCTTCGAAAAATTGAGCAAACCCGAACGCGGTGCCCTGCTCGCTTTCCTCGCCTCCCTTTGACAAAAAATGCCACGACCCCGGCTTGAAGCTGCAGGAAATCCCCGCAATATCATGCGCTTCAACCTGTCACGGCAAGGACGAGCACGGCAAAGTCGCCATCAACATCAAACTCATCGCCGACGAAGCCAAATCCAAAGTCTGCATCCTGACCCGTATCGCCTCTCCGGATGCCGCCAGGAAACACGCTCCGGAATGGGGCAAGATCGTGGGTTCCATCGGTGCTCCCAAAGCGAAAAAGGCCACTCCCAAAAAGGAGGAATAGCTGCCCCTTCTTCCTAACTGGATAGTCCGCGCCCCGGCGTTCCGGCATCCGTAAAGTGAGGCTGAGCAGGAAACCGGAATAATCATCAGGATGGTGTCCCTGGAGAGTGAAAGGTTGGAGTTTAAAAATTCCGCAGCGTCGGTTTTGGAGAATCTGACGTTATCATCTATGATGACGGCACCTCACCGACGGGAAGTGGGCTCATCATGGCCACCAAAATATCCTCAGGAAAAATTCAAAAATATCCTCCAATCTGAGAATTCACTTCCTTTATCGAATCATTTTTATCATATGACTTTCCAAAATTAGTTTGATGGATTCCAGCCACCACCCCAACTCCACCTGTAATAAAAATTGTAATTATAAGATGCTGTAATTCTGATTAAAGCAATTTTTGTTGAAGTCCTATCAACACCCCACCTCATGAATACCACTAAACTTTACGCCCTGCTGGATTGCCTCACCGTGGCTTTTTCATTGGGACTGGTGCTGGCGGCCATCTATTACACCGTGACCAGCATGAACGTTTAGGATTTCTCCCCCCGGAAAAAAGCCAGAGTCGCTGCCAGTCCCTCTTCCAGATTGCTCGCCGGCTGGAATCCCGTTGCCATCAGCGCATCCACTGCGGCCCGGGAATGCTTCACATCCCCTGCCCGCTCCGGCAAATAACGGATTTCCGACTTCGATCCGGCCAAAGCGACAATCTTCTCCGCCAGATCCTTCACGGTCATTGTCCCGCCGTAGCCGGCATTCCGCACCCCTGTCAATTCCGGAGTCAGGGTCACATGGCGGATCGCCGCCACGATGTCCTTCACATAGATAAAATCACGGGTCTGCAGGCCATCCCCGTAGATCGTAATCGGCTCGCCCTTGAGCGCTTTTTCAATAAAAATCGGCACCGCTGCCGCATACGCCCCACGCGGATCCTGCCGCGGCCCAAACACATTGAAAAACCGCAGCGCCGCCGTCGGCACCTTGCCCCCGTCATGGAAAAACCGGCACCAAAACTCTCCCTGCAGCTTCGTGATGGCGTAGGGACTCTTCGGTTCCGGCAGCATCGCCTCCGTCTTGGGCACCACGGGATTGTCCCCATATACCGCTGCCGAACTGGCAAAAAACACCTTCTTCACCCCCGCCCGCGCCGCTGCCTCCAGCACCTTCACCACACCGATTCCATTCAGTTCCTCACACCTCAGCGGATCATGCACCGACAACGGCACGCTGACCATCGCTGCCAGATGGAACACATAATGCACTCCCACCATCGCCCCTTCCAGCGCCACCTCATCCAGGATACAACCCCGGCGCAAATCCACCTCCAGCCCCGCCAGATTCCGCGCGTGCCCGGTCGCCATATTATCCAACACCCGCACCTCCGCTCCGCCCTGGAAAGACTCCGCAAGGTGACTCCCAATAAATCCCGCTCCACCAGTAATTAAAATACGCATAACACCCAACTCTTCCCTCAATCCCCCATCCCCGCCAAGCGCCTATTTTTCCATCCCAGCGTCCAAACCCAACGGTCCCCCACAGGCGCTCCCCGCCGCAAAAAACCTATAACAACCCGCGCCGCTTGAAGTCAAACAGATTGATCTTTTGGGACTTCTGGATCATTTCGAGGGTGAACTTGAGGAGGCAGATTTCCCAAGTGTCATCCACGCCGACCACCACGGCGGTGAGTGGGTTATTGGAAGCGTGCACTTCCGCGAGGACGCGTTCGGTGACGATAGGCAGGGAGTCGTGCACGAGGGACTCGGTGACATCGCTCTTTTTGAAGGAAAAGCCGTATTGCAGAAAAGCGGCATTGGCTTGGCCCATGCGCTCCTTCATCCACTGGGCAAAGGCGGAAGCGCCCTCGCCAAAACCTTCAAATTCCAGCTCGGAGTAGGGCTCCGGCTTGAGAATGGTGGGGCGCTGGGCGTGGATCTGCCCGCTGCGGACGCGGACCTGCTGGACATCGTCCATCAACTCGCTGATCAGGTGGAACTGGAAGCTGGTGGTGCCAAACGTGTCAATGCGCCGGTCTGGCTCATGAAGCACCTGGGTGGTTTCCAGCGCGTATTGGATGCTGTCCTCGGAATACATTTCTTGGCTGACGCTATGGCGGAAATGCCCCTGGGTCCAATGGAATCCTGAAAATATGGAAAACTTGCCTGCGACCGCGTGTTGTATGATCATGCCTCCCGCACGGAGCGGGGGTGTCCTGCCGGAAATTCCTCCATGAGCTGCCATCACATTCATTTCACCCGCACCCGCCGAGAGTTTTTGCGGCAGGCCGGCGCGGGCTTTGGCGCGTTGGCCCTGACGCAATTGCTCGCCATGGAAACGGCAGCGGCGGCTCCCCTGCCCCACCGCCAGCCCCGGGCCCGCAGCGTCATTTTTCTCTTCATGGAAGGAGGGCCCAGCCACATCGATCTCTTCGATCCGAAGCCGGAACTGAACCGTCTTGCGGGCCAAAAGATCCCGGATAGTTTCCGCCGCGTCATTACCGCCATGGGGGAGTTCAGCAGCCCGCTGCTGGGCAGCCGCCGCACTTTCAAACAACACGGTCAAAGTGGCCTGTGGGTGAGCGATTGGCTGCCCCGCCTGGCGGAATGTGTGGACGATCTGGCGGTGATCCGCTCCTGCTGGGCGGATGGCATCAACCACTCCTCCGGGGTCTGCCAGATGAATACCGGCAGCACCCTCGCGGGACGCCCCTCCCTGGGTTCATGGGTCAGTTATGGCCTGGGCACGGAGAATGCGGAATTGCCCGCCTTCGTGGTCCTGCAGGACAATCCCTCGCCGGTGATCAATGGCCCGCGGAACTGGGGCGCGGGCTTCATGCCCGCAGTGCACCAGGGGGTGCGCCTGACGTCCGGTCCCGAGCCCATCCTCAACTTGAATCCCGTGGCCGGCCTGAGTGAGGCCCGCCAGGAAAACCGCCTCGCTTTTCTCAACCGCCTGAACCGCAGCTACGCGGACGCCCATCCGGAGCAATCAGAGCTGGAAGCCCGCATCGCCTCCTACGAACTCGCCTTCCGCATGCAGGCCACCGCCCCCGGCGCGGTGGATCTCAGTCAGGAAAGCGGGGCCACCAAAAAGCTCTACGGCATGGATGAAAAGAGCACCGAAACTTTTGGCAGGATGTGCCTGCACGCCCGCCGCCTCGTGGAGCGCGGCACCCGCTTTGTCCAGCTCTACAGCGGAGCTGGCAGCAAGTGGGATGCGCATGCCAAAATCGAGGAAAACCATGGCGGATTGTGCCGCAGCATCGACCAGCCCATCGCCGGGCTGCTGAAGGATCTGAAATCGCGCGGGCTGCTCGATTCCACCCTCGTGGTCTGGGGCGGGGAATTCGGCCGCACCCCCCAGAGCGAAAAAGGCGATGGCCGCGACCACAATCCCACCGGCTTCACCATGTGGATGGCGGGCGGCGGGGTGAAAGGCGGACAAACCATCGGCAGCACTGACGAACTGGGCCTGCACGCCGTGGACCAGCGGCTGCACATCCACGATCTCCATGCCACCATCCTCGAAGCTCTGGGCCTGGACAACATGGATCTCATCTACAAACACAAAGGCCGCCCCGAACGGCCGACCCTGAATGAGGGCTCCGCCTATCAGGCTTTATTTGCCTAGCGGACTTTAGCACGCCCTGAGGGGCGCAGCCCCAGGTTCAGCCAACGGATCAAAGCCGTCGCGGCTGCGCCAGGGTTTGCGGTCAGCGGGTGAAGCGGATGCGGAGGAAATGGCGGCCCTCGGTGAGGGTGGAGGCGGGGTCGATGATGGTGAGCGGCACGCGGCCAGCGGTGGCGGGGCCGGTGCTGACGGTGGCAGGGCCGCTCCAGGAGCCATTGCCGCTGCGGCTGGCAAGGAGACTCCAGTCAGGAGTGGGGCCCGGATCGCGGCTGATTTCCGCAATATAAGTCACGTCAGGGGGGCAGAACGAAGGGAGGGTGAGGCTGCCTTCGAGGTGGTTGTCATTGATGACAGCGGTGATGGTGCCGATGAGCCCATCCGGCGTAACCGGCACCATGCCGAGGGCATACTCGGCCAGATTGGTGAAACCATCAGCATCAGAATCCTCCGCAGGCACCGCGCTCAGTCCATAGGCAGTCAGCCAGGTCGGGAAGTCATTCACGGCATTGAGCCCGGCGGGGGTGCCGCCACTGGCGGTGGAGGCCTGCCAGAGGGATTTTTCATCCCAGAGCTTCCGGCTGGCGGCTCCGGCAGGGGCGTTCAGTGTTTCCAGTGAGGAGCCGGGGCCATTCGCCTGATTGAACCAGATGGGTTGATAGCTGAAACGCTGGATCGCAGCGGTCCAGGGGGCCGGGAGGCTGAGGGTGAGAGGCTCGCCGCTGTTATCCAGCTTGCCCGTGAATACCCCGGCAACCACCGGCGCAGCTCCATAAACGGAACGGAAGGCACTGAGGCTTTTCACCACCAAAACATAAGCTCCGGGAGCCAGGGTGAGGGCGGGGAAGGTGAAGTCGATTCCCTCCGTGAAACGGATGCCGGTGAGGTCGAGTGTTTTGCCGGGGCTGAGGTTGCGCAGCTCCACAAACTCGTAGTTGGCCCCGTTGGCAGGATCATACATGACCTCGGTGATACGGAGGAAATCCGTCAGGTCAATCATACGCTGGCGGACAGGATCGGGATTGCCCGGGATGGTGGTGGTCACGGTGCTGTCCAGCTTGAGGGCAAAGGTGATATCGGAACTGGTAGCGTTGATTTGGTGGACTTCGGCAGCAAGCTGGTTGGTTCCGGCAACGAGCGCCCCGGCAGGAATGCTCAGCAGGATATCATTTTCTGCGGAAGCGTCCCCGATAGTCGCATCAGCCCGGACATTCCATGCCAGAGGTGGAGCACCGGTGATATTTTTCCGGTCGAGAAGTTGCCCATTCAGATAGAGCAAATACCCATCGTCGATCCAACGGGAAACGCGCAGGGTGACCGCAGAGGGGGTGCCGGTGAAGGTGAAGGTTTTCCGGAAATAATAGGTGAGGCGCGCTGCCGCATAGTTTGCCAGATCAGTGCCGAAGAAGGGGGGCACGCCGGTCGCGGGATTGGTGACTGCGGCCAGACCGGTATCCCGTCCCAGCGGACCGGCCCCGTTGAACCAGCCGGTTTCGTCGTAGTTCAATGCCGTCCAACTGCGGCCGTTGCTGTCGTTGGCGGGAAGGGCATTGAGATTGTCCCGGAAAGCCCAGCTGTCCCCGAAGGCGACGCGGTTGGTATTGATGGTGGTGGTAACCGGAGGCAGACCGTTGACATTCGTCAGGCCGGGGCTGGGAAAATCGAGCGTCTGGACCAATGCCGAACCGTCAGGGAGGCGGCCTTCGCTGACATCTCCGGAGGCGGAGGTGACAGGAACGCGGTCAAGCACGGTGCCATCGGCAGCAGTGAGGGTGATCCAGTCGTAGAAGGAGCTGAGCTTGAAGGGAAGGTGATTGGACTGGGACGAAGGCGCTTTGCCATCAGCGATGAGAACGGCAAATCCGGTGGCGGCGATGAAACTGAGCGGACGCAGGGTGGCAGCGGCAGGGACGTCCGGGGAATCCGTCAGGGAGAAACCTCCAATGGCAGCGGGGAGCGGGTCAGGATTGAAAAGTTCCACCTGGTCCTCCTGGTAACTGACCTGGCTGCTGGCGAGCCATTCGTTGATGACGATGTGGTCCGGGCAGGCGGTGGGTTGGTGGAGGTTGGCTGAGCCCAGGGTAGGCTGGTTGAGATCCCAGGTGTTGCCGGAGCCGGTGCGGCCGATGGAAAGATTGGCGAGCTGGAGGCCGAAGCTGATCTGATCGACCACGGCATTGTTTGCGTTGGTGAGAATGACGTTGTCGCCATCGCCATCGAGAGAGAAGCCCAGATGCAGGCCGGGATTGCCGTCGGGGTTGTCGGCATTCAAGACGAGATAGCCGCCGGCCGCGATATTGGTGCCGGAGGGGAATAAAAATTTGGCAGGATTCATCGGATCATCGGAAATCATCCAGCCGCTGATATCGACGGGCGCAGGGCCTGGATTGGCAAGCTCAATGGCGTCAGGATAGTCGATGCCGTTGACGTAGGCGGTGGTGTTGATGGCGAGCACCTCGCTGATCCTGACGGAGGGAATGAAGGCAGGATCGACCGTCCAGACGGCGACCGTGGGTGCGGCCTGATAGTATCCGGCGTCGGTTTTGCCCCGGACCTGGAGGGTGTGGGTGCCGGGGGTGAGACCGGTAAGGGTGATCGGAATGGTGCTGGCGGTATCGGCGCTGAAGGCTCCGGCATCAAGCTTCCATTGGTAGGTGGTGTAACCATACGGGAAAGCAGGATAGGCGGTGGTGCCGGGCGGATTGAAGCTGCCGGACGGGCCGACGGTGATAACCGCGGAGGAGAGAGCGGTGGTGCCGGTGGGAACGCCGCTGAGCTGGGCCCCCTGGAAGATCAGACCGCCTTTATCGCTGCCACCTGGGCCGGTGCCAATGCCGGGGGAGCCCGGACAGAGGGCAAAGGCGGCGCGGGCCTGCTGCATGAGTAGTTGATAATCCGAAGCGCGCTCGACCTTGTCATAGGCGAGATCCGCAAAGCGTTCAAGGTGCAGGCCAGGCAGGCTGGTGACGAGGTTGCCGGTGCCGGGACCGGTCCAGGCGGCGGGAAGAATGTTGTTATTAAACGTCACCGAAAGCCGGGTGCCGTCGTAGTTGGCGGTCAGGGCGGCGCAATCGGAGATAATGTTATTTTCAATGAGGGCTCCGGCTCCCGCGCTGGCCGGAGGGAGGCCGGCGGCATCGTCCGAGAAGTTGAAAGCGGCGATGTCCACGCCGACGCTGCCGTAGGGGCTGGTGCCGGTGACACCGTGGATGGTGTTGTTGAGGAAGGTGAAGCGGTCGGCTTTGGTATTGGCCCCCCCATTGACGCCTTTGGCGAGGACGGCGTGATCGACATCGTAAAAAAGATTGCCATAGATGGTCCACTCCGAGATATCGGCATTGTCAGTGCCGCCGGAGATGGCAGATCCAGTGTCCACAATATCGGCCCGGGCGGGGTCCTGATGGACGTGCATGAAGAGATTGCCACTGATGAAGGAATCGGTGCTGTCCAGATCGAGGCAGTCGTCGGTGGCAGCAGTGAAGATGTTATCGATGTATTGGGTGATCGGCCCTGGACGGTTGCCGCCGGTGAAGTCGATGACGTCATTAAAGCCGAAAGTATGGCCGAAGAGGTTGCCTTTGTAGATGCCGTAACCACCGGCGGGGAGGCCATTGACGCCGTGCAGCATTTCCGGCCGGCCGAAGCCGCCGGTGCCGTTGGCAGGCGGGTAGCCGGCGGGTTTGCTGTAGGTTTGAAAGAAGGAATTGGAAACAATGAAGGAGCCGGCATCGGAGGAGAAGTATTGCGCATCGCTGTTGGTGAAGGTGCAGTGATCAATCAGAACTTTGGATCCGTTGTCGTGGAAGGTGGCGTGGTGGGAGCCGATGGTTTTTCCGCCGCCGTATTCGAGATCACACCAGACAAGGCGGGTTTCGTTGCTGGCCGCCAGCACGCTGATCGCCCCGTAGGCATCGGTAGTGCCGGGCCTCCGGGTGAAGCGGATGTGGGAAAATTCCGTGCCCTCCGCGACAAGCCGGCCGGTGCCGCTCACCGTGAAGCCGGCGGCTGGGCCCATGTAGACGGTGGCTCCGGCCTGGATGGTCAGGGTGACTCCATTGCCGATGGGCATGTCGCCGTTGAGTTGATAGGGACCACCGGCAGCGGACCAGGTGGTGCTGGCAGCGGGGGTGCCACTTTTCGCCACTGGGGCGACGTCCCGCCAGATGTCGAGGGAGGCAAAACGCAGGTGGACTCCGTTGGCGTCTTTTTCCTCAATGGTGATGCGGTTGATGCCTGGAAAAAGATTCACGGAAGGCAGCGAGTAGGTGGCGGCGCGGCGGTCCAGGGTGGCGGCGATGCCATTGACGAGGACCGTGGCGGCCTGGGCAGCATCAAAAGTGCCGGTGATCGGACCGGCCGCAGCGGCAGTGGTGCTCTCATAGCCGCTGGTCACGGCAAGGCCGGCGCTGGCAGTGAGGACAGGGGAGATTTTTCCGAGAATGTCGGCGCGGCGGGCATCGGCAAAGGCGATGATCTGACTGCGGATGGGGGCTATTTCGGATTCCAGCCAGCCGCTGCGGGACAGCTCCCGGATAACCAAATCATCGAAGGGGGCTTTGGCGAAGGGGCCGTCCACGAGCAGACTGCGGAAGTTTTGATAGTATTCCTGGAGCACGGCAGGCTGCGCAAAGAGTGGAGCCATTTTGTCGAAGCTGTCGCCACCGCGCCCAGCGGCGATGATGTCGAAAAGCGTATAGGGAAGTGCCGTAACAGGAATGGCGGAGGTATCGCCGAGGCCGAGGATGGTATCGAGGTCATGGGTGAGAACCTTCATTTTCCCGGCGGGGGTGCGATACATGGAGTAGTCGTCGTCGCGGCCGTTGAAGATTTTGGTTTCGCCGTCCGTGAGGAAGGTTTCGACGGCGAGGGCACGGAGGAATTGGGGGAGATCCAGAACCGCACTGACGTTGGCCAGGTAATCCGGGCCGGGCGCGGCGGCGTTGTCCGTCATCACGCTGGTGAAGCGGTGGAGGTCGCTGTAGTCCAGCAGGGAGGTGTTATTCTGCTTTTCCCAGCCCTGACTGATGTAGTGCGCGGGATAACCGGACGCGGCTCCGGGGGCGGGGACCCATTCCAGGAGATTGCTGTTGCCGCGCTTGGCGTAAAGGTTGCCGCCGGGCTCGTGGGGGAAGTGGTGTTTCAGATAGTCGCGGTTGATTGGCTCCACGCTGGCATAGAGGCCAAGGTGGGCGGAGTAGCCGGAGCCGGCATTGGTGACGGGATCGATGTAGCCGGCGGCGGCGCGGTTTTGGCTATTGAAGCGGACGGCCACGGGCTGGGCGTCGGAGGAATTGATGCCGGCGGCCTGGGCGAGGCGGGCTCCGATGAACTGCAGGAAGGTGTAGCGGCCATTGATATTGACGCCGCTGTTGTTTTGCCAGAGTTCACCAATGAGGAAGTCCACGCGGACACTGCGGGGATGGCTGCCACGGCTGCCGTTGCCGCGGATGCGGGTGGTGCATTGCTGGCGCACTTCGGTAGCACCCTGGATGCTGGTGACGAAGGTGCAGAGGTATCGCTGGGCGGTGCGGTTATTGAAGGAATAGGATTCGTGGTCCAGGGCATCCAGTTCCGGGGCCGTCATGATCAGACGGTAAAGCGGAGCGGTGCCGGTGTAGGCTTCGTCATCAACCTGGTAGAGAGCATTGTCCAAATGTTCTGTGCCCGCGTCATCGCTGGGCGCGGGCCAAGTGCGGGTGTGGGAGGTGGCGTCGGTGGCTTGGATGTAGTATTCCACCACGGACCGGTTGGCCTGCGCAGGAAGGTTGGCCGTGAATAGGCTGTCACCGGCGGTTTCGTCGCCGTTCAGCCCATCATCGTGCATGGTGAGGGTGGAAAAGGCGGGTGGCGTCATGAAAGAGACCCGCCATTTCAAAAGAACCGTGAGGCCAGCGAGGTTTTCGTCCGTGACCTCCGCGCTGACAGTGACCAATTGGGCGGGCGTGGGAACGGCGGGGCGGTGCTGGATTTTACGGATAAAAGGCGCGGTATCGTTGGTGAAGGTGCTGTTCGCCGCGCCGGGGGTGCCGCCGTCCGGGAGACTGACGGGCCAGTTTTGACCGGTCCTGTGGGAACGGTCAGGGTTGCTCAGTTCAAGGGATTTCCCACCGCCATCAGCCTCACTTTGCCAGATCCAGCCGTAGGGGTAGCCATTGGGATCCAGGGTGGCCACGTTGCGGTGTTTGGCCCAGTCGCCTTCGGTTTCGTAGTGGACGGAATCGATGGCTTGGAGCGTTGGGTCGAGAAGTTCGAGGGTGTCATCGATATTGCTGAGATCGCCCATCCAGGGGCCGAGCGCGGTGCGGCCAGGATGCGCTGCGGCAAACGCGGCCGGGGAGGCGCTGACAACGAGGTATCCTCCAGCAGGAATGGTGGCTCCGTCAGGAAATGTATAGCTGATGCCATTGGCCAGGGTCCAGCCGGTGAGGACGGCGGGGGCGGGGTCCGGGTTGTGGAGTTCGATCCACTCCTGGGAGGTGTCCTCGGGGCCGGTCGGATTCAGGGTGCCCCCTTCCTGGGGAGGGTGATAGTAGATTTCGTTGAGATAAGGCGCGGAGGAGGCAGTTCCGGTGAGCAGGGCGGCAAAACCAAGACAAAGGGCCAGATGCGGCAAGGAGCGGGGAGTGGGGGACATGGCAGGAGACAAAGGGAACGGGATTCTGGCTAAGTTTCGGAAATCAATGGGGAAAGGTCAATGCCACTGGGGCTAGGGGATCATCTGGTCTGCCCCGGAGAGATTCAGGTGGGAAGGCTGAAGCTGCGGAACCGCAGGAAACCGCCGCTACCTTATCAAAATGCGCTGCCATGGCCAGAACCAAGCGATGACAAAGCCGTCATTCCGCTCCGGGCAAAAGCGTGGGCCCGGACGATCTCCGGCGCTTTTTATGCTGGGCTGACCCTCCCTTTCCGGTTTCACAAAACGCTGGTTTTTCCGGTGCTGGCGTGCGTTGTTTTTCATTCCATGCCTGCTGTTACCAATATCGCTGCTTATCAATTTGCCACTCTGTCCGGTTTGAAGGAGTGGCGCGCTGAATTGCTGGACCTTTGCCGGAGGACTGGCTTGAAAGGGACGATCCTGCTCAGCACGGAAGGCGTGAATTTATTTGTGGCAGGAGAAACGGCTGGGGTGGAGCGGCTGCTGGAAGCGCTGCGGAGCCGCCCGGGCCTGGAAGGACTGACGGCCAAATACAGCGAAAGCAGCCACCAGCCGTTTACGCGGCTTTTAGTCAGGATCAAAAGGGAAATCATCGCCTTCGGGGTGCCGGGGATTGATCCCGCCCGGCGGACCTCACCCAAGTTGTCGCCCCATGAGCTGAAACAATGGCTGGATGAAGGGCGGCCGGTGACCTTGCTGGATACGCGGAATGATTATGAGGTGAAGCTGGGGACCTTCCGGGGAGCGCGCACCATGGGGCTGGATCATTTCCGGAATTTTCCGGCGGCAGTGCAGGCGCTGCCCCCGGAATTGAAGGAGCAACCTATTGTGATGTTCTGCACGGGCGGGATCCGCTGTGAAAAGGCTGGACCCTATATGGAGCGGGAAGGTTACCCATCGGTCTACCAACTGGAAGGCGGCATTCTGAAGTATTTCGAGGATTGTGGGAGCGCCCATTACGATGGGGAGTGTTTTGTGTTCGATCACCGGGTAGGGGTGGATCCGGCGTTGAGTGAAACCTCCAGCGCGGTGTGCTATATTTGCCAGGAGCCGCTTACGGCGCAAGACCAGGCGTCGCCGGAATATGTGCAGGGCAAGTCCTGTCCGTCGTGCTGGCGGGCTCCGGAGGAGAAGCGGGCTGCGGCCTTCGCCGCGCGTCAGAAGCGGCTGCGGGAGGTGACCCTGCCGCTGCCGGGCAGTGTGCCCTGGGACAATAACCGCCCGCTCAAAGTGCCGGCCGCCTGCGATGGATTGACAGTATTGGAAACCCTGGCGGTGGTGCTGCCGCAGATCACGCCGGAGAGCTGGGCACCGGTCTTCGCCGCCGGTCGGATGCGGGATTGGCATCATCAGCCGGTGGGGCCGGAGGACCCGGTGCGGGGCGGGCAGCGTCTGGTGCAGCTGGTGCCGGGGAGCCTGGAGCCGGAGGTGAATCCAGACATCCGCCTGCTCCATGAGGATGAGGCGCTGATCGTGCTGCACAAGCCGGCGCCGCTGCCGATGCATGCCGGAGGGCGCTTTAACCGGAATACCCTGGCGTGGTTTCTCGCGGCGGCGTGGCATCCGCAAAAGCCCCGTCCGGCACACCGTCTGGATGCGAATACCACCGGAGTGGTGGTGGCTTGCCGCACGCGGCATTTTGCCTCGCTGGTGCAGCCGCAATTTGAACGGGGGGAAGTGGAGAAACTTTATCTGGTGCGGGTGCAGGGGCATCCGGCGGATGACGGATTTATTTGTGAGGCGGCCATCAGCGCGGAGGCGGGCACGCTGGGCACCCGCAGCGTGGATGAAACGGCTGGCCTGCCGGCGGTAACGGCTTTTTCAGTGAAGCATCGTTTTCCTGACGGGACCGCCCTGCTGGAGGCCCGCCCCCAAACCGGCCGCACCAATCAGATCCGCATCCATCTCCAGCATCTGGGCTGGCCGGTGTGCGGGGATCCGCTTTACCTGGCGGATGGACAGACCGGAGTGACGCCAACCGTTAGTTTGGATGATCCGCCGCTTTGCCTGCATGCCTGGAAAATCGCCTTCCGGCATCCGATCAGCGGGGAGCGGGTGAGCTTTACGGCGGATCCTCCAGAGTGGAGCAGGGTGCCGGATAGGTGATGAGGCGGACGGCTTCGGCAGCAGCGGCGAAGCCGAAAGCGCCCGTGACAAAGCCAGCCGCCCCAAAACCCGCCGCACAATCCAAGCGCAGGCTGGTGCCTTCCTCGGCTTCCATCCGGCAGGTGCCGTCTGACCAGGGAAAAATCTGGGGCTCGGCGGAAAAGATGGAGGAAACGCCAAAGTGTTCAAATTCACCCTTGGGGAAACCGTGGTCGCGGCGCAGCCTTTTCCTGACTCCTTTCAGCAGCAGGTCGCCGATGGAGCGGGCCAGATCGCCGGTGCGCACAGCGGTCGGATCACGCCGGCCGCCGGCCCCACCGACGGTGACTACGGGTTGACCGCTTTGAAAACAGTGAGCGATGGTCGCTGTCTTGATGCCGGTGCGGTCCACGCCGTCGATCACACAATCGAAAGGACCAGCGAGCAGAGTGCTGACATTGGTGGCGGTGACGAATTCCGGCACTTCATGAATCGTGCAACCAGGGTGAATCAGCTTCATCCGCTCCGCCAGGACAGAAATTTTGGGCCGTCCAACGGTGCCATCCAGCGCAGGAAGCTGCCGGTTGATGTTGGTAATACAGACATCATCCAGATCGATCAGGGTGAGGGTGCCCACACCGGAGCGCACCAGCGCTTCCACACTCCACGAGCCCACCCCACCGACGCCAACGACGCAAACATGGGCGGCGCGCAGCTTATGCAAACCTGTGGTGCCATACAGCCGGGCAATGCCACCAAAACGGTCCGCGAAGTCCTGCGGAAAATCACCGGCCATTTTCGTCAGGGAAATTTTTCTTCAGTCCTGAATCTCCACCCCTACCTTGAGTCCATGCTGATCAGCGGATGCCTGGACGAGGGAGCGGAGGGCATTGACGGTGCCGCCCGCCGTGCCGATGAGGCGGGGGATGTCCTCCCCATCTGCCGTCAGGTCAAAGATGGTGGTGCCATTTTGGTCACGGCGGGTGACGCGGGCGTCATCGGGACGATTGGTGATGCCGAGGACGACAAATTCCAAAAACTGCTGTATGCCGGAGACTGCTTCCATGAAAAACGTGATGAAAAAACGATACAACCCGGTTCCTACTGCTGGCAGGAGGGAACCGGGTTGGAAAATCAGGGTAAAACGAACCCCAGGCGGGTTTATGCCTTTGGAAGAGCTTTCCGGGTTTTACGGATGATGCTGGCGACGGTTTCGCTGGGCTGGGCTCCTTTGCCCATCCAGTCATCAACCTTCGGGAGGTCGAGGAGGTAGTTCACCCCATCCTTGAGAGGATCATAGGTGCCTACTTGATCAATGAAGGGTCCGTCCCGGCGGCTGCGGGAGTCTGTGACCACGATACGATAATAAGGACGGTTCTTGGAACCTTCGCGCCTGAGTCTGATTGCGACCATGATGACCTGAAATAAGGGAGTTGAGGGAAAACGCGCTGGGAGCCGGATGCAGGTGGGGCGCGGGGCGGGCAACATACACTTCCACAGGGGAACGCAAGCCCTTTTCCAGATTTTGACCAGGACATTGCACCCCGGCATGATTTCCCCGAATTCCCCCCTTGGATCCTGCTGTTCCATTGCAAATGCCACTTTTTGGCAGTATGGCCAAAGCTGTGATAGATGGCGATCCGGATATCAGAACAGGGAATGCATGGGCTCTGCTCCGCTGGTCTGCGCTGGTGGCGCTGGCATGGTTCCCCGTAGGATGCCGAAGCTATTCGCCGGTGGAGCGCCATTTTTTACGGGTTCCGGCCCTGCACGCGGCATCGCTTTCCGCGATCGAACGCGAAAAATGGCTGAAGCAGGCGGCTAAGGAACCGGGATGGAAGGAGCAGGCTGGGACAGGAAATTATCTGTCGTTGCCGGCTGCCAGCCGACCTCACCGGGTGCACAGCCCCGCAGGAGAGGTGCGGTTTTTCCCCACCAGGCCAGGAGGCCGCGAAGGTGCGGTGGCTCTGCATTGGCTGCCAGACCATGAACAGCGCCCTTCCAAGCTGACCCTGCTGAAAACAGAAGGCGGACGCTATCAGGAGCAATCCCTGAAGCCCCTCCTGAAATCAGATGCCCCCTTCGATGCTTACAGCCTGCAGGCAGAATCAGGAGCGATTGTGTGCTACCGCCGGGTCATAGCGCAGCAGGGTCCTGTTCTGAAAAAAGCCGCCGTTTTCCGCTGGCGGAAAGGGCGTTGGAACCAGGAACAGCGGCCAAGAGCCCCCTGATTTCCGCTCTACGCCGATTTTTAACTGGCGGAACGCTTCTGCGGCGCGTTATTCGACTGTAACCCTGACTGACGGACCCAGTCTGTTGTCTCCTTTCACACTTGCGCCGGCATGTTACCATGATCGAAGGATCCGTCCTCCCTAAACCTATAAATCCTAATGTCGAACCAAGAAAACAAGCCCGCCCCGCCGGACAGTCCTGATCGCCGGAATGGCGGCCCGGGCTCCGGTGGAGATCAAAGCTTCAACTGGAAAGGCTTGCTGTGGCTGGTTGTCGCGCTCAGCCTCCTCGCCGCCGGGGTGATTTACCGCAATACTCCACAAGGGAAGCCGCTCGATTACAAGCAATTCCTTGCGGAACTGGACAAAGGCAGGATCGACAAGGAAAAAGGCATCAAAATCATCACTTCCGTCGGCTCTGCCCTGCAATCCATCGAAAGTTGGTCCGAGGCGGACCCCGCCGTGCCCGGCCTGATCAAACGCAAGACGCCCATCAACCTTGAGGTGGTTCGGGAAGAGTTGAACAGGAAACTGGAAGAGAAAGGCTTTGTCCCCGTTTTTGAGGAAGAGTCCAATGTTGGCACAGGCCTTCTGATGACCTTTCTCCCCCTGCTGCTGCTGCTCGGCCTGCTTTATTTTGTCTTCCGCCAGCAAATCAAGATGGCTGGCCGCGGGGCCATGAGCTTCGGCAAGAGCCGCGCCAAGCTGCTGACCATGGACAAAAACAAGATCACCTTCAAGCAGGTGGCCGGCGTGGACGAAGCCAAAGAGGAAGTCTCGGAACTCGTCGAATTTCTCAAAGACCCGAAAAAATTCCAAAAACTTGGTGGCCACATCCCCAAAGGTATTCTCATGGTAGGCCCTCCCGGCACTGGCAAAACACTGCTCGCCAAGGCCATCGCCGGGGAAGCCGATGTGCCGTTCTTCAGTATCAGTGGGTCCGACTTCGTGGAAATGTTCGTGGGGGTGGGGGCCAGCCGGGTGCGCGACATGTTCGAGCAAGGCCGCAAGAGTGCCCCCTGTCTGATCTTTATCGATGAAATCGACGCTGTGGGCCGCCACCGCGGCCACGGAATGGGGGGAGGTCACGACGAACGCGAGCAGACCCTGAATGCCCTGCTCGTGGAGATGGATGGTTTTGACACCGGAGAAGGCGTCATCATTATCGCCGCGACCAACCGCCCCGACGTGTTGGACCCTGCCCTGCTCCGTCCCGGCCGTTTCGACCGCCAAGTCAATGTCTCCCTGCCCGATGTCAAGGGCCGCGAGGGCATTCTCCAAGTGCACGCCAAAAAAGTGAAAATGGCTGCCGATGTGAACCTGAACGTCATCGCCCGTGGCACCCCCGGTTACTCCGGCGCGGAACTGGCCAATGTCATCAACGAAGCTGCCCTCATGGCCGCCCGCCGCAGTGCCAAGGCCATCACCACCAAGGACCTTGAAGAAGCCCGTGACAAAGTGCGCTGGGGCAAGGAACGCCGGAGCATGGCCATTTCTGAAAAGGAAAAGGAAAACACCGCCTTCCACGAAGCCGGCCACGCCATCCTTCTCGAAGTCCTCGAACACACCGAGCCGCTTCACAAAGTCACCATCATCCCCCGTGGTCCCTCCCTGGGCTCCACCATGTGGCTGCCGGAAGAAGACAAATACACCCAGCGCAAAAACGAACTTCTGGATGACCTCGTCGTCACGATGGGAGGGCGGGTCGCGGAAGAGATGGTCTTTGGCGACGTCACCAACGGAGCCATGGGCGACATCCGCCACGCTACCCGCATCGCCCGCAAAATGGTCTGTGAATGGGGCATGAGCGACAACCTGGGCATGATCGAATACGGTGATAATAACGAGCACGTCTTCCTTGCCCGGGATATGACCAGCTCCCGCGGCTACAGCGAGGACACCGCCCGGAAGATTGATTCGGAAATCAAGCTTCTGATCGACAACTCCTACCAACGGGCCAGGGAATTACTGATGAAATACCGTCCGCAAATGGACACCTTGGCCAAGGCCCTCCTGGAATACGAAACTCTGGATGGAGCCCAGGTCCGTGAGATCATGCAGCACGGTCAGATGCTGAATCCCCCCAACAACAAGCCCCCCATGCCACCTGCCGTCCCCGAAGGCAATGCCGCCGCGAACAACCGCGACAGTGGAACCGAAGACCTGCCCCCCGGCCTCGCCGGAGCACCAGCCTAGCCAGCACCAGCGCTACCAACAATCTCCAGGCCGGCATCATGCCTAAAACATGGTGCCGGCTTTTTTGGGGGCCAGACTCTCAGAGTTTCCTTGACCTGACCAAGGATTTCACCCGTCGCCCGGGCGGTTTGCACGCAGGTGGCTGAGCCGGCAGCGGGGGATCGAATTCCTATGGCAGGAAAGCCGTGCCGGCGAAGTCGGGCTAGGGATAGGGCGCTGGGGCAGCCGGGGAGTCCCGGCGGATGGTGAGTTCCACCTTCATCCCGAGACTGCTGCCGGTAGTGTTATCAAACGACCCGCTGATCGGCATCACCCCACGCGGATGGGCGCAGACTCCAGTTGGAATGTGATCCGGGCCGGTGGCGCGCCCGCTCGTGGCATCGAATCCACGCCATCCGCCGTCTGGAAAATAAACTTCCAGCCACGCATGGGTGGAACCCAGTCCGGCGGCGGAGACGGCGCTGTTCAGATAGCCGCTGACAAAACGGGCGGGCATCCCCAGGGCCCGGAGGGCTTCCGTGCCCAGGGTGGCCATGTCCCGGCAGGAGCCGGTGCCCAGTTGCAGGGTAGTGGCGGGACTTTGAGTCCCGCGCTCACTGCGCCGGCGGTAGGTGATTTGCTGGTGAATGCTCCCGGTCAGCCAACGGGCGGTCCGGTAGGCGTTGCGGGGCTGGGTGCCTCCCGGCAGGCCGGACACCCACTTGGCCAGGAGGGCGGCCTCATCCTTCCAGACGGGCTGGCGATAAGCATTCACCAGTTCCTGCTCGGTCTGCAGATAAGTCAGCGGCAGGGAAGCTTCCGGCAGCCGGGCAGGCGGCAGGGGCTCCCCGCCGGGGTCAGGGATTTCGAGGACGACCTCGTTCAGGATCACCAATGCAGCGGCGGGCTGGGGAATTTCTGCATAAGCGACGTGATTGCCATGCACATCGGTCATCCACGTAAGATGACCCGGGGGTGACAGTGTGATCAGGTGGTGAAGGACCTTGGTATATTGTGGCCTTCGCGGGGCCGCAGGACCATGCGGTGCATTCCGAATTTCACCGCTCCGCTGTAGGAGTAGGTGGTGCGGTGCTGGATGTGAAGGCGGCTCATGAGGCGGGAGGCCCTTGGTTATCAGCCCGGTTCCAGGCTGATGCAATAAGCCCGCATCTGCTCCATGCTCATTTTTTGATAATGTTGTTCCTGCAGCTGGACGGTGACTGCCTGATGTTTCAGGAGCAGGGAGCCGAAAGAAGTGCATACGGAACAGTCCGAAGCATCCCGGCCGGTGCCGATCCTGACGATACCATCCGGTGAGGCCAGACCGGTGGCATCCCAGAAGAGCCAGCGCCCGCCGATGAAGGTCTCAAAGCAGGCGTGGAAATCGGGTGGATTGAGTTCGTAGGCGTAGCCGGTGAAATATCGCGCAGGAATGTTCATGGCCCGGCAAAGGGCAATGCCGAGGTGCGCAAAATCCCGGCAGACCCCAGCGCGTTCCACCAGGGAGTCCACGGCGGAGGTGCCAGTGTCCGTGGAGCCGCTGACGTAAGTGAGGCGGCTGGAAATCCAGTCCACCACCGCCCGCACTTTTTCCTCGGGCGTATTGAGATACCCGAACAAATCGAAGGCCAGGCGGCCCAGCCGGTCGCTCTGGCAATAGCGGCTGGGGTAAAGATAGGGCAAAACGGGAGCTTCAAAGACAGCCGGACCGGAATCCGTGAGACTGCCTGCCGGAATCAGATCCGCCTGCACCTGGACATGGGCTTCGTAGCGTAATTCATAAAGCCCGGGTTGACTGGCGTGGAAACGGTCAAAGGGAGTGCCGGTGGCGGTGCAGGTCTGGATTTGATGATCCAGCCCGCCGGGAATTTGAAGATTTTCATACGTCAGGATCTGACCCGCAGCCTGACGGGCGCGGATGCTGAGGAGAAAAGTCACGGGGCTGGTGACTTCGTATTCAAGCAGGCTGGAGACGATGAAGTTCATGGGAGAAGGATGGGGGAAATAATGCGGCGGTTGAAGATACCGTCCCAAGCCGTGGGTGACAGCGGGCTTCCGGCCGGTTTGCAGGGGGGTTCTCTGCAAAAAGAGTGCCCGGCGGATTTCCCCGAAGGCGGTGTAATGCCGGTTCGAAGGGAATTGCAGGTTGCGGCAGCGCATGGGGGCTTTCCCGTAGAATGCCAGAGCTGAAGGGTGGGTAAAGGTTCTGCATACAGTTTGGCCACTTTATCGTCCACCCTGGTCAACCTTCGCGGATGCCGCGGTAACGCAAGGGGCGGTAGCCTTTCCCTTTCAGAAAATTAGTGGCAATGGCATGCCGCATCACCTTCCAATCCGGAGGTCCCCCGGTTTCATAGGCGGCAAGGAATTTCCGGTCCGGCCCTATCCAACCGGAGAAGATGAGCACGTGGGCGTTGTAGATATTGAGCGCATCCCCGGGTTTCAAATCATCCCATGAATTGAGTTCCGCACAGAGCGACGCCAGTTCGCGCGTGGAGCAGGATTTTGGCAGGCCCCAACAGCGGGAAACAAATCCGCTGCAATCAATCCCCACCGCTTCCTGCGTCACTGCGTCATGTAAAAGCGCCCGCTTTTCCCCGGTGTAAACATCGCCCGCCGCCAGACCCGCCGCCAGACCGGCATCGAATTCCTCCGGCGAGGAAAACCCGCCCCATTGATAAGGCAGGCCCTGGCTTGGCTGTCCAGGCACCCAGTAACCGGGCACCGCACCGGCTTCCTGGTAGGAAATGTCCGGGGTATCCACTCTGATGCCCCTGGCATCATAACCGTGCCTGACATTCGCCGCCGTCCCGGTCCAGGGATGCGAGGCATAGCGCATCGCGGTATTCATCACCTCCGATCGGGTGACCACGGAAGGGGACGCTGCCCCAGGGGCAAGAAGTCTGCCCTGGGACCCGGGAGGGAGGGCACAGCCAGCCACCACCATGGAGGTGATGGAAACGAACGAAAACAAAAGGGCGGAACGGGCCAGGGACATCATATTGTCCGCTGACACTGCTCCGCCCTTCGCGCAAGAGATTGGTTCCCCCACTGCCAGGTTTCGCACCGCCTTAGTGCAGGCCGCCGTCCTGACCGTAGCTCAGAACGCCTTGAGGGGCGGCATCGGCAGGCAGTTCACCCAGGGCAAATTGGATCCCGGCGAGGAAATGCCCCAGAACGACAGGATTCATGTAGATCTCATCATTGTGCCCGAGGGAGCAGTAAAAGACGCGGCCTTTGCCAGCAGTGTCCAGCCAGGCAATAGGATAAAGCGGGCGTTGGTCATCCTTGTCCTTTTTCATGTCGGTGCCCTCCGGATCCAGAGCCAGCAGGATGCGGCGCTCCGCCGGGTTGGCGGTGCCAGGACGGAATTTGTAGATTTCATCCTTCAGGGTAATGCCATCGTTTTTGAAGGCGGCATTCACTGGATTCTTCGGATCGAGGTTTTTCACGCGCACTGTGTCGCCGGATCCCCAGGGATGGCTGACAAAGGCACCGCCCATCAGATCGTTGTATTCCTTCCAGTCCTTGTAGGTATCTGTCGCGCTGTGGAAGCCGACGAGGCCTTTGCCGCTGTTTACAAACTCAAGGAAATTGGCCTTGAGGCGCTCTTCCACCCCCTTGTCACCGGTGCCAAAGGCATCGCCGGTGGTGTTGAGCATGAAGACGGCGTCAAAGTTTTTCAGGCTTTCCGCCTCGAACACGGCGGGATCCTCACTGTGAGTCACGTGGAACAGACCGGTTTTTTCCCCGAGGCGCTTCATCGCTTCCACGCCCACGGGAATGGAGCCGTGACGGAACCCGGCGGTGCGGGTGTAGACCAGCACTTCATGTTTTTTGCCCACCGGAGCCGGTGTTTGGCCCGGCAGGGCGGCGTCAATTTTGGCGATCTTGTCAGGAGCGACGCTCCAGTTGGTTTCTTTTTTCTCCTGGGCGAAGGCAAAAGTGAATGCCCCCGCCAAGGCGAGAGCCGGAACAACGATAGGATGCAGTTTCATGGGAATAAGGGAGTGGGGCAGCAGGTCAGCTTTCCAACAGGGAATTCGAAAGCTGGAACCCAGTTCAGGCCTATACGAAAGACCGGTGGCCGGGCAATCACCAATCTACGGCCACTTGTCCCCTTTTTTTGCGGGCCACAGGTATGGCAAAGCGCCGGGGGGAGCCCGGGGAAATGGGGCTTCCCTTTCCAGTATCCTGGTGAAGTCATCCAAATAACTGGCCAGTCGCCCTCACCCCACCGCCTTGACCCGCCGGGCCAGCCAGAGGCTGATCAGGCTGCAGCCCACCGCGATCCAGCCCAGCCAGCCGTAGCCGGTCAAGGGACCGT
>CAMDJM010000016.1 GCA_945900785.1 Akkermansia muciniphila
CTCTGCTATTTTCTACCGAAAGCCGCCGTCACTCCGGAAGACGTGCTGCGTCAGATGGATCAGCGTCATCGAAAACGGCAGGCCTCCATCGACTCCGCCTACACCAGGCAAGCTCCTTGGGAGGAGCCACCGGAGGAAATGCGCTGACCGTTATGGTATTTACCAAAGCAGAAATAAGGTTGAGATTTTACCCGGTAGCTCACCGGGCGGGCTGCGAAAATGAGGTGTTTCACGGGCCTGAAAATTTCCTTTTTTATTTGGTTACAGAGCACTTTTCCCGACCATACTGGTCCTCTTCCGGGCCGGACGGGTGCCTTGGGGAGAGCCCCCGTGAGTCCTGATCCCCCACTTTTAAAAAATCCGGAAAGCTTTCAAATTTCAAATGGATACCAAAACAGCAAAATTTTTGTGGACCTTAATCTGCATCATCGCCGGTCCGTTGCTGTCGTCAGCTCAACCCCATAAAAATTCAGTTAAAATATACCTGATTACGAGGGATTCTTCGGTAAGTGTTCCAGTCCGCAATCATATAACGTTATACGCCTTCGTTGCAGGGCATACGCATTTGCATGACGGTGAGGCTGGAATATGGATCAAGCGGGGAGGGTTGATACGATGGGTAATGTCTTCATGGCGGGATGGTGAAGAAGAGCTGCAGGAAGGTGACTATGTTATAATTGACGAACAGGCCCGTGCCTCAATAAAGATACCAGAGTTGCCTAATGAACTTCAGGATAGCCTGCATAAATTTGAGTTAATTAATTCTAAACCTGGTATTTTAAATGATCCCAAATTTCCAACGCGGGCTGAGGCAACTGAGCCAAGCCGGCCATTCATCCCGCATTCTGCCCCTTTTTATAAATCGCGCATCATGATTGGCTTACTGTTCGCTGGTGGGATTGGCCTGCTCTGCTGGATGCAGTGGAACAAGCGGGCTTCTTGAGAATGTGGCTGGTGAAAGCGGAAATTTTACAAATTCACAAGGTCCAGCCCGGTATTTAGATCGAAGGAGAGTTGCCCTGAGCCAGGGCCGGACAGAACGCCCTCCATTCACTTCGAAACCAATGCGGGCTTTTGGTTAGGTCACTTCAGGCCACTGCTTCGTGCAGCTTGAAGGCGTGGTGGGCGACGCGGCAGGCTTCCTCGCCCTGCTTTTCATCCACAATCACGGCGATCTTGATTTCGGAGGTGGAGATCATGTCGATGTTGATGCCGGCGGCACCGAGGGCGTTGAACATGGTGGCGGCGACGCCGCTGTGGCTGCGCATGCCGATGCCGACTGCGCTGACTTTGGCAATGCCATCCTGGGGCTCCAACTCGATGCCGGGCGCAATTTCTGCCAGGACGGGGGCGAGGGCATCGCAGGCTTTTTTCAGGTTGGTTTTGTGCAGGGTAAAGGAAATGCGGGCGAGGCCATCGCGTCCGGTGTTCTGGATGATCATGTCGATGTTGATATCCGTTTTGCCGATAGTGTCGAAGACCCGGGCGGCGTAGCCGGGTTGGTCCGGGAGGGAGGTGATGGTGATCTTCGCCTGGTCGCGTTCCAGACTGATCCCGCGGATGACGACTGATTCCATGCTCATAGTTTCCTTGGTGACGAGGGTGCCGGGGTTGGTGTTCATGCTGTTGCGCACTTCAAAGGGCACCCCGAATTTGTTGGCGAATTCCACACTGCGGCTCTGCATGACTTTGCTGCCGCTGCTGGCCATTTCCAGCATTTCTTCATAACTGATGACCGGGATTTTGCGGGCGTCCGGGACGATGCGGGGATCGCAGGTGTAGACGCCATCGACGTCGGTGTAGATCTGACAGAGGTCGGCCTTGATGGCGGCGGCCATGGCGATGGCGGTCAAGTCGCTGCCGCCCCTCCCAAGGGTGGTGATGCGGCCATCGGCGGCCTCGCCCTGGAAGCCGGCGATGATGACGATGTGTCCTCCGTCCAGGAGGCGGTGCACTTCATCCGGGGTGATGTTGGCAATGCGGGCTCTGGTGTGCGCTCCATCGGTGACGATGCCCGCCTGGGCACCAGTGAGGGAGGCGGCTTTTCCCCCCATGCCGTTGATCGCCATGGCGGTGAGGGCGATGGTGGTCTGTTCGCCGGTGGCCAGCAGCACATCCATCTCGCGTTCGGTAGGATCCCCGGAGACATCGTGCGCCAGCTTCAGCAGGCTATCCGTGACCCCACTCATGGCGGAGACGACCACTACGACGCGGTTTCCCTCCCGTTGGGTTTCCAGGACGCGCTGGGCGACCCGGCGAATCCGCTCCGGATTCCCCACTGAGGTGCCGCCAAATTTTTGAACGATTGTGGCCATATCTGCCGGTAAAGAGGTTCCCAACCAAAGGGAGGGCGCATCGGACAACCGCCCGCCCGGTGGAGCAAGAGGAAATCAGCGCCTAGCCCTTTAGTTGGGGAAACACCGGCAGGTTTACTTTTTCCCGCCCATCAGCAGGCCCAGAATGGTGCCGAGGCAGCCACTTTTGCTGCTGGCCCCGCCGGTGGCCCCGGAGAGCAGTCCGCCCACACCACCGCTGGTGACCAGCCCGGCGAGATCATCCAGGATGCTGCCGTCGCCATTGCGGTCCAGGATGGCGGCCATGCCACCCAGTCCACCTCCTGCCGGGGCAGCTCCACCGGCCGCTCCGGCTCCACCGCCTTTTTTCATGAGCATGCCGATGATGATCGGGGCCAGCATGGGGATCAGCTTGCTGGCTGAGGCCCCGGAAATGCCCAACTGATTCGCCATCAGGGCGGAGGCTTCCTTGCCTTTGCCGCCGAGCAGGCCGCCGACTTCCTCGTCGTCCGGGACGCCGTTGTTATTCAAATCGGTAATTTGGGATTCCACATGCCCGGGGCCATGCTGGTCCATCTGACGCTTCAATCCTGCAAGGATGATGGGTGCCACGGTAGGCAGAGCCAGGGCGGCTTTGTCTGCGGGGATGCCGAGTTCAGCCGTGACGCGTTCCTGCACATCAGCGCCGTGTTCCTTGTAGAGATCATCAAGAAAGCCCATAGTAGTATATTGTGGTGGGGATGGAGTTGGGTAGGATGCGCCGGCAGGGAAGCCTCCGGCACCTCTGGCAGCATAGCGCTGGTCCGGAACTGCGCCAGATTTTTTCTTCCTGGGAAGCGGAACACTTCCCGTTGGCATCGCCCCGGGGCCGTTTACCATAGCCGCATGATCACCTTTCTCCGCGGTATCCTTACTGAAAGTTTGCCTGACCGCCTCACGGTCGATGTGCAGGGCATTGGCTATGAAGTCTTTGTGCCCGTGAGCACCTATGACCGCATGCCGGCCGAGGGGCAGGAGGTAAAAGTCCTCACGCATTTTCTCGTCCGTGAGGATGCCCAGATGCTCTACGGCTTTGCCACGGATGAAGAGCGGGATCTCTTCCGCCTGCTCATCACCCGCGTCACCGGCGTCGGCCCAAAGATGGGTCTGGCTATCCTCACCGGCATGGTCGTCCGCGATTTCAAACGCCACGTGGTGAACAGCGACGTCACGGCTCTGTCCAAAATCAGCGGCGTCGGCAAAAAGACCGCTGAGCGCATTATCTTTGAATTGAAGGACAAAGTCGGCGTTACCGATGCCTGGAAGGATTCCGGCGACAGCCCCGCCGCCAAAGCCGCTCAATCCCCCGAGCAGGCCGCCCTCAACGACGCGGTGCTGGCCCTCATCAACCTGGGCTATAAACAGGTCGAGGCCCAAAAAGCAGTTAAAAAACTGCTGGAGGAAGGCGCCGCCGCCGACACCAGCGGTCTCGTGCGCGGGGCTCTGCGGCTGCTGAGCCAGTCGTGATTTGCGCCTCACTTGGCCGCGGGTGCCGCGGGGGTCGTCAGTTTCAGTTGGGTTTCCATGATCCGGATGAACGCTGCGGTATCCTGCGCCAGGCCGTGCATGACGCCAGAGGTGGGCAGGAGCAGCTTGGGCATGACGATGCTTTGGGTGGTCAGGCGGCGGTAGGCGGTGACGTTTTCTGACAACAACTGGGTCACGGAGGGATCGCTCAGGGCGGCCACCACCGCCGCCTCTCCCGCCACGGCGGCGGCTTGGCGGCGGGCCCCGGCGAGACGCTCTGGGGTCGCTGGCAGGGGCAGGGCGATCAGATAGTCGTGATATTCCGGAAAGGCGGCCGGCTTGGCCTTCCAAACGGCGAGGGCGAGCTTTGCCAGTTCACAGGCACCTGTGTGGTCCTGGATCTGCGGCTTCAGGTCAGGATTGCAGGCCCGGTTCAACGGGGAGGGCAGGGCGATGATGCCGAAGGTGCCGGGCCACTTTTTCTGCAATTCCTTCAAATCCCCCGCGAGCGTCCGGCAGGAGTTGCAGGTGTAGTCGAAAAATTCCAACAGAATAATCCGCGCCTCTGGCGAACCAGTCATCGGCACCCGGTTCGTGTGATAGACCAGTTGCCCATCCAGAAACCGGACCTCCCGCGGCATGGCGCTTGCCGCCGCTGCAGGCTCAGGCACGACGGCACTGCCGCCGGTGAGCAGCCAGGTTTGTGGCCGGGGACCCCAGATTTGGCCAGCTCCCAGCAGGACCAGGGCTCCCGCCCCAATCAGTCCGGGCCGCCACAGTGCCGCCTTGCCCAAGGTTCCCACTGTCTCCGCCAGCAGCAGACCCGCCACCGCAAGCCCTGTGAAATGCAAGCCCAGACACCACGGACAATGCCGCCGCTCCACCGCATAAAGCACCGTGAGAAAATACAGCGCCGCACCCGCCAGCACCACGCCTGCCAAAGTCAGCGCCGCATCCCGCCCGCCCCAGCGCCGCAGTGGCCCCAGGGTCAAAATGAGGAGCCCCGCATAACACAAAGCCGCCAGCAAAGTCACGGGCAGATGAAACCACTCCGACCACCGGCCGCCCATCACCTGGGAGCATCCGCCCTCCCCGCCGCAGCCGGCCAGGCTGGTGATTTCCCCGGACCACTTCCGGCTCAACAACCACAAACAAACCACGAGGGCAGCTCCGCCGAGGATGCGGACGCTCCAGCAGGTCCGTGGCTTTGATAGCAGTCGGAAATTCATCCCGCCATGCTTAACTTCTCCCGCGCTTCTGTCCAGCCTCATCTGCGGCCGGAGTTCAGCGCGAGCGCAGCGTCCTCAGCGTCTGAATGGAGCCCGTGGCCGCCCACGGCCGGTGCCCGCCGGGAAGCAACGCTGCTGCTGAAGTTCAATTGAATCGTGCCACGGGGAACGGGTTGGGGCGGGCGGGGCTGGGCGGCTGGCGGAATTTGTCCCTTGGCGTCGGGAGCCTGGCGTGGCATGGGTCGTGCAATCGTTTCCCCGACTTTGCCAACCCTATGAACTTCCACCGCCGGTTTCTTCTTTGTCAGATTTTTCCTGCCATCGCGTCTGTGCTCATGGGGTCAGCCTTGCAGGGTGCTGAACCAGCGGGGAAGACGATGCTGTTTTTCGGTGACAGCCTGACAGCGGGGTATGGCTTGGAGGATCCGGCAGCGGAGGCCTGGCCTTCCCTGATTGGCGCAAAATTAAAAGAAACCGCCCCGGAGTGGAAGGTGGTCAATGCCGGTCTGAGCGGGGAGACGACTTCGGCGGGACTGCGGCGGGTGGATTGGGTGTTGCGGCGGCCGGCCGACGTTTTTGTGCTGGCGCTGGGGGGCAATGATGGGCTGCGCGGGATCGGGGCGGCCCTGACCAAGTCGAATTTGGAGGCGATCATGGCAAAAGTGCGGGTGAAATGCCCACAGGCAGTGATTGTGTTGGCAGGGATGAAGATGCCGGTGAGTATGGGGGACTATGCCAGGGATTTTGAAGCCGTTTTTGCCCAAATCGCAGCGGCGGATCTCAAGTTGGTTTCCATCCCCTTTCTTTTGGAAGGCGTGGGCGGGGTGGCGGCGCTGAATCAGCCAGATGCCATCCATCCAAACATGGAGGGGCACCGCAAGGTGGCGGAACATGTATGGAAAACGCTGGGGCCGCTCATCAGGAAGTGAGGAGAGGCCGCCGGGAACTTCAGGCATGGATGGGCTTGGCCCGGGTCAGGAGGCGTGCCATCCAGCCGGGTTTCCCCTGATTATTTTTCCGTTTCCACGGGAAAATCACCGTGCCCAGCCAGGAGAGGAAGAGATCCGAGGTGAAACCGATGATGCCGATCATGCCGATGGCGGCATAAACGTTGTCGAAGTTCCGGTAACGGGCCTGCTGGTTGATGAAAAAGGTGATCCCTGACATGGTGCCGATGACTTCCGCCACAATGAGATAGGTCCAGGCCCAGCCGAGGAGGATGCGCATGTCATTATAGATGTCCGGCAGCGCCGCCGGGATGATGACTTTGGTGATAATTTTCCGCTGCGGGGCACCCAGGGTTTGGGCGGCTTCCACCAGAGAGGGATCGACTTTCCGCACCGTATTCGAGATGACCAGCACCTGCTGGAAGAAGGTGCCGATCACGATGATGGCGATCTTCGGGGCGTCATTGATGCCGAGCACCGCCACCCAAAGGGCACCAAAGGCGGGGGCTGGCAGGTAGCGGAAGAACTCGATAAAGGGCTCAAAAAGCCGTGAGAAAAAACGATAGGCCCCGCAGAGGATGCCCAGCGGAAGCCCGATGAGGGAAGAGAGGACAAAGCCCCAAAAGATGGTCTGAATGGAACGCCACAGGCTTTCGTGCAGCCAGGGCTCATTCGGCAGGCGCGGGGGAGTGGTGAAGCCGGTGTAAAAGGCCCGGGCGACTTCGTGCGGGGCAGGGAGGTAGACGGGATTGACCCGGTGTCCGGCCCCTGGGGCGATGCCATCCTTCATGGCCTGCGCATTGGCCTCCTCGAAATCCTGCACCGGCAGTTCCATGCCTTCCGAAAAAGACTCCACTTCCCCGGCATCGGTGATATGAATCTGCGGATGCCAGAGCCATGGAACATAAGCGACCATGGCCCACAACGCCAGTGGCAGCAGAAACGAGAGCACAGTCAACACCAGCCGCTTCCGGGTTGGGAGTTCGTGTTTGAGGCCCAGGCTATCCTTGCGCATATTGAAAATAGGGGACCTCAGTCCGTGGTTGAATTATGAGCATCCCTCATGCCATATGCCTTGGCGGACTGAGGGGGATGGAAATGGTCATACCTGCCTGAGGGTGCCCGCGGGAATGTGGCTTAAAAAATCTGCTGAAGATTTGAATACACCCGGGGCGCGATCCGTCTACAGGCTCATGAACGCTACATTCTGCCGTATTGTTTTGGCCGGGCTGGTTTCCTGTTCCGGAGTGAGTTGCACGACTGCCTATGATGCCTACGGACGTCCCCAGCAGGTGGTGGATCCTGCGGCTGCGGTGCTGGGAGCGGTTGCCGTAGGGGCCTTGGCCTATGGTCTGGCGAACAGTGATGACCATGATCACCGCCACTACCGGAGCCGGTATGACCGCAGCTATGACCACGGGTATTACCGCCCCAGCCGCTACTATGATCCAGGCTGCCGTCCCAACTACCGCTCCTACGGGTATTCGCGGCACGGGTATTATTGATGAGGCCATCCTGCCCTCACGTGGTGGGGATAAATGGCGGTTTCCTTCTACGGGCAGTCCAGCGTAAATGGGAATATGACGAATGGCTCTCCAGACGCAGGGGAAAAGCACGACCGCCCGGATTGCCCGTCCTGTGGCGGCGCGTTTCTTTGCATGGCCAACCGGGCAGGGCACTGCCCCTGCACGCAAGTGTCCCTGACGAGGGATGAGATGCAGTCCCTGACGTGGCTGTGGGGCGAAAGTTGCCTCTGCCCGGAATGTCTGCTGCAGGAACGGGATCGGTTGCGGGATGTGGCTGTGGCTGTGGCTCCGGAGTAGGCTGGGCGGAATGCGGTGGAGCAGGATGGTGGGGAGTGGTGAAGATTAGTTCTACTTTGTTAAGTTCCCCGTGGCGCAGGCTTCCAGCCTGTGCGGCCAGCGGGCTTCCAGCCCGCTGATTCCCCAACTTAACAAAGTAAAATTAGTCAGGGATCCCAAGATTTTTCCCAAAGAGGAAGTTGGGAGTTGGAGGTTGAGAGTTAATGGATTCATTATCAGTAGGTTGCGTGATTTCTGCCACTCATCCTCAGGAGGTGTGCTTGGTGACACAAGGCCTTGAGATACTTGCCCTCAACCCTCATCCAGCAACTCTAAACTTGCTTACAGGGTTTATTGACCATTGCCCCCCTGACACCTCACTGCCCTCGCTTGAGATCCCAGCATGCGGGAAGCAGCAGCTGGCTATGGGTTTTGTCCGCGCAGCTCACTGATTTTGCGGTTCAATCCGGCGATTTTGGTCCGCTCTGCGCCCAGCTTGGCGGTGACGGTCTCGCGCAGGGAGGCGACCCCGGATTCAGTCAGGATTTCCGGGATTTGGAATGGCTCATCCCCGGCAGTGCGGTAGCGGGCAATGGCGGTTTCCAGGTCGATGATGATGGTTTCATCCCGTTGCAGGGCGGCTTCCAGGCGTCCGGCGATATCCTTCCCGGTGGCAGCGGCTTGGGTCCGGGTGATCCTGGCCTGGCGGGCTTCCAGAAGTTGCACCAGCACTTCCCGCTCGATGCGGAAGTAACCCCGTTCCAGAAAATGCTGCAGGTAGCAGAGCTGGGCGGGAGCGAGGTTGGCTGGATCCATGTTCAGGAAATCATCAAAATGGTTCTCCACGTGGATCTGTTGCAGGCCAGCCAGCTCTTTCCTCAGGCTGGACAGTTGTTCGCGCACGGAAGTGGAAGCCTCCAGCCAACGGTGCACCTCCGGGGCAGGTGTGGGATTCCGGCGCGCCTCCACCGGTGGGGCCACATAGTTCACCCCGCCGCTGGGTCCGGCTTTCTCTTCCACCGGCCCGCAGCCCGCCAGCGCTATTGTCAAACTGGCGATGCCGCCCCAGCACCAGGCCCTGGTGCCGGATATCAGGCTTTTGCTGGAGCGGCAAGACTTGATGGAAGCGGGCATGGAGGGGTTCAGGCAGGGATCATGGGGAAGCCCGCAGATCATAGCAGATCAGACGGGGAGCCTTGTCCGTGACTTTGTCAGGCTCATTTTGCATCACATAGAGCAGGCCGTGGCTGAGGGCCGGGAGCGTCCAGGAATGCTCGGCGGTGAATAATTGCGCTGTGCTCAGGCGCTTCGCCCCGGCGGGGGAAAGGTCCAGCCAGCAGAGGCTGCCCCACTCACCGAGGCACAGGAACTGGGATCCTACCTTCAGGAGGCTGCCGCGGTAGAGACTCATGGGCAGGGTGGCTCCGTTTTTCCCCGGTGCCTCCCATTCCATCTTTTCATGCCAGAGCCGGCGGCCGGTGGTGGCGTCCTGACAGATCAGTTCACAGGAGCGCTCCTTTTCGCCGGAGAAGGCGTAGAGGTGTCCTTCATGGTATACGGGCGTCATCCAGTGGCAGCCGAAGGCGGGGTCGTTCCAGAGCGCGGATAATTTCCCCTCCGCATCCGTCTGCAGCATCACGCTGCCATTTTGATCATGACCGCGGTCCACATAGGCATGGGAAATGAACACCCGGTTTTCCCCGCAAAGCACGGGAGAGGCGGCGTTGACGCTGGGATAGCGCTGGGCCCGCCAGGGGAAGCTGCTTTCCATTTTTCCCGTGGCAGGATCCACCACGACGAGGCCACCGGTGGAAGGCTGGCTTTTCCCGCCGGTGAAAAATAGCACCCGGTCCGTGCCATGCCATTTTGCCGGCACCGGGGAGGAATAACTTTGCCCCCAGGGATGCTGCACGATCCATTTTTCGGCTCCGGTATTTTTATCAAAGCCAATCACACACTGACCATTCCCGCCGCCCACATTCACCAGCACTACCTCCCCCTGCACCAGAGGGCTGGAGCCGGAACCGAAGAAATACTTCTGCACCTCATATTTCGTCTGGCAATCCACCTCCCAGATCAGTTTGCCGCTGGCCAGATCCACGCATTTCAGCCAGCTGGTGATCCCGAAGCTGTAGACCTTTCCCCCGCTGATCACTGGACCGGCCCGCGGGCCTTCCCCATAGCCGAAGTCATCGGTATATTCCGCCGGGTAGGCATAACGCCAGAAGCGCTTCCCCGTCCCCGCTTCCAGGCAATCCAGGGTTTCCAGGCCCTTCACCCGGTGAAACAGCACCAGCCGGTCCCCTGTGATCGCGGGGCAGGCATAGCCCTCACCTTTTTCCGCTTCCCAGACCACCGGTGGTCCGGACTCCGGGAAATCCTGCCGGATCCCGGTTTCGCCGGAAACCGGTGCCTCATGCACCCCGTGGAACCGGGGCCAATCTTCAGACTTCAAATCCGCCGCGCGCGCCCGGGGTGCGGCGTGAAAGGTCAACCCATCCCACGCCGCTGCTTCGTCTGCCGCAGCGCGTTCCACCATCGATCCAACCAAAAGACCCATCAGGAGAAAATGTCGCATGATCCGCCTCTACCACAGCCCGCTGCCGGGCGGAAAGCCGGAAAATCAAAGAATCGCTACCCGGTCCGCTTGGATCGCCTGGATCAAGCCTTCCGCCGGGAAAATAATGCAGCTGATCCTTTAAAAAATCCCTTGCCGTCGCCGAAGGAGCCGTTTATAGCAGTTGCCCGCCCGTTCCCTGGAATTACCAGCAGCAGGGCAGGTTTAGGCCCGATAGCTCAGTTGGTAGAGCAGTGGATTGAAGATCCTCGTGTCGGCGGTTCAAATCCGTCTCGGGCCACCTCCTTGATTTTCAGTAAGTTACAATGGGAAATTAGAGGTTTATGCTAAAATGGCAACACTTATTGGCAACACTATTTCAAACTTTTCCTGCCAAGTAGGCCAGCAGGCTCTCCAACAAAACAAGCCGCACCCCCTTCTGGGCACCGGCCTTGCGGAGGCTCTTGCTGGCCACCGGCGGATTGAAATGGTTGCGTTCGTTTGGGAGAATCAGCTCGTTCAGCTTGGCCCGGCTCAGGCCCGTGATGGGGCATTTCTCTCCGGGCTTGGGTAGCCGGACATAGACCGGGCCACTCCCTGAATCGCCCAATGAGGGTTGGTTTGTCGGAGAGTTGGTTTGTTGGGGTTGGGTGGCGTCTTTAGAGGAGGAATCCGATAAAAGGTAGGCGACCTCGACCTCGCCGTCCCCGAGGGTGATCTGTTCGACGAAGGTGGTCAGAATCTGCCGCTGCCGTTTTGTTGGCCACGCCGACCACTGCTTTTTCCACTCGGCGAGGGTCAGGGCATCGTTACCACTGCTGTTGCCACTTCCCTTTTTCCGGAGGGCCAGCACCTTGGCTTCCACCTGGCGCACTTCCTTTTCCACGGGAGGGTGCAGTTCCTCAAACCGCTTCCGGTTGATGGATCCCCTTGCCAGCATTCCCTCCACCCCATCCCGGCGGCTGCGGGCTTCCTGCAGGGCGATCTGCAGCCCGGCCAGTTCCGCTTGGGATTCCCGGTGCTCGGACGACGCACTCATGGCCGGAGCAAGGTTGGGATGGATGGCGATCAGATCGAAAAAGTCCTCCACTAAAATCGATTCAAGATCCCCCGCCGGGATTTTCGCGTGGCACCCGGGGCAATCCAGTTTGGCCCCTTCCGGGAGCACTTTCATTTTTTGCCCGCAGTGGCACCACACCATCCCCGTGAACAGATGAACGCTTTTCTCCTTTTCCGGGGCTTTGGATTTTTCCAAAAGGATCGCTTGGGCTTTTTCCCGGACCGCCATCGATGGGAGACCGAATTTAACAACCAATCATCAAACCCTCAATTATGAAAACCATCACCGTTATCAACGCCAAAGGAGGCTGTGGCAAAAGCACCATCGCCATGAGCCTTGCCGCCGGTCTTTCGATTCAGGGGAAGCGCGTGCTCCTGATGGATCTCGATCCCCAGGCGCAAATCACCCAATGGCTCACCGCAGGCGACGGCATCCAGGCCGAGGGCACGCTCGTCTCCGCCCTGACCGGTCACCAAAGCCTGACGGACATTATCCAATCCACCGGCTACGCGAATATTTCATTCGTCGCCAGTGCCGCCGGTCTGGAAGACCTTGGGCCGGGAGATCAGCCACAGCGAAGGTTATCCCACCATGCTCACCGAACTGCTGGCCCGGGAAAACATCACCGGGCGCTTCGATTTCCTCATCATCGACTCCCCGAACCAGATCAGCCCGATCATGGAAAATCCCATCTTCCCGGCGGATGCCTTCGGCATTCCATTCGAGTCCACCAAGGCCGTCAAAAGTTATGCCAGCATCTACCAGCTTCTCCTCAATCTCCGGCCCGGAGCGGACTTCCGCCTCATCCACGTTCTCATCAATCTGACGAGACTTCCCGGACTCCGCCGCCGTGTCCAAGCCCTGATGCAGGAAGACAATATCGTCCCAGCCAAATCCGAAATCCGATCCTGCGGCTGGCTGGCGCAGGTGGATGAATACGGGGGCAGCATCTTCCATTTCCGTCCCCACTCCAATGGGGCGCAGGACATGAAGGCCCTCGTGCAGGAGATCATCACATTATTCGATAACGGGCCGCAAGTGGCCCACCCGGAGACGCCCCGCGTCGCCGCCTAACCCATTATGAAATTACCTGAAGGCAAAAGCCGCCTCGATCTCGTCAAAGCCGGCATCAATTCCCTCAACATCCTGCCCAAACGGGGCCGCTTCATCGTTTCCATTCAAAAACTGCTCGAAGATCCCGACAACGAGCGCCGCACGTTCCGGGGCATGGAAGGCCTCATCGCCTCTATCCGGGCGCACGGCATCGTGGAACCCATCACCGTGACCCCGGAGGGAGACCATTTCCGGATCCTCACCGGTCACCGGCGGTATCGCGCAGCCAAAGCCATCGACCTTACGGAAATCGAAGTCATCTCCCGCGATCCCGAAGATGCCCTCACCCGTCGAAGGAAGAGTATCATTTCCAATATGCAGCGTGAGGACATTGGAGCCATCGAGATGGCCGAAGCCCTGCAAACCCTGCTTGATGAGGATAAAAGCATTGCGACCCAGCGGCAGCTTGCCGGACTGATAGGGAAGAGCGAAGGATGGGTGAGCGAGATGCTCCGTATCCTGACGCTTTCCGCCAAGCACCAGGAACAACTTCGGACGTCCCAAGTTTCCGTATCATACGATAGCGCCATGCGCATCGCGCGGTGCGAGCCTGCGCTCCAAGCCGACCTCATCGCCGCCACCCTGAGAGGGGAGAGCACCCGCGAAATCCGCAGCCGCATCACCGCCAGCAAAGGCCCATCAAAAGGGAAGCAGGGCAGGGGAGCAAACCCCAATCACCCCGCCACCCCGGTGGTCACGTTTTCTGAAATCTACGAAGGCTGCACCGCCATCGTGCGCGGCCCGGAAGGGGAAAGCACCCGGGAACACATGCGCACCGCCGTGCAAAAGCTCCTCAAGCAGTTGTAAACAATGCCACGCCAGACCACACCAAACGAAATGAGTCAAGCCCCCCTATTTACAGGCTGTTTTTCAAGTTCGCCCAAAGGGCTCGACAACTGCTCCGATGCCTGCTAAAATTGTTCCATGAACGCCACCTTGGAACGTATTTTGCATGACGTGGAACAACTGCCTCAACAGGAACAGTGTGAACTCACAGCCTACCTCAATCAACGCCTCGAATCACAATTTGAAGCTGACGATGCTGAAGTCGCAGCGGCTTGGGAATCTGAAATAAATGAGCGGGTCGCCAGCATCATCACGGGCAAGGCTGAGCTTATCCCCGGAGACGAGTTCGAGGCCCAGATGGCCAGTTTCATGTCTGACCTTAAAGCGGGAAAGACTCCGGCAGCCCTATGATGCCATGGGAAATTCTCTCATCTGCCCGCTCCGAAATTTCCGAAGTTTAACGGAATTTCGGAATCTTTGATCCCCGACTTGCCGACGATTTTTGGATCCTTTTTGTTGCCAAAATTGCGCAAGCTCGCCGGACTCCCAAACTGTATCGTGTCCGAAGAAATCACATCCGCCGCATCAACCTCGGCCCGCAATTTAAAGAGTGGTTCATCGCCTATATGCTCTGGAATGGAAAGCTCATCGTTTTGGCACTTGCCCATGCCAAACGCCGGCCATTTTACTTTATCGGCAGAGTCACCACCGCAAAGCGCCGCCACTCATAAGTAATGCTGATTCCCCCGCTTTCCTGTCGCAAACAGATATTGTGCGACACTGCAAATCCCTCTCAACCAGGCCGCCATTTCCCAATCCGCAGATTTCCTCCAAAGGCCTCATCCGTCCTTTTTGCCCCATCAGTCCTATCGGCCACACCCGCCGCGATCATCATCGCGGTTTTTTCATGTTCGGCGGAATCGTCCTATCGGACATCCCATGCAGGAGGCCTATCGGCCCGACCGCCCAATTCCAGGAATGGGCCTGCCGACGACCCCAACATACATGGTATGTCGGGGCTATCGCCCCATGAAATGCCACGGCACGGCTTAACCAAGCCGTCACAGCTCCCCCACGCGTTCGGGCTCAACGCCCGACTTCGGGCTTTTTCCTATCGGCTACCGGGTGCTGCCGGTTCCTAACCGTCACTGACAATCACCAAAAAGCCCGAAGTCGGCCGCTTCCGGCTAGCGCCGTCGCCCGACGCGTGGGGGCACTACGGGTTCTAAAGGACACCACTAACTTCACGGGTTCACTTCGCGCACCCCTTCCCTGACGGGCGACGACCTCCTGCGGACGACTTCGGCTTTCCCGGAATCACCACCGGTTCGCTGTAGGAGCAAAAGCTCCCGGCGCGCCCCCCGGCCCCACTGGGCCGGACGACAGCGGAACTTCGGACGCCCGAAGTTCGACCCTTCGCGCCGCCGCTCCCTTGTTTTAACTTTTACGCTTCGGCTCTCCTGCCGAAGGCGGATGCCGACCTCCGGTGCCTGACGGGATGATTTCCGGATCCCATACGGGAGCCGGTCACGTGATGCCCTGCGAGGATCATTGATCATTGGGATGCACTTACCCGCTTACCCGGTCAAAAGGAAGAAAGGGTTGCTATCCAGTGGTGAACCCTGCAAAGGAGTGCTGAATAGCAGCATGCCGCACCTGAAAAATTTACAATCTGGTCCACCCGAAGCCCGGCGGTTCGGGATGATCACGCAATGGTTTGATGAGAAGGGATATGGTTGGGTGGAGTCCGGTGGGAAGCGTTACTTTGCCCACATCAAGGAATTCGAACCGGGTCAGCGCAGACCAAAGAGCGGCGAGGAGGTGCGCTTCATACCGGGCTTTGATCTGGGATGGCGGCCTTATGCCAAAGGCTTGACCTTGGTGAAGGCCGGCAAGGTCCAATCGGGCACGGGTGCCCTGATTCTGTTTTGTCTCTTGTTGGTGTTGCCGCTGCTGGCCCTATTGTGGCTGCCGCCGCCGTGGTGGATGGGGGCAGGAGGGATGCTGATCGTTTCTGCCATCACCTACGCCATGTATGCCCATGACAAAAAGCAGGCGGTTTCCCAGGGATGGCGGATATCGGAAAGTTCTTTGCACCTGGGCGAGTTGCTTGGTGGCTGGCCTGGAGCGTTTATTGCCCAATGGAGGCTGCGCCACAAATGTTCGAAACCCGGCTATCAGTTCGTTTTCCGCGCGATTGTCCTACTCTACCAGATTGCTGCGCTGGATGTGATTCTGCACCAGCGCCTGAGCAAGGCGGTGATGGCTTTTTTGAACCGGTAACACGGTGGTTTTGAGCATGTATGGCCCCGCTCCATGCGCTCGATTCCCCTCTTCCCCTCATCGTGGTGGCGGCACATCGAACGGTAAATGATAGTAGCCCATGATCGCCTTTGATCGCTCGTAAATGGCCCGCTCGGAAAATCCGGCGCGTTCACACATCTCATTCATCGGAGCCCAGCCCTTCATGATGAATTGCAGCAGCTCCCGTCGGTCGATCTGCACCTGCGACGAGGCCTCGCCCCCCTTCGTCTGGCCCTCCAGATGGTCCCCGGGAGGTGGCAAGGGACGGGAATTTATGACAACCGGCAGACTTGCATACCCTGCAGGGCGGTGAAAGGGTGTTCACACATCAAGAGCCTCTGCCGCAAGGCGGAGACAGCAACCTAGCCGAGACGCCAAGGTGCCTTCCGCAGACTTATCATCTGCGGGATGAGTCGAGTGGGACCAGACAGACCCACCGAAAAACAGTCTCCCGTAATGAAAACGCCCGGTTTGATGTCCTCAGGCCGGGCGTTTCGTTTTTCGGACTCCTGATGTGGACCAATCCTAACTCCATATCAAAATGACCGCCTGCCAGCCCATCCTTTCCCGCCGCCAGCGCCCGGCGGGGGAAAATCATCACCTCTGGAACAACCATGGAACCTGGTGGTTCCACGGCACCGTTCACCAGCCGGATGGCACCTCGGTGCGGGTCCGCTGCAGCTTGAAGACGACCGACCCGTCCGTCGCCCGGCGTCGCCGGGACCGCATCCTGACGGCAGCGGCGGCCGCCAACCAACCTGTCAAAGCGTGAAAACGAAACATCCTGACATGTCCCATTCCTCACCGGCATCACCTCCCGCCGTCCTTTTCTGTCCCGGTCTGTCCGGTGACGGACGCCTGCTTGCTCCCGGCTGGCTGCGCCACCTTGGGGTCTACGGCTACGATGCCGTGGAGGACATCATCCTCGCGGCCCTCATTTCCGGCGACCCGCTGCTGCTCATCGGCAAGGCCGGCACGGGGAAAACTTTCCTCCTCAACAGCCTGAGCGAAGCCCTCGGCCTGACGCACCGCCACTACAACGCCAGCCTGATTGCTTTCGATGACCTTGTCGGGTTTCCCTTTCCCGACAAGGATGGCACGGCGATCCGTTATATCCAAACCCCGGCCACGATCTGGCAGGCGGAAGCCGTGCTCATTGACGAGCTGAGCCGCTGCAAACCGGAACACCAGAACCGACTGTTTTCCCTCGTCCATGAGCGCCGCATCCAAGGGCTCGACTTGCCGGAACTTCGCTACCGGTGGGCGGCCATGAACCCGTGCGGACCGGCGGACGGCGAGGATTTTTATGAGGGTTCGGAGTCGCTCGACCAAGCGCTGGCGGACCGCTTTGCCTTCATCATTGAAGTGCCCGACTGGGATGGCCTCGTGGACGCGGACCGTCGGCTGGTGGCCGACGCCCGGGGCATCAACCGCCCTTCGTTCGATGCGGTCGGGCTGAGCCGGGCCGTGGAGGAAGGACGGCGGCGATTCGAGTCCGCCCCCGACGAACTGCATGAGGCGGCCCTGACTTATGCGTCGGTGGTGGCCACGCAGTTGCTCCAGCCGGGCATCCGGCTTTCGCCCCGTCGGGTGCGCCAGTTCTCACGGAACCTCATCGCTCTCACGCTGGTGAGCGGCGGGCAGCCCCTGAGCGGATTGTTCCGCAGCGGGCTGACGAATTCCCTGCCGCAACTCGCATGGGGTGTCCGGGTCGCCGACGCGGTGCTGCGCGGGGCTCATGCGGCGGCGTGGGATTTCCTGACCCGGAACGAGGAAAGCCGCTGGCTGTCCCGCGTGCTCCACGAGAAGGATCCCGCGAAGCGGTGCCGCCTGCTGCTGGGCGGTGCCCCGTCACGGGACACCGTGACCATGGCAGTCCGCCAGTCGCTCATCCAGTTGCCTGCTCCGGAGGCTGCGGTGCTGGCCTTGGCGCTGCTTCCGGTGGCGCAACAGAGGCCGACCATTCTGGGTGAGGAAGCGCTGGCGGCCATCGTGGAAGTGGCGGCCCCCATTCTGGAAGTCCAGGGCGAGGTGAAATGGCGGCTCCGGGAGGGCCTTCAGCCTGACACCAATCCGCACCCGGCCCTCAGTGAATGCAGCGCGTTGTTGCCATCACTGCGGGGAGCCCGGCAGGCCCGCGCCCGGCAGCTGTTTTACCACTGCATCGTGCATGAATACCCCATCCCGGACGCCGCGCAGCTGGAGCACTGCCTCGACCGTGCCATGCGCGCCGTGAAGCCCTTTCTCACCCAAACGAAACCATGACCATCCTGACCCTTATTGCCCGGTTCCTTGCTGCGGTGATCCAAGGCTGGTTTCCCGAGCCGGCCGGTGCCGTGACCGGGACGGGCGGCTGCCGGAATCCCGGGAATGGCGGCAGGCGGAACGGCGATCCCCTGCGGCACGCCAACACGGGCGGTCCGCGCTCCCGGGTGGTGTCCACCGCCGTCGTGAGCCGGATGCTGAGTGACGGCTCGGGAATCCTCGGACTGAAGTCGCTGGGAACGTATCGTCTGCCCCGGCAGCCGGTGGCCAATTCACTCCGCGAGTTCGCTATGACCCTGCTGAGCCGCGCCGGATTTCTCACTCCGGAGGAGGCGTGGGAGGCCCATGCGTCGCAACTTCCCGCCGGGGTCGCCCTCGTGGTGGACTCCCCTCCCGGCCCGGAGGTCGATGACGCCGGGGAGGATCCAGTCCCGCTCCTGCGCAGAGCCTTGGTGCTGGGCAAGTGCAGCGGCAGCCTTTTCAGCCCTGACCGCCCGTTGATCTGGTCCGAGCGGAGACTTGCGCGCTCGGTGCGTCTGGTCCTCTGCGACACCGCAACCTTCGCCCGCAATGACGATGACTGAGACCCCGTTCGACCGCCGCCATATCGAAGTCGTGCTCGCGGAGTTCGTGGAGGACAATCCGCTGGCTTGCGCGGGGATTCTCTCGGTCGCCCGCCTTGAGTTCACGACGGAAATTCCGACGCTGGCAGTGACCCTCGGCGATGATCTGCCGCGCCTTCTCATCAATCCGGAATTCGTCGCCGCGCACATCCGGACCGAGGATGACCTGCGGGCCGTGCTGCTCCATGAATTCCTCCACGTGCTGCTGGGCCACACGAAGCTTTTCAAAAAGATGGACGAGGCGACCAACCTCGCCCTCGATGCGGTGATCAACCACATCGTGCAGCGTGAACTGGGGGTAGCCTCCGGCGAATTCTTCCGGCGGTATTACACGCCCACGGGTGACGGCTGCCCGCTTTGGCTCCTGCGTCCGGACGCCCCGGGCGACATTCGGCCTCGAAACCCCGAGGCTGCGGCACAGCGGTCGCGAAAGCTGTCCGGCCCAAGGGAATTGGCTAACTTCGCTCTCCAATTTGACCACCGTTCGAGGATTCACCTGCTCCGCAGCGGGCTGGCCAACGGAACGGTGCTGGCCGATGATGTGCTTGACGCTTTCGATGCGCTTAAACTTGCTATTCCGGGCAGGATCATCCTGATTGGCAATCACCGGGAGGAGGGCCCCATGCACCCCGCCAACCGCGAGCGGCTCGACCGGCTTTTCCAGCAACTCGACGGGAGCGGCATTTTCCGCAACCCGGGGGAGCATGGTGCCGGACCGGAACCCTATCAGGCGGCATGGAGCGCGGCTGATCCCTCGCGGAAATGGTGCGCGGAAACGGCGCGGATGCTGCAAAAACTCCTCGTCCCCCATCCGCGAAGCCGTCCGGTGCTGGACGGACAGGTTTCCTTCCATCTCCCGGTGGCCAACCCGAGTGACCGCCGCGCCGCCCTGCGCTCGCTGTGGAACCCGCTGGTGCCCGACTTCCACTGGCAGGCCGACAGCCACCGCCCGCGCGGGCTGGCCAGCATCTATCTTGATGTCAGCGGCTCCATGAATCCGGAACTTGAGTTGCTGACCGGTCTGCTCTGGCGGCTGCGCCGGTGGATCCAGTCGCCCTTCCATGCCTTTTCCAACGAAGTGGCCCCCGCCAATCTCGTCGGCGGAAAACTGGTCACCAACACCACCGGCGGCACCTGCTTCAATGTTGTCCTCGAGCACATCCTGAAGCACCGGCCGCAAAAGTCGCTCATCGTCACGGACGGCTATATCGAAAAGCCGTGCATCCGCCTGCTCCGTCAACTCAAGGCCAGCGGCGAAGCCATTCATGTCCTCGTTTCGGCTCACGGGACGTCAGCGCCCTTCGACCTCCACGGCATCCCCCGGACCATCCTCCCCAACATCAACCCCAAGTCATCATGATCCGCACCAGCGAAGCCGTTCTGCGCGGCCACCCTGACAAATTCTGCGACCAGGTCGCCGACCGCATTCTCTATCATGCCTGCGGGCTGGACCCGGAGGCCTATGGTCAAATCGAGGTCGCCGCATGGTCGGACCAGGTCTTCCTCACCGGGGCCACCGTGACCCGGGAACCCTTGGAAACCGTCTTCGCCGATGTCGTCCGCACGGTTGGTCAGGAAATCGGCTATACGCCGGGCAACTCCATCGATGCGAACCGCTATCAGGTGCACGATCACGTCTGCCGCCAGGTCCGTGATCCCCGGGAATGGACCCGGCACATCAATGATCAGGCGGTGGTCACGGGATGGGCCGGCTACGACCGGGCCACCTGCTATCTGAGCCCGGAACACTTCCTTGCCCACACCCTGCGCGAGGCTCTCGATGCCGCCTGTGCCTTTGGCGGGCCCCTTGAAGGCCACGGGCCGGACGGCAAGCTCATCGTCCATCTTGCGGAAACGCCGGCGGTTCGCGGGACCGCCGCGCGGTGGCAGGTCCAAACGATCCTCGTGACCCTCCAGCAGAAGCGCGGACCCTCCTTCCTCGACTTCCAGGGCGAGGTCGCGGCTGTAGTCCTCGAGACCCTGCGCACCGTTGCGGAAGCCGATGCCCGCTGGGCTTTCGACCGCCCATCCGCCCGCCTGCTCGTGAATCCCAACGGGCCCTTCTTCGATGGCGGCTCCAACAGTGACAACGGTCAAACCGGCCGGAAACTGGTGGCCGATTATTATGGCCCCCGCGTTCCCATCGGCGGTGGAGCCCTCAGCGGCAAGGACCTGACGCACATCGACCGCGCGGCTGCCTGCGCCGCCCGCCAGGCCTGCGTCGAGGCCGTGCATCACGGCGCGAAGGATGCCCATGTCCGCCTCACCTACGCGCCGGGCCTTGCGGAGCCGCTCGATGTCGCATGGTCGTTTTCGGACGGAGGGCGACCGCCCCAAGGAGTCCAGTTTGATTTTTCAAGCATTACCGAAGTCACCCGGGGCGCATGGCGCAGCCTGCGCGAATCCGGTCGGGGCGATCACTTCTTTGACCTCCATCACCGGTGGAACAATCCGATCTATTGCCCGTAATGCAGCCAAAGCCGCGCTTCTCGCGGAGGGGTGCTGGACGGTCGGGACCACATTTAGCCCGACTTCGCCGACTCGACATGTTATAAAACTTTTTTCATGTTATTTCAGCGTGCAATTCGTTGATATTCAATGCAGCGATTTCCAAAATGGCTTGTAGTGCAGACCTTGGGTGTTGCGGGATTAAAAATCTGGCTACCTTCTGGAGCCATCATGTTCCTGCGTTGATCCAAACGTCGGAAAAATGGCAAAGAACACCTCTACTGGAGTGTGGTCGAGAATCGGCGCCTGCACGACGGCAGGGTGCTCCAGCGGCATGTGCTTTACCTCGGGGAACTCAATGGCCGACAGGAAGCGTCCTGGCGCAAGACCGTTGATCATTTCGGCCAGGACGATGCCGCACCGCAGCAGGTGGCGCTCTTTCCTGACGATCTGGCCCCGGCAGCCAGCCCGGACGACACCCTGCCCATTGTCAGCCTCCGGCTCGGAGCCATGTCCCTGCGCCGCCCCCGTCAGTGGGGGGCCTGCTGGCTGGGGTGCGAACTCTGGCAACAACCCGGCTTGGACGCCTTCTGGCGCGAACATCTGCCGCCCGGCCGCGAGGGGACCCGCTGGGATCTGGTGCTGCAGACCTTGGCGCTCTATCGGCTCATCGACCCCGGCTCCGAGTGGCGGCTGCACCGGCATTGGTTTGACCACAGCGCCATCGCCGAACTGTTGGGCAGCGACTTCACCCTGGCCGATCCCCACCGCCTCTACGCCTGCCACGATAAACTACTGACCCATAAACGCGCCCTCTTCGACCACCTCACCGGACGCTGGCGCGACCTCTTCAAGGCAAAATACGAAGTCCTGCTTTACGATCTGACCAGCACCTATTTTGAAACACACTGGAAAACGATCTCCTTGATCGCGAATGGAAACACGCCCGGCCCAACGTCCGCGTAAAACTCCTGCCAAAAGAAGGCGAAACCTACGTCCTGGCGGAGAGCGGAGACCGCATCCTCAAAGAGCGCTTCATGCGCCGGCGGCGGCGGCGCAAATACCCCGCCGCGCTCGACGCCATCACCCAGCGCATGCGTCCTCTCAAATGCGACGCCGTCCACCAGGCCATCGGAGCCGCGAAAAAAGAAGCCGGGCGGGACGCCCGGTTTGTCACCATCAGCGTCCAGCACCACGTCAGGGGCAAAGACAAAGGCAACGGGAAGGACAAAAGTGAAACCGCCACCCTGACCTACAAACTGGACCGCCAAAAACTCCGCGAAGCCCGCCGGCGCGAAGGACGTTACCTGCTCCGGACCAACCTGACAGAAGAAGATCCTGCCAAACTTTGGGAATACTACCTTCAGCTCACCGAAGTCGAGCAAGCCTTCAAAGAACTCAAAGGCGACCTCGCCCTGCGGCCCATCCATCACCAGCTGGACCATCGCATCGAAGCCCACATGATGATTCAGTCGCCGCCTCACGGCTCCTTCACCCCTGCGGGGCTGCTCCTTCGTCGCAGTCTGTCCCGGCCCATCCCGGGGGGCCTCGGCTCATCTCCTTCCTTGCCTGCGCCCTGCAAATCACCCTCAAGGCCCGGCTGAAGCAAAGCGCCACCGGCCTCACCCCCCGGGCCGTCCTTGAGAAATTTGCTGCGGTGCAAATGCTCGACGTCCACCTCCCCACCACTGATGGGCGCGAAGTCGTCCTAACCCATTACACCCAGCCAGAAAAAGAACTCCAGCTCCTGCCCGACCAGCTCAAACTAACCCTCCCCGCCCAGCCGCCCCCGAAGATTACCGCCCCGGCAAAACCCACCTGAATGGTCCCCGCGTGTAGTGCAGACCTTTCTATTTCCAGAAAATCGTTTTGTTGATAATCAACGATATCTGCACCAACCCTTTTCCCAGTCCGCGAAGTCGGGCTAATGCCCCAACGAGGCAGCCAACCGGAGGGCGATTTTACGGGGGAATCAGATTACTTAAAAATAATTCGTATTGTGCAATCTACGTCTGCGTTTGTCGGCGATCACTCAAAGTGCACCACCTGATAATCACTTTCAGGGCTTCAAAGTGCACCACTTCCGGAGGTAAAACCGCTCCTGAGATGGCACGGCCTGTGTGCTTGGCTGGGGGGCATGTCCAACATCCTCGAAGTGTCCCAACAACAAGCCACTCACGCCTTGATTGCCAAAGGCTGGTCCATCCGCCGTATCGCCCGAACTCTCAACCCTCAACTCGCAACCCTCAACTCTCAACTCTCAACTTCCAGCGAAGCTCTCAGGGGACCGGCACATTCGCCAGCACATTCTCCACGGTGCTGATGGGGTCTCCGGTTTGGCCGTTCCGTTGGTCCTTGAGCAGCAGGCGGTGGGCCAGCACGGCAGAGGCGATTTTTTTCACGTGATCCGGGTAGACGGCCTTGGCCTCTTCCAGCCAGGCCGCCGCCTGGGCGGCACGCATCACCGCGATGGCGGCCCGGGCGGACAGGGAGCCCCGTCCGGCATCCGCGCGGCGCAGGCTTTCGCAAACCAGCGTGATGTAGCGGCAGACCCGGTCGTTCACCGGCACCGCAGCCGCTTCCGCCTGGGCGCGCCGGATGTCATCGGCGTGGAGCAGCGGCGTCGTTTCCACAAACTGCGGGCCCCGCTGGGCGTGTAGCTGGAGCAGCCTGGCCTGGGATTCCAAATCCGGCAGCGTCATATGGATGCTGAGGAGAAAGCGGTCCAACTGCGGCTCCGGCAGCGGGAAGGTTCCGGTGGAAAAGGTATTGTTCTGGGTCGCGATTACCATGAAGGGCGAGGTCAGACGGCGGGTGACCCCGTCCACCGTGACCTGCTGCTCGCTCATGCACTCGAAGAGCGCACTTTGAATCCGCGGGCTGGTGCGGTTGATTTCATCGGCCAGAACGATGTTGGAGAACACCGGCCCGGGAATGAATTGAAATTCCCCGCTCGCCTGGTTGAAAATGGAGTAGCCCGTAATGTCCGCCGGCAGCAGATCCGGCGTGAATTGGATCCGGCTGAAGGCGGCGTCGATGCTGCGGGCAAGCGTGGAGGCGAGACTGGTTTTTCCGATGCCGGGTGCCCCCTGGATCAGGACGTGACCATTCGCCAGCAGCGCCGTGATCAGCAGAAAAGCGGGCGTTTCAGCACCCAGGACGGTGCCGGTCAGTCTTTGGTGGAGGGCTTGCAGTTGTTGTCTCACGGAAGGGCAGGAAGTTGAAGGGAAAATAGGCCAACAGGAAAGGCCTGCGGTATCGGACAGGATCCTCCAGCTTTCCACCTTGGAAACCTCAAACTTCATTCCGTTCACTGCGTCCGGAACGGGGGAATTACGCGAATTCATAGCAGGATTGACGATTTTTCTCTTGTTTTCCCAGGGGATGAGTTATAGAACGGGTCACGCCTGCCGGTATGTGATAAATGATTCTAACGAGTTAGGGGTTTCTCGTGAGGAAAGTCCACATCCGGCAGGCGCCTTTGCTGCTTCCTGCCGGATTCAGGGTGGTCCCGGCATAAGGTGCTGGAAATCAACAGAAATCCGGTCACAGAGCCCGGCCTCTGCACTGCGGGCCTGCTGCCGCCGGGCGGAGGTGTTTCCGGCCAGCCGGATCCCGCCGGCCGCCAGGGAAAGGATCGCCATTCCCGTGCATCCGGGGGGGCTAGTGCCAATCGGCGGGCAGCTTGATGGGGGTTTCCCTCAGGATCATCAGGATGGTTTCCCGTTCCTCCCGGCTGAGGTAGCGGTAGGGCGGCGGGGCTTCCTCCCAGGTGAGAATCTGATGCAACCGCCCGTAAATCAGGTCCAGCAGGGGACGGGGCAGGGCAGACCATTGCCGACTGTAGATGAGGTAGCTGCAGCGGTGGCGGAAGAGGCGGTTGCCGAGGTGGAAGTCGGTGAGGGACTTCCCGTTTTTGGCGGCAGGATGATTCTGGCGGAACTCCTGCTGAAACGCGGCATTCCCTGAGATGCCGCCCTCCGGCAGCTCCGCCTCGTCCCGGAACAACAGGGCGTCCAGGATTCTGCCCACGTGGCTCTCCGCGATGATCCGGGCGGTGCCGGTGAGTTCATCCGTCGGAGGGTCGCCCGATTCAGCACGCAAGGCCTTTTGCCGGACGATGGCCGCGCGCACATCGTAAGAGGCCTCCGTGAGGCGGCTGGACATCATGATCTGATGTTCCAGCACCATCAGAGTGACAATATCGCTGGTGCCGCGCGGGTAGTGTTTCACCGGGAAAAAACGCTCCAGACTGGCGAGGTTGGAGGTTTGCGCGGTGTCCAGAGTCACGCTGCGGCTGCCGTGTTCTGCCGCAATCGCATTGCCCCGGTGGACGGTGGTGCCATGTGTGCCAGTGACGAACCAGCCTCCCCAGCGGGTGGTGAGCGGGCTGGTGTGATCAATCAGGGAAGTGCCCGCCTGAAAGAGCACACTGCCATCCTGCCCGGGGAACACCGAGCGGATCATCAGTCCAGGCACCCGGTTTGTCATGTTATTCCCGTGGCAGTCGAGACAAGCCTGGGGCCGGTCCAGCCGGGGGTGGGGCCGGTCCGGCCGGTGGAAGTCGAGCAGGTAAAAAATCGGCCCCAGGATGGGATCGATCATCGCAAATTCCATCAGCCCCCCGGGCACCCACCCGGCATAACTCTCGTCATTGAAATACAGCGCCCGGGGATTCCAAGGAAAGATGTGCTCCTTTTGCACACTGGTTTTGGAAAAAACCAGCGTCTGGGTGGATTCCGCAATCTTCAATTGTGCCAGCACCGCCCGCATCGCCTCCAGATCAGAGCCGGTCGGCAGGGAGAAGGTTCCAGATTGCAGTTCCGCATCCAGCACGCTGCCTGAATCGCTCCGCCCCGCCCCCCAATAATCGTGGGGGGGCTCCTCGTAGGCAAGGGTCTGGGCAGGCGCAAATCCAGCGCTGCCAGCCAGGAAAAGACAGCAGCAGAGCAGGCGGAAACGGAGCAGCATGGGGTTCACTCTACTACGGCCCGGGGTCGGGCGATCCTTCATTCGGGTGTTGGAAGCCGCTGCGTTACAAAAAAAGACGGAATGTGCAGTCCTGCGGATCCCGGCAGAGCCGCTTGCCTTGCCGCCTGCCCCTGACTTTAATCATGAATATCAACAATCTGACTTCCCGCCTGCGCTTGGCAAAATCAGCCTTTGCCGGCCACCGTGAGGAGGAGCGCCGACGCATCAAGGCCGCCACCCGCGCCCTGCGCACCCATGCCGAAAAAATCGCCTGGCACCTCGCCGAAATCGCCCGGGACCGGGCTGCTTCCCCCGGGATCGATCTCCGTCCGGCCCGCTGAAATGATCGCCCGGCCGCAAGCCCGGGCCGGTGATTCCTCCCACCGAAACGGCCACCCTCCAGGAAACCCGGATTTTTCCCCTGTCCCGGGACCGCTGGCCGTGGCAGCATGCGTGGCCATGAATACCCCCGATCCCGTCCCAGCTCCCCCCGGGGCCGCCCCACCCGCCCCCGCCCGGCGTCACATTGTTCTTTATGACGATGAGTGCCCCCTGTGCACCTTTCAAATGCGGGTCCTGACCTGGTTGGACTGGTGTGGCGCGCTGAGCCTCATCCCGCTGTCCCATGAATCCGCCGCACGGCTCGCCCCTCAGCTTTCCCGCGGGGATTTGCAGGAAGCGATTCACTGCATCGCCAAGGACGGCCGCATCCACCGGGGAGCCCGCTGCATCCGCTTCGTCGGCCTGCGCCTGCCCCTGCTGGTGCCCGTGGCTTTGTTTCTCTGGATCCCCGGAATCATCCAGATTGCGGAGGTCATCTATCAATGGATCAGCCGCCACCGCCTCCTCCTCAGCCGCCTCTTCGGATGCAAAGGAGCCTGCGCCATCCTCCCCGCCCGTCCCCGCGCCCAGGATGACCTGCGTTAGGGGCATCATGCCATGCAGATTTTCCCCAATCATGAACCGCAAACAGCTCACCACTTTGGCCGGAGCAGATGAAAACCTGATCAGCCTCAGCAAAGGCTGTTTGGGCGCTTCCATGAGGAAAACTAAATGGTTTTACCCTGCTACGTCGGAAAGGAACGAGGTGCAGTCAAGCACGCCCAAAGCCATCCAATACCGCACCCTCGACCGGACCCTTCCCACCTGACAGATGGGTGGCGCACTTCGGCATGTTTGGTGCGGATTCCCCGCAATTTAACACTTTGATTCACAGGCCTACGCCGTTGTTCGCTGCTATATAATTCCTAACATTCGATGCGGATTACAGCTGATGAACAGGGTTTGATGAGCGATGATGCGGAGCGGGTAATCCGTGCAGCATGGATATTGAAGATGGATGAAGACCAACGGCGCGGCGGTGAAGGAAATCCCCGGGTGAAACCGTAAGCGAATTCACCAACCATCCTGCCACCACCTGCCGCGCGAAAAATCGTGGGTCGCGCACAAGGGCTGCGCCTGCTTTGATAGTGATCCAAATCCCATGATCCGTTTCGATTTCCGTCCACCGGCCATTCGTCGCGGCTTTCGTATTTTCTGTGGAGTTCGATGCCGGATAACGCCCTTTTTGCCGCGGCCAAAGCCGGCACGCTGAACGGCGGCGGACTGAAAAAAGAGGTGGAACGGATGCTGGCCGACAGCCGCATCAACCGCTTCATCGACGACTTCTCACGGCAGTGGCTGCAACTGCACCGCGTGGGCATGTTCCCGCCGGACAAGAAGCTCTACCCTGGCTACGACCGGTGGCTTGAGATGAGCCTGCGGGCCGAGCCGGTGGAGTTTTTCCGAGAGATGCTTGTGAAGAACCTGCCCATGGATGGCTTCATTGATTCCGACTGGACCATGGCCAATTCCCGGCTTTGCGATTTCTATGGACTGCCGGAGCCGGCGACGAGCGGCTTCCAGCGCGTCGCGCTCCAGCCCGGGGATCATCGCGGCGGACTGCTCACCATGGGCGCGTCGCTGGGGCTGACTTCGGACGGAACGCGCCATCGCCCGGTGCACCGCGGCGTGTGGCTCAGCGAAGTGATTCTGGGCAAAACGCCGCCGCCGCCGCCGGCCAACGTGCCCGCCATCGAACCCAATCCCCCCACAAGTGCCAAGGCTAGTCTTCGAGATAAATTGGAAGCGCACCGCAGCGACGCAAACTGCGCCGCCTGCCACGCGAGGATCGACCCCTTGGGCCTCGCGTGGGAAAACTACGATGCCATCGGGCAGTGGCGCACCCGCGAAAATGTCGCCGCGGGAACCGGTGAAAACCCTTTGGTCAATCCTGCCGGGCTGATGCCCGACGGTCGTGCCTTCAAGGATGCCAACGAATTCAAACGCCTGCTGATCGGGGACCGCGACAAGTTCGTGCAAGCCTTCATCGAACACCTCTGCACCTACGGTCTCAGGCGCGTGCTCACCGTTGATGACCAGGAAGACCTCAAGGCCATCGAAGCCGAAGCGAAGCAAAACAACTATGGGGTCAGGAACATCGTCCAGGCCGTGGCCCTTTCCAACCTCATGCGCAAACGATAGCGAAAATGTTCCTGTTCTTTGTTCTTAGTTCTTCGATGCGACACCGATAACCGAGAGCCAAACCAAGAACGAGGAACCAAGAACCAAGAACCAAGAACCATGAACTACCTATCCCAATCCTGGCTAATCGACCGCCGCCATGCTTTCAAAGCGTTGGGCACTTTCATCGCCCTGCCCATGCTGGAATGCATGATCCCGCTCCGGGCGGGAGCTGAAGAGACCGCCACCGCCGCCCCGCGTCGCAGCGCATTCATCTATCTGGCGAACGGCGTGCATTCGCTGAACTACCAGATCACCACGACGGGGAAGAACTACCAGTTCTCCCGGTCGCTCAAGCCACTGGAGAAGCACCGCAGTGTCATCACGCCGATCAGCGGTCTGCATCATCCGGGAAGCCTCAGTCATCACCACAACTGCATCAATGTCTGGCTGACCGGCGGAAAGCTCGGCCCCTCGGATAAGAACACGATTTCCGTGGACCAGAAGATGGCGGAAATCACCGCGCAGCACACCCGCTTCCCGTCTCTGGAAGTCGCTATCACCCAGGATTCCCTCGCCTGGACCGCAGACGGGGTCCGGCTGCCGGCGATGCGCCGTTGCAGCAAGATCTTCGCGCCCATGTTTGCCGGACCGAAAGGCGGCATCGCGGCCCAGCGGCGGGCCTTGCGCCGCAAAGGCAGCGTGCTCGATGACAACCTTGCCGAAGTGCGCCGGCTCGGGAAACAAATGGGTTCCGGGGACAAAGGACGCATGGAACAATACCTCACCTCCGTCCGAGAGGCGGAGATCCGCACCCGGCGGGCCGATGCGTGGCTCGATACGCCGCTGCCTGCCGTTTCCGAAACCGACCGCAAACGCGTCGACCGCGACATCGCCGACACCATGGCGGGCGATTATTTCCGGACCGTCTATGACCTCATGGTGCTCGCGTTTCAGACGGACGTGACCCGCGTGGCCACCTTCAGTCTGGGGGGCGAGGGCCAGGCCATTGCCATTCCCGAAATTGGCATCACGGAATCGCGCCATCAGCTCAGCCACCACGGCGGCGACATGGGCTACATGGAAAAGCTAACCAACTACGACAAATTCGCCATTGAGCAGTTCAGCTACTTCCTGACCCGGCTTTCGGAAACCAGGGACCTCGGTGGCAAACCGCTCCTGGGCTCGACGATGGCGCTTTTCGGCAGCGGCATGTCCTACGGCCACAGCCATGGCAACGCCAACCTTCCGCTGGTCCTCGCCGGCGGCTCGGACCTCGGTCTGAAGCACGGCCAGCATCTGGATTTCAACCGGCAGGCCAAAGATTTCCAAGGCTACGCGCTCGACGCGGACGGAGCGCTCACCACCGCGCATTACCAGCTCTGCAGCCGCCCTGCGAACCCGGACGCCTACCTGAGCAACCTGCTGCTCCTCATGGCCCAGCGCATGGGCGTGGAGACCGACACGTTTGGCGACAGCAACAAGGTCGTTGCGCTCTGACGAGGAGGAATGGAGTGGTGGAGTAACCCATCTCGTCCCCACTTCACCGTTCGACGCAGCAACCATCTGACTCGATGCACCGACCCGCCCAACCGTTCCACCAGCCATCGAAATCGTCGCACCAACCGGAAAAAACGTATGGCGATGAGTATAATGCTTTGTTTCATTGTGGCGGTGCCACGAAGCTTCAATGGCTCACAGAATTCGCTGGGATGAGTTCAATGGATTTCACGGTGACATGGCCATCGGCACCCTGCTGGTCCGCCGGCCAAAGGGTCAGTTGTGTGATGAGCCCATCGTATCCAGGGCCGGAGGCCAGATCGACTTCGACACCTGTTTCCTTGCCGGATTCGGGAATGGGGAAGGTGATCGAGTTTGGTTTGGGCGAGGGATCGCCGCCCTGCTTTTTCCAACTGATGTGCCCGGTGCCTGCCAATCCAGTCCAGGTGCCGGTCACGCGAAGTTTCGGGGCGGACGCTGCGGGATACGGTTGGACAGGGCCTTCGATGGAGGCTTTTTTGTCCTTGGAGATGGCAAGTTTTAAACCGTCTTGAACTGGCCAGCCTGCATCAGTGCAGCCTTTTGGCACCCAGTGCTGGCGGTCCTTGGTGAACCTCCACGCGGGCGGGGTCCGTTTGGCCATGATACCGCAAAAATAATCACGCAGATTGGCGAGCTTCCCCACGCGCATCATGAGGTCGAAATCGAAAACGATGTTGTGATCAAGGACATCCGTCGAAACCGGACTGATATACATGGTGGGATCATCGCCTGAATCCCAGGTCTTCCTGGGGGTGTTTGTGCCGCCAAGGTAATGGTAAACGGTGGGGTTGCAGACGCCGATGCCCCAGTCATCATCCCCAACGGCAGCCACCCAGCCTTCCGTGGCAAGAAAACGTGCCCAGGGAAAGGCTTGTTGAGGTGGCTTGATGATGCGGGTGAGCTGGCCACCGGTGAAGGGTTGATCGCCTGTGTAAGCCATCAGGCGGTCCAATGCGCTGACCGTATACACCGCTGGCAGTTCCTGATTATGCCCGCCATACCACGTGTGATCGGTGCGCTGGTTGATCAGCCGATAATGAACGCGCAGCATGGGACCCTCCAGTTTTAGATCTGCCTCAAAACGACAGTCGCCAAGCACATTCTCCAACGCCCACTGCATTGGCACGCTCACCAGATGAATGGAGGTGCCGGTATTGGTGAGTTCCACCACTTTGGCGCGATGACGAAAAACGTCGCCTGACTGGATCGGATTCCATGCCCAGTTTTTCCAGTGCTCGTGGGTCTTTTTGCCATCCGGCTCAAAAGGCTGGGGGCCGGAATAGAATGACAGTTGCACCTGGCGCCCCCAGTCTTTGTTGTTGATCAGATTGCCGTGCTCAGGGGTGGAAAGCCAGGTGATCGCGCCGCCAAGGTCGAGATTGACTCCGACCTTGATCTCACCGTTTTCGATGAAGCTTATCTGATCGGATTGGACATTGAATTTCGTGTCTGGTTTTGGATCGGCTGCCACAACAACAGCAACGCCGGGCATCGTGATCAGCACTAAACTCAAAGGCATTCGATGCCGTGGGCGCGTGCGGTGGAAAGTCATAAGGATGGTGGGCGAGAATGCGCTCTAAAAACCCCAGCGTTTCTTTTCCTCGGCACATTGCGACTCGATCCCGAAGAGTTTCATGTGGGCAGCAGGTATTCGGTGGCATCACGGCTTCAGCAACGGCACCTGCGCGGTGGTGCGGAGGTAGGCGATGAGGTCGCGGACTTCATCGTCTTTGAGGGTTTTGAGCAGGCCTTCAGGCATCATGGAGATGGGGGATTTCTCGCGGGAGAGGATCTCGGATTTGGTGACGATGCTGTCCTGCCCTACAAGGCGGAGCGTGAGCTGCTGGTTGTCTTCTGCGGCGACCGTGCCGGAGAGGGTGCGGCCATCGCGGGTGGTGACGATGACGAGTTGATAGCTCTCCTGCATGACCTCGCTGGGGTTGAGGATCTGCGAGAGGATGTAGTCAAGGTTGGCGCGATTGGAGCCGGTGAGATCGGGGCCGACAATGCCGCCCGCGCCATAGAGCATGTGACAGGCGATGCAGGTGCGCTCGAAGATGGCGCGGCCATGACCGGTGTTGGCTTTGGCAATCACGGGATCGGTAAGCATGCCTTTATACTTCGCCATCTCAGCCTGCTTATCGCTGGCGAGCTGGGTGATGGGACCCCAGAACTCGACAAACGATGGCCCGATCACGCGGTAGAGTTGGCGGGCGTCAAAGGCGGTGACATCGGTCTTCGGTATGGAGTTCTTCTTCAGCTCAACGACTAAGGCCTGCGCGGTGCTGCGGCGTGCGGAGAGCGTTGATACGACCTCGGCTTTCTCGGCGGCGGAAAGCTTGGCGTAGCGGTTGATCAGGGTGGCGGCCACCTGAGGATCATCGAAGGAAGCCAGCGAGCGGATGGCATCGCGGCGCACGGCGGGCTCATCGAGCAGCGACAGCACCACGGGCAGCGCGGCAGCATACGCATCGCGGGCAAAGGCGGTCAGGATTTGCCGGCGACGCTCGATGGGCGCGGCTGTGTCCTTCAGCACGGCAAGCTGCGCTTCGGCGGCTTTGGCATCGCCGAAGAGTTGGCCGATCTGCGCGGTGAAGTCGTTTAGCTTCGCATCCTTCGCAGCATCAATCGCGGCAAAGGCTTCGTCCCAGTTTTTCGGCTTCGTGATCGCATTGCGGCCCAGCGATTTGAGTCCATCGCGCACGCCTTCCAGAAGCTGGAGACGCAAGGCGAGATCGGTGTTGCCCAGCAGTGTGGCAGCCACGGGTTCGAGCTGTTTGGCAGCGATGGCGCGACGGGCGATGTATTGCGCCAGCAGCGGGATCTTGCTGTGCGTGGCGAGCGCCATCGCTCGCGAGGCATCGGCTTTGACCATCGGCTCGATGCCAAACCAGATCATCTTCGGCAAGTTGTGATCCGCAGCGTCTTCGGCATGAGCGACGAGGTTCTGCGCGATGGACCAGCGCTCCGCCAATGGCATACGCTGAAGTGCCGCAGCGAGGTAAAGCCGCACGATGGGCGAGCTGTCCTTCTCCGCCATCGCCACCAACTTTGCCAAGGCCGCCGAACTGTAAGCGCGATCTTCGCCCAGCAACTGAATCGCCCAGCCGCGAAGATACGGCTCGGCATGATCGAGTATCGGCAGCAAACGATCCGCTGGGAGATTCTGCGTGATGTGCAAAGCCCACAGCGCACGGAGTTGATGCGCGGAGGTCTTGGATTGCGCGAAGAGTTCCCACAGCTTCGCGGGCACGGCGGCATCGAGTTGACCCGCCGCAGCACGTTGCTGAAGCAGCACGCGGGCACGACGGCTATACCAGTCATTGCGATGCGTCAGCAGGCCGACGAGTTCGGGATCGGTCTGCGCGGCGAGATTGATCCCCAGCTTCCCTGGCAGGCCCTTCGGCGCGAGGCGGTAGATGCGGCCGGTGTCTTTGTCGTGTATGGCATCGCCGCAAATATCGCTGTCATGCCAGTCGAGCACGTAGGCCGCACCATCAGGTCCTATCTCCATGCTGAAGCCCACCCACGCGTTGTCGTGGGCGGAGAGTGGTTCGTCGCCGTGGTGACCGATAAAGCCTGATCCGCCCGGTTCCAGGATGTCCGTGATCACATTGTGCTCATGGAGGTTAGCCATGATGATGCGGTCGCGGTATTCCTTGGGAAACTCATCGGCCAGGTAGATGCGGGCACCGCCGTGGGCGGAGCGATGGCGGTGGTTGGCAATGGTCTTGATGTCGTCGAAGACGTAAGGGTTGATGTGGCTGCCGCCCTGGCGATGATAGATGCCGCCGGGGATCACATGCCAGAGATGCGGTATGACGCAGGCGGTAATGAACATCTGGCCGTGGTCGTCAAAATCGAGTCCCCAAGGATTGCTAAAGCCGTGAGCCACGACCTCAAAGCGATCCTTCGTCGGATGATAACGCCAAACGCCGCCGTCGAGGTATTGACCATCCTTCACCGGCATCTCGACGGGAAATGGATCGCCCTTGCGGAGAATTTTGCCGCCATCGGCAGGCTTGCCCACGGTCGAGCGTGTCGCGAAACCCTGGCAGCCGTAGAGCCAGCCATCGGGTCCCCAACTAAAGCTGTTAAACACCTCATGCCGATCCTGAATGCCCCAGCCAGTGAGCCGCACTTCGAGCGGGCCGTCGGCTTTGTCGTCGTGATTTTTGTCGGGCACGAAGAGCAGATTGGGCGGCGCGCCGAGCCAGAGGCCATCAAAGCCGACCGCGATGGCGGAGGGAAACGGGATACCGTCGAGAAAGACTTTGCGGGTGTCGAACTTCCCATCGCCGTTGGTGTCTTCGAGGATGAGAATGCGGCTGCTGCCATCGGCAGAGAAGCCTTTGCCGCGCGTTTCATAGTCGCGATTTTCCGCGACCCAGAGCCGTCCGCGATCATCCCAACAGAACGCCATGGGTTGCGTGATCATCGGCTCGACAGCGGCGAGTTTTGCCTCGAAGCCGGCCGGCACGGTCATCTTCGCGACTGCCTGTTCGCCAGTGAGAAAGACGCGGTCCTTTTTGCCTTCCCAGGCAAGTCGCCCGGATTCACGGTAAGCAGATGTCTGGCTGAAATTTTCCCAGGCCTGATCCATCGTCTGGTTGAAGTTGCCAGTATAGACAAGGAACTGATGCCGCATCCTCTCGGTTTTGCCCTTGGCAATTGTCCAATCGCCCGCAATCGCCCGACAAGGCCCCACGCCCAGCTGCCCATCCACACGCCAGGACTGCGGGTAACCTGCGTTCTTCGGATGATCAAAAATCGCGATGTGTGCCTGATTGGTGCGACCTTCGAGCTTTAGGCCAACATCCAACCAGATAGCGCGCTGTGCGTTGGCAAACTCGTTGCGCTGACGGCTGCTGTTCACCACGCCGCCTTCCATTCCAGGCTTCCATGGCATGCGCAGAAAGAGTCCGCCGTATGGCTGCTTGGCCATGGTCAAATCCACCAGCCCTTCGCCCTTCCATTCCAGATCCAGGAAGTAGCGGCCATCGTTATCGCGCATCGTCCACACCTGTGTCTCGTTCATCACCGGCTTGCCCCCGGCATCCAGCAGTTGATAAACCGTCGTCCACTTCACTGACTCGCCTTGCGGCACGAGCACCGCGCTCGACACCTTGCGCCAGAAGCCCGAGCCTGGATTGTGAAAATAGTCGCGCCCATTCACCTGCTTCAGCCCCCAGTAGAGTCCTGTCTGATGCTTGTGATGCCCTGGGCTATCCTCCGTCAGCACGCCCTTGCCATCCGGTGCCACAATCGGATGAAGGTAAGGCCGGAAATCCGGCCGCGCATTCTGCGTGAGAATCGCCTCCTTGCCGTTCCCGCGATAAACCGAGATCGTGTTCGTCGCATCATCCTGACGCAGCGTGAGCACCGTATTGTGGGCCGAGGCCCCCGTGCAGGCGAAAAGGCAAAGAGTGACGAAGGAGAAGAGACAGCAGTATTTCATGACTGCTGTAAAACGCCTTTCCATTCGGAAATTCATCGCCTAAATCTGCCAAAAGTTGTTGCGATCCTGCCGTGTCTCCCAAATCCATCCAACCGGCAAAGTCATCGACATCGCCCACGCCCACGCCTTCTGCGACCAAAGCGCCTTCACCCAGCATTTCCGCAAACGCATTGGCCTGACGCCGAAGCAGTTTCGGATGCGGCACCAGGGGTGAGACGCGCGGAACACCTCAACGACGGAGCCTCCAGCATCGACGGGCGCTTCCCAACCCCGGCCATCTTTCCGAAATACTGATCCTACCCTTCTCCCGCTCACGCTATGACACGCTTCCTGTTCGTTCTTGGTTCATCGTTCTTGGTTCTTTATTTGTGCGCTGCTCACGCCGTGGAGGAAGTCTTCCGCCCCCAAGCGGGAAAGTTTCCCCCTCCCGAAAAGGCGCTCTCCTATCGGGGCGAACTGGTGTTCGTGGATCATCCCAACCGCCGCGGCAGTATCCGCGTGCAAGCCTCGGGGATGTTTTTCCGGAATGACCCGCACCCCTTCGCCATGCTGCCTTACGGCATCGTGCGGTATCACGGCGCACCTGCAGATCTGAGGGACATCCCGCTCGGCACCGTGCTGCACGTCCGGGCCTTCCTCCCGCCGGACCCGAAGATCTCCGCCGTGCCGGTGCTGCCGGTCAACAACAAGGAGAAAGACGCGGACCACAATCGTGGTGCCGGGATTGCCCCCGCCGAGAACCACGTCCTGCTCCTTGAGGACGAACCCAGTCACTACCAGCGCGAAGGACTGGTCTGGAAGCTCAAAGAAGTCGACCTCAAGAACAACGAGGGGATGATCGCCGCCAGCTGCGAAGCGAAGGCCGGCGGAGACGGCAAGGCCACAGAGGAAAAGCTGACCTTCGATGCCGCCACCTGCATTTGGCGCGGTCGGGAACGCCTCGGGATCGCCGACTTGATCGCCGAGGGGACCTGGCCCGCCAGCGGCAGGAAATCGCTCGACGGCCAAGCCGTGCTCCTCGGGATCACCGGGAGACCCACGCCCGACGGGATCTTCACGCGCTTCCACATCTCGGACATCTGGCTTGATGAGATGGCCACGCAACGCGCCGCGCAAATTCAGACCGAACTTCACAAGACCTTTATCCGCAGCCGCTGGATGCCCGCCTGGGTGGATGCCGTTGAGTATGGTAAGTTCGGCCGCGCCACCGTCACCGCGACCCTGTTCGGCGGCATGGACGCCGCCCTTTACGCCGATTTCCAGAAAAACGGCCAGGTGCTGGTGAATGCCTCCGAGAATACGTTGAAACATGCCGGCGGCCAATACGGCCCCGCGCACATGGCTTCCAAAGGTCCCATCCTCGACGTCATAAAAGCGCCCGGAGATATCCCTCTGGGCAGCAGCGGCATCCAAATCCGGTTTGAGACGGACCTCGTCATTGAAGGCATCCGCCCCACCAGAGTCGTCCGCATCCGTCCTGAAGGCTGGCCAGAGGTGCAAGTGCCCCGGGAGGAATACCTGGGCGATGGCTCCAACGCCGAAGACCGCTTCCCGACCCCGGCCATCTTTCCCAAATACTGAGGCCGACCCGTTCCTGGCTGGTAGTTCATTGTTCTCTGGTCCTTGAATAAGCGGCAGCCTCCGGGCGTCAGGGATCGGGAAGGCGGAGGAAGAGATCGTGGAGGGCGGTGGTGAGTTGGGCGGTGCGGGGGCAGGGGGCGTCGAGGGGGCGCTGATCGCATTGGCCGACGGGGAGGATGCCGTGCAGGGAATTGGTGAGGAAAATGCCACCGGCGCTGGCGAGATCGGCCGGGGTGAGGGCTTTTTCCTGACAGGGAATGCCGAGCTGCGCGCATAGCTCGATAACGAGGCGGCGGGTGATGCCAGGGAGGCAGCCGGCGTTGAGCGATGGAGTGAAAATCTGGTGGTGGCGGACGAGGAAGAGATTGCTGAGGGCTCCTTCGCAGAGGTCTCCGGCGGTATTGAGGAAGAGGGCCTCGGTGGCGCGGCGCTCCTGCGCCCAGGCGAGGGCGATGGGGTTTTCGGCGTAGCTGGTGGATTTGATGCCGGAGAGGGCGCTGAATTCGTTGCGCCGCCAGGGGACAGTGAGGAGGATGGCGGGATCGCCGGAGGGGGCAGGGGCGACGGGTTGGCGCCGGATGAGGAGGTGGCCGGGTTCCGGGGTGAGGGTCAAGCCAGGGGTTTCCGCGCCGGTGAGGGTAAGACGCAGGCGGTGCAGCTCCGGCGGGCAACCGGTCAGGACGGAGGCGATGGCCTCGCGCAGGGTGTCATCGTCAGGGGGTTCGAGGCAAAGCCGGGCGGCCCCGGCGCGGAGGCGGTCGAGGTGCCGGCTGAGGGCGAGGGCTTGCCCCTGACGGACGGCGATGGTTTCAAACAGTCCACGCCCCCAGAGCCAGCCCTGGTTGTTGATGGAAAGCTGGGCGGCGGATTCGGCGATGAGTTGGCCGTCCCACCAAACGGGAGGAGTCATGGACATGGGTGGAGAGGGATGGGAAGCAGGGAGGGACAGATCATGAGAGGGTGGCCCGTGCCCCGGGATTTACGGGGGGTGGGGTTTAGCGGCAAGGCGGCTTTAAGGGCGACCAGGCACTGCCGGAGTAGACCAAGGGGCCAGGGTTCCGGTTCAAGTCGCGGTTTTTTTGCGCAGGAATGGCGGGGACGCGAAGGAATCCACGTGCATTTCCCGCTGAAGCAGGGCAGGATAGGTTCATGACAAACTGGAAAAAGGGGATCAATCGCGTGAAAGCTCTGACAGGTGGTGGCGTGGTGGTATTGCTGCATGGGTGGGCGCTGTTGGCCCTGCATTTTTGGTTTACGGGCCATGCGGTGCTGGCGTGGGGCGTGGTGCTGGGATACCTGGCTTTGCTGGGGGGGATTTTCAAGGCGGCCCAGACCCGGGCACACGCGGTCTGGGCCAGCCTGATGTTATTCGCCGCCACGGTGGTGTGGTGGTCCGGCCGGAAAGCGGAGACCGGGCTGGCTTATCCCAGGGAAACGGAGCAGGCGGCGAAGACGGAGCTGGATGGCAATTTCATCACGGTCTCGGGGCTGCGGAATTTCAGCTATAAAAGCGAAGCGGATGTTTCGGTGCGTTGGGCCAGCCGCTCCTATGATTTAAATCTGTTGGAGCATGTGGATCTTTTCTTCAATTACTGGGGCGTGCCGCAGGTGGCCCATGTGATCACCAGCTTTACCTTCAGGGATCAGCCGCCGCTGGCGGTGAGTATCGAACTGCGGGCGGAGGAAGGCGAGCCGAACACGATGCTGCGGGGCTTTTTCAAGCAGTATGAACTGATCTACCTCTGGGCGGATGAGCGGGATGTGATCCAGCTCCGGACCAATTTCCGCAGGGAACAGGTCTATCTCTACCGGACTTCAATGACACCGGATCAGGGCCGCCGGCTGTTTATTGATATGGCGATGCGGACCAATGAGCTGGAAGAGACCCCGGAATTTTATAACACCCTGACGGATAATTGCACCAATGTGATCGCGCAGCACGTGGACCGCATGCGGGGGAAGTCGGTGCCGTGGTATCAGCGACCGCTCCTGACGGGAAAGTATGAGCGGCTGGGCTATGATGCGGGCTGGCTGCAGCATAGCCTGCCCTGGGAGGAACACCGGGCGGCGGCCTGCATCAACGGGCGCGCCGAGCAGGCCAATGGCGCGGAGGATTTCTCCACCCGCATCCGCACCCATCTGAAGACGGCGGCTCCGGTGGAACAGTATCCCAGCCAGTGAGGGGCAGCGATGGTTCCGGTTGAGGTGATAGCCAGCACGCTTGGCAAGGCCCGTCCCGTCCCGGGCTTTTGCCAGGAATCAAGTGGACGGCAGTCCCGGATAAGCGTCAGGGGCTGAGGCGTCCGGGTTGCCAGGCTCCGTCATTCTGACGGGTATAGCAAATGCGGTCGTGGAGGCGGCTGGGGCGGCCCTGCCAGAATTCCATGGCCTCCGGGATGAGGCGGTAGCCGCCCCAGCACGCGGGCAGGGGGATGAGGGTGCCGGCGGGATATTGCGCTTCGAGGGCGGCGAATTGGGCTTCCAGCCAGAGGCGGCCAGGGATGAGAGTGCTTTGCAGGGAGGCATGGGCCCCGAGCTGGCTGGCCCGGGGCCGGCTGTGGAAGTAGGCCTCGCTTTCAGCGCGCGTGACCTGTTCCACCCAGCCGCGCACGTTGACCTGGCGTTCCAATTCCCTCCAGAAAAACCCGAGCGCGGCCCGGGGCTGAGCGGCGAGTTCGCGGCCTTTTTGGCTTTCGTAGTTGCTGAAAAAGGTGAATCCGCGCTCATCAAGGCCTTTCAGGAGCACGATGCGGGAGGAGGGCTGACCGCTCGCCGGGTCCACCGTGGAGAGGGTCATGGCGTTGGGCTCCACGATGCCGCTTTGCTGTGCCTCGTCGAACCAGAGGCGGAACTGAGCGAAGGGGTCCGCGCTGACTTCGTCACGGCGCAGGCTGTGGCGGCGGTATTCCATCCGCAGATCGGCGAGGGAGGGGACTGGTTCTTTTTCGTTGCTGGATGGGGGATTCTCTATTCTCATCGTGGAGCTACGTATCATACGCCGCCCCAGTTTGCATGCACAACGATATCGACCACGTTCTTCTACACGAATCCACCATCATGAGCCGGCTCGACGCCATGGCGCGCGACATCACGCGCGACTATCAGGGGGAAATGCCCACCATCGTCTGCATCCTGCAGGGCGGCATTATCCTGATGGCGGATCTGCTGCGCCGCATCCAACTGCCGCTTTTGATCGAGACCATTTCCGTGGCATCCTATCATGGGGGCACCCTGAGCAGTGGCGTGGTCAGCTTCAAGCAGAACGCCCTGCCGGATTTGAAGGGCAAGCATGTTATTCTGCTGGACGATATCCTGGATACCGGCCGCACCCTGGAGGCGATCCGGGACCGGTTTGTGAACGAGGCCGGAGCCGCCAGTGTGAAGCTCTGCGTCCTGCTCAGCAAGAAGAAGGACCGGCCCTGCGAGGTGGTGGCGGAGTATGTCGGCTTTGAAATCGGCGATGAGTTCGTGGTGGGCTATGGTCTGGATTATCAAGGCCAATACCGCAATCTGCCCTACATCGGTGTGCTCAAGCCGGAAGCCATCCAACGCCTCGCCTGAGCGTTCGTTCCCCTGAAATTTATGCTTCCCCGCACTCTCTTCCTGGGCACTGGTGATATTGCGCTCCCGGTGTGGCATCATCTGATGGATTGCCCGGATATTGATCTGACCGGCCTGGTTTGTCAGCCGGACAAGCCGGTGGGGCGGAAGCAGGTCCTGACTCCTCCGGCGGTGAAGGTGCTGGCGGTCTCCCGGGGCATCCCGGTATTTCAGCCGGAGCGGCTGCGGCAGCAGGTGGAATTGATCGCCGGTCTGAAGCCTGACCTGATCCTGGTGATGGCCTACGGTCAGATCATCCCGCAGGCTATTTTGGATTTGCCCCGGCTGGGCTGCTGGAATCTGCATGCCTCACTCCTCCCCCGGCACCGGGGGGCGGCACCGGTGCAGGCGGCTATTTTGTCAGGGGATGCGGAATCCGGCATCACAGTGATGGCGGTGGAAGCGGGTCTGGACAGTGGAGCGGTGCTGCTGGAGGAACGGATCCCCCTGCATCCTGACGAAACGGGGGAGTCCCTGCACGACCGGCTGGCGGAGCTGGCTCTGGTGGCGCTGCAGCGGGCCCTGCCTGGGATTTTGTCAGGACATCCGGTGGTGCGGGCGCAGGATCCTGCGGCGGTGACGCACGTGGGAAAGCTGGAGCGCAGTCACGGCGTCCTGGACTGGAAGGACACGGCGGAGGCTTTGGCCCGCCGGATCCGGGCCTTTCATCCCTGGCCGGGCACCAGCACGCTGCTGCCGGATGGCACGGTGGTGAAGGTTTTTCCACCCGTGGTGGCGCAGGCAGACGGCACGGGCTGTGCGCTGGCGGGCACCCTGCTGTCGGTGGGGCCGGATCAATTGCTGTTTGCCACAGGGCAGGGCACCCTGGCACTTGGCTCAATCCAAGTGCCCGGAGCCCGCCGCATGAGCGTGCGGGATTATCTGGCGGGGCATTCGCGGAAGGTGGGGGAACGCTGGGGCCAGCCCGGGGCTGAACCCCGGGCTTAGTGCTACTTTGTTAAGTTGGGGAATCAGCGGGCTATAAGCCCGCTGGCCGCACAGGCTGGAAGCCTGCGCCACGGGGAGATTAACAAAGTAGAATTAGAAACGCAGACCTGCTGGAGCGTCTGGAATTTGCAGATGACCCGGCCGGTTTTATGCGCTAAGGGAGGAGAAAGCAGGCGTGGAGCCGCCGGATGGTCCTGATGGTCTGCCTGCAAAAAATTTGCTATGAAAACTGATCTGATTCTTCAAGGCGCGGCCCGAAGCGTCCTGCTCGCGGCAGCGGTGCTTTTGAGCGCCTGCGCCGCGCCCACGCCCTCCAGTCGGGTGGCGGCAGCCCCCCAGTTGTATGCGCCCCTGCCGGAGGGCCAAAAGAAAGCTGTGATGGAAGGCCGCGTGGAGGAAGGCATGTCGCCGGATGCCGTCTACCTGGCCTGTGGCCAGCCGGACCGGGTGGTGCGTGGCAGTGAAAACGGGAAGCCCTATGAATTGTGGCGTTATACCCAGCTGATTCCGGTCTATCATGCCGGGGTTTCGATGGGTTTTGGCATCGGCCGGCCTTACGGCTTCGGACGCCGCCATGGATTTTACGATCCGGCGTGGATTGGTTATGACGCCGGCCCGGACTATGTGCCGGTGACGGCGGTGGTGGTGCGTTTCAGCCGGAACCGGGTTACGGGCTGGGAGCGCTTGCGCTAGCCACACGCTGGGAACTGCTGGAAGGCACCGCCGTTTCGGCGGCGGTTCCTCCGCCATGCGGAGCCCCCAGGCGCTCCGGCACATATACTTCCGGGAAGAGGAACACTGTTTTGCTGTGGCGTTCGGATTTTTCCTGCCATCGCTGGAAGCAATAGAGCAGGCCGGCGCACAAAACCGCAACCAGCAGCATCAGTGGAACAATGCGGCGGGCGGTGCTGGGCAGCAGATGGTCCGCTTCACGGAGAATCGGGAGACCCTCACGGATGTAGGAATCAGACAGGGATGCCACGGCGCCTTCCAGCCGCTCCCGGGGAGCGGAGCCGGCCTTCAGTCCGGCAGCGAGTGCGTCGTCGTGGATGGATTTGAGCTGAACGGCAGAGAGCCAGCGCTGCGGGTGGGGCGTGCCCCCGAAGCTCAGGGTGTCCGGCCGGCTGCGGTCAAAGACAATCACGCCTCCCTCACGGTCCGTTAGCCATTCGAGGGCCAGTTTTTCGGCAAGGCTCACATTGAGGCCGCTGGGGGGATAGGTGACCGTCACCACATACAGGCTGAGGCCATGTTGTTTCTTCAGGTTGTCCAGGCGCCCGCGCAGGGCGGTGGCGGCGGCACTGGAAAAAACCCCGGCATCATCAAGGAGGAAGCTGTCAGGGCGTTTCCACGTGGGGGACAAGGTGGCGGCAGAGGCCGGGTCCCTGGAGGAGGGCGGGGGGGCTTTGACCACTTCCGGCGGCGGGGTGGGGAGCCGGCCGTTTTTTTGCCAGGATTCCAGACTGTCCGCCAAGGTGGTGAGGGTAGCAGTAATCCGCTCGATGCTGGTCGCTTCCGGCGGCAGTTGCCGCGCGGCAGAGTCCGCCAGCCGGTAAAGCGCCACCAGATCGTCTGCCGCAGGGAGCCGCTTGTCATCCGATCCGGCAAAGCTGAGCCGGCCGGTGCTGCGGTCATGGACAACGACGATGCCGACGCCTTGCCCTTCCACCCATGCCAGATGGGTGCGGCTGGCGCGCTGGTCGGTGTTTTCCTCCAGAAGATAAGTGTGGATGGCCAGGAAAAGACCGATGCCGGTGCGGGTTTGGGAGGCCCGCAGCCGGGCGGACAGGGCTTTATGGGTTGTTTCCGGGAACATGCCTGATTCATCCAGAATGTGAGAAGGGGGGCGCAGGGGGATGGGCGGCAGGGTCGGGTCGCCGGCCTTTTCCGGTGCGGATTCTGCATTGGGGTTCCCGGCAGGGGCGGCTGCGGGTGGGGGAAGCAACGCGGGGGCTGGCGTCTGCGCGGGAGCAGCCGTGGGAGCTTGAGCAGGAAGCCGGGTTGTTGGAGCAATCGCAGGTTTGGCTCCAGCCGGAGCCTTTGGAAGGGTGCCAGGGGGGGTGAGATTGGTGGCAGGCTTGGCCGGCTGCGGGGCGGCCCCTGGCGCTTTGGCTCTGGGGGCTGGAGTCTGGGCCAGGCTGGAGGATCCCAGCGCAGCGAGAACCCACACCAGGGTGTGGATCAAGCGAAGGCGGGCAAGGAACGTCGGCAGCATAGACGAAGCTTTACTGGCGCAAAATCCGGAAGGATGCGAGTCCTAATCTTGCCCTCAAAGCCATAATCGCGGCGTCCTTGCCTGCGCCGCCCCGCATGGCACGCTGGAGCGCCGGAAGAAAATGCCCGGGGGATTTCCGGAAACGATATAAACCGCGCGAAAGTCGAGCTTCCGGGAATCAGGGGCGGGTTGCCGCCGGGTCCCTTTTTTGGCGACCCAGGATAATTGATGTCAGGGCAGTTTCAGGCCGTGGCGTTGCCAGAAGTTGGCGAGGGCGGCGGGGGAGCCCCGGAAGATGTTGCGTTCGATGGGGCGGTCGAGATTTCCGAAGTAGGTGCTGAAGCGGTAGGGGCCGTGGGCATAGACCCGGGGGCGGGAGCGGCCGCCGGCCCAATCGACACCGCCATATTGCCAGAGGGTCCAGTCGGACCAGACGCGGTATTGATCAAGCAGGCCCTGGGGAGTGCCGGGGGCGGGGAAGAGGGGGCCGGCACCGCTTTCGTGGGAATAGAGGGCGAGCCAATAGGGGGCGCGGCGGAGCCTGGCTTTGGCGGCGGGGTCGGCGTTGCCCAGGGCGATTTTCAGGGTGGGGCTGTTTTCCAGATAGGCGACGGGGATGACGCCGGTGCGCTGCTCGACGCGGTCCATGAAGCGGAGGATATCGGAGGGACGGAGGTCGGAATCGTAGTCGCCGCACAGGAGCAGGGCAGGGGCATGCCATGGGCGGCTGCGGGCCAGGGTCTGGGCGCGGCCGATAAATTGGTCCGCTTGGACGACCGCGTCCACATGCCTTTGCACGCGGTAATAGACTCCTGGCAGGAGGCCCGCCCGGTCGGCGGAGGTGAGGAAGGTGGCGCATTTTTCGTCGAGGTTGCCGCCTTTGCCGGCGCGGGCGATCAAGCCGCTGGCTCCATTGGCGCGGAGGGCCGAGAGGTCATGGGGGGAGTAGCTGCGCCCTTCGCGCTGTCGTTCCTTGGGGTCGTAGGCGGAGACATTGATGATGGTTTGCATGCCCCGGGCTGCTGGGGCGGCCTGGGCGCTGGCGACGGGGCTGGAGCCGACGGTGCTGCAGTGGGCGAGAAGCAGGATGAAAGGCAGGAGAATGAGGCGTTTCATGAGGGAGGAAGGAAGCGGACTGACTCTGGAATGGATAGCGGGCGGCGGATTCTGCAAGCTGCAAAATGAGGGGTGGGAGAGATGGGAGTTGTTGAGAGTTGAGGGTTGATAGGGTTAAGGGATGAAAGCGCGGGATTAGTTCTACTTTGTTAAGTTGGGGAATCAGCGGGCTGGAAGCCCGCTGGCCGCACAGGCTGGAAGCCTTAGCCACGGGGAACTTAACTAAGTAGAAATAATAGGCTTATATGGCTTCGAGGCCTCCGGCGAGGCTGAGGGTGTGGGGGTGGCCGTTTTGGCGGAGGAGGAGGGCGGCTTCGTGGCTGCGGAGGCCGACGCGGCAAAGGGTCAGGATGGGACGGGCGGTGGGCAGGGTGGGAAGTTGTGAGGGGAGATCCTGCCAGGGGATCCAGTGATCGGCGGGGAAGGGGAGGAGGGCGTGCTCCCAGGGCTCGCGGACGTCGAGGAGGAAATGGGTGGCGCGGGCGGCTTCGAGTTGTGAGGGAGGGAGTTCGAGCTGGGTTCCGGGCGGGGTAAGGCCGCAGAAATGCTGGTAGTCGATGGGGGCGGTGATGGCCGGGTTTTCCCCACAGACCGGGCAGGCGGGGTCGCGGCGGAGCTTGAACTCACGGAAGCGGGTGCCGAGGGTATCGGCATGGAGAAGGCGGCCGAGGAGGGGTTCGCCGTGTTGCGTCAGAAGTTTGATAGCTTCAGCGGCCTGGAGGGTGCCGATGAGGCCGGCGAGGACGCCGAGGACCCCGGCGGTGTTGCAGTCCGGCACCGTGCCGGGGGCCGGGGGCACGGGAAACATACAGCGGTAGCAGGGGGCTCCGAGGTGGGGGGCGAAGACGCTGACTTGGCCTTCGAATTGATGGAGGGAGCCGTAGATGACGGGTTTTTTCAGCCACACGCCGGTATCGCTGGAGAGGTAGCGGGTGGGAAAGTTGTCGCTGCCGTCAAGGATAAGATCGTAGGACTCCGCGAATTGCAGCGCATTGGCGGCGGTGAAGGCTTCGGCGTGGAGATCGAGCTGGAGTTCCGGATAGAGGGCGCGCAGGCGGCAGGCTGCAGCGTGGACTTTTGACTGGCCGAGGTCTTCCGGAGTGAAGAGGATCTGGCGCTGGAGATTGGATATTGAAACGGTGTCGGGGTCCGCGATGCCGAGGCGGCCGACGCCGGCGGCGGCGAGGTAGAGGAGGGCAGGGCAGCCGAGTCCGCCGGCTCCCAGGACGAGGACAGAGCCACGCTTGAGGCGGAGTTGGCCCTCGTAGCCGATGCCGGGAAGGCTGAGGTGCCTGGCAAAACGGCGGAGCTCGGGTTGACCAAGCTCCGCCGTGGATGGGGAAGACGTTTTCAGGGTTCAGTTTTCAGGGTTCAGCAGGCCGGAAGGTGCCAGGGCTGAAAGGCCGGCGGGTTCAGGCGGCTTTCTTTTTGGGAGCTGGTTTGACAGGAGCGGTCTTGGGTTCGGCGGGGGCTTCGTCCTCAGCGATCCCGGGGAGGGTGACCGCGTCGGCTGGCTGGGAGGCTTCGTTGAGGAGTTTCTTCAGCTCAGCGGATTGGCCGGCTTTGGCTTTGGCCACTTCGGCGGCGTAGTCAAAAGAGGCGGCTCCGGGCTTGATGACGAGCTTGGGGGAGGCGGCTCCTCCGTAGACGTCTGCGAAGAGTGGGGTGATGAATTCCTTCAGGGCGGGAATGACCTTGTCGCTCTTGGGGCCCTCGTTCAAGGCACTGGTCAGTTTGGCGACTTTTTTGGGCAGGGCGGGGTCGTTCACGATGCCGTCGACCATATCGATGAGCTGTTCGCCGGAGAAGGTCCAGGAGACTTTATTGGGGCCGATTTTTTTGAAGACGGTGGATTCCATGATTTCGCCGGAGACTTCCAATTCACTGGTGATGGACATGTCCTTGAGGAACATGGCGGCCATGGGTTTGTATTGGGCATACATGGGCTTGAATTCCGTGATCTTGTCAGTGATTTCCTCTTCCGTGACGGTCATCTGGCCGGGGGTAAAGGAGTCTTCCTTGGCGGCTTCGTCCTTGAGCGCGGTGAAGATGCTCATGATTTCGTCGACACCGGCCATACTGATGACCCAGTTGCCGGAGGCGTCCTTGGTGGAGTTGACCATTTTGAAGTCAGGAAGTTTGGCCGCCCTTTCAGCCATATCGGGGGCGGAGGCGAGGGCTTTTTTGAGGTCGCCGGTGGCAGTAAAGTCCTTGGTTAGTCCGGCGAGGGTGATTTTGGTGGCCCCGGCTTTGGTGGTTTCAACCTTGGCTTCGGTCCAGGCGTCAACGCCCGGATTCATGGAACGGATCATCTGGACAAGGATTTTGCGGTTGTCGCCCAGAGGGTTGGCTCCCGGGGCTCCGCCCATCATGCCCATGATCGGAGCGAGATTGAGTTCCATCACGGTAGAGAATTTACCGCTGCCGTCGGCGTTGACGGACGATTTGGATTCGTTTTTAAAACAGCCTGAGGTCGATAAGGCGATGCAGGCGGACGCGAGGGCGGCGGTCGTGGTGAGGTGGTTCATTCGCGGATGTGGTGATGGGTTGGGGTGAGGGTGCTGCAGGGTTTTGGCAGGCTGCGACTGGGCATCAGTGCGGCCTCCTGGGGTGGCAGGGGCTGAAAGCTAGATCATTTTTTCCAAGATACCAGGAAATAAATGCAAAGGATGCAGGGGACTTTTTCCACCTTGTGTCCCAGGGAAATCCCCGAGGGGACTTCCAAAAGTATCGAGTGCGGCGGGCATTTATTATTTGCAAAGCGGGCACGATTCCTATAAGCGCACACTCTCCGTTGCGGTGGTGCATTCCCGGACTTCCTTGACCACTGCCCAGACTCCCCCTTCATTTCGTGAAATCGCCTTTTTCTGCCCCTCTCCTCCTGCGCATCCCGGCAATTTTGGCCCTGCTAGGCAGTCCGGCGCTGCTGGATGCGCAGGACCCTCCGGCAGCCCCTCCTGCACCCGCCGGGGCTCCGAAGGCTGTTGAACCGGCTGATCTTTCGGACCCGGAAAAAATGAGCCGGCTGGGCGCGGAAGCTTTTGCGGCGGGCGATTGGGCGACGGCAGCGGCCAACTACGAGGGACTGATGCTGGTCGGCAAAAAAGTCGGGGCCAAGCCGGAACAGATGGAGCCGCTTTATTTCATCCTGGGGGCCTCGTATTTCAACCTCCCGGATCAGGCCAAGGCCGAGACAATTTTTAACGAATACGTCACGACCTATCCGAAGGGCCAGAATATCTATCAGGCCAATCTCGCCCTCGCGCGGATTCTCCGGGCCCAGAAAAAGTGGCCGGATGCGATCAAAAAATACGAGCCGCTGAAGGGTGGGAATGCCGACTTTAAGGATGATGTGAATATTGAGCTGGCGGAATGTTATACGGAAAACCAGCAGCGGGACAAGGCCATGGTGTTGCTGGAAACCGCCTTGGCCCCCGGCATCCGGACCTCCGGCGAGGTGCGGCAGGCGTTGAAATTGACGGCGCTTTACAAGGAGGACCGCCCGGAAAAAGGGGTGGCCCTGCTGGAGCGGGTGAAGCGGGCGAACGGAGCCCATCCTCTGGTGAATGAGATCAACTTCGCCGCGCTGCAGCTGGCGGATGAATTGATGAGCGGCAAGAAGGAGGAACTGGCCCTGCAATGTTATCAAAATCTCCGGAAAAAGGATGAGGTGCTGGCCACCCTGCAGGAGGTCTCGGCTGTGTATGAGCGCACCGTGGCACGGCTGGCCGCCCAGGTGGCGGCGAAGACCGGCGACTCGGTGACGGCTTCAGCGCGGATGGATCAGGCCCGGCTCTTTGCGGCGCAGACCAAGGCGCAGATCGAGCAGCTTTCCAAGGAGCAGAACTATGATGCCATCGTCTTCTTCCGCATCAGCCGGTGTTTTGCCCAGTTGGGCCGGTTCTGGGAATCCCGCCTCGGATTCCAGTGGCTCTACGATAACTTCAAGGACTTTGAGGACCGCCCGGTGGTGCTCTATTTGTTGATTTATTCAAATGCCATGCTGGCTCCCGCCAAGCCGGAACAGGATGGCATGAAAATCATCGCCCGCACCGAGGAACTGTGCCGCGACTATCTCAAAACCTACCCCACCGGGGCCCAGGTCAGCGAGGTGGCGGAACTGCTGATCACCCAAGTGCAGAAATCCGGCATTCCTGAAAAAATCAACGGGGTCTACGATGAGGTGATGAAATACCTCGATAATTCACCGAACAAAGCCAACTTCCTCGCCACCCAGGTCCAGAACTACCTCCAGCAATACGATTTTAAAAAAGCCCGCGAGGCCGCCGAAAAATTCCGGACCGCCGCACCGGATTCGGAACTGACAGAGGACATCGATTACCTCTATGCGATGACGTTCTTCTTTGAGATCTCCCCGGACGGCAGGAGCAACTACGAAGGAGCCCTCAGGGAACTGGCGGCTTACCGCGACAAATATCCCAACGGAAAATACATGCCGGACGCCCGTTACCGGCTGGCGGTGATCTTCAAGGGTGAGGAAATGGCACACAAGCTCAAGAGGGCCGATTCCAACTTCATGGGAGTCGTTGAGGAATGTGAGGACATCATCAAACGTTTCCCGGGCACTTCCACGGTGGCCGATTGTTATGCCCTGATCGCCGACTGTTACCGGGAGATGACCGCCAAGGAACTGGATAAAGCGGATTTGAAGCTGGAGGACATCGACAAGTGGATGGCCGATGCCTTCATCGAAGCCGTGAAACGCGGCAAAGGCGATGTCGTGGAATACAGCCTCGGCCAGGCCCGCCCCCTCCTGCAATCCCAGGGACGCTGGAAGGATATTGAGGACCTTTACCGCGGGTTCCTCGCGGCCAATCCGGATCACCGCACCGCTTTGGAGTCGATCAGTTGGATCGCGAAATCCATCGTCCGCCAAGGCACCACCCCGGAGGAAAAGACCGCCAACCAGGGCCGTGCCCGGAAATTCCTCGCGGATACCATCCTGGAAAATATCAACAATCCTTCCAGGGAAGGCGTTGAGGATTTACTCCAGCAGTTGGCGCTTTCCTCCGTGCCCAAGCGCAAAAAAGCACCCGTCGAAGCCGCCGATCCGAAAGCACCCGCCCCGGCGGTCAAGCCCGCTCCGGTGCCGCCCCCCCCGGTCGCGGAGACTTTCGCGGAAACGGAAAAGGAACTGAATCAACTGCTGAAGCTCGATGAGGGCAAGCTCTCGGAAATTGGTCAGGCCCGCCTCCTCTACGTCAAGGTGGAACTCTACCGCGAGCTGGAGCGCCGGGCACCGCGCACGAGGGGACCGGATGGCAAGCTGGTCCTGGAGACCGGCCCGAAAGCATCCGAAGCCCTGATGGAAAAGCTGGCCACGGAATTCAAAACCGATGATTTCAGCCCCCGGCTGCTGGCGGTGATCGGCGAGTATTTTGTGAAACGCGACTTAGAGGAGCGGGCTTCTGCCAATTTTAACCGTCTCATCCAGTTCTTCCCGCAGTCCCCCTACCTCGACTGGGCCTACACCGGGCTCGGGCAGATGGCTTATCAATCGAAGGATTATGAAGCCGCTTTGAAAAACTTTACCAAGGCCACCGAAGAGTTTCCCGGAGCCAAGTATGGAGAAGCCCAGATCGGTCTGGCCCGGGTGCACTTTGAAACGGAAAAGCTGGAGGATGCGGAAAAGATTCTGAAAAGCATGTTCGGTGACAAGTCTGTGGCCAAGGAGGTCAAAGCCGAAGTCAATTGGCTTCTCGGCGAAATCCGCTTCAAACAGAAAAACCTGCCGGACGCCTTCAATTACTTCCAGCGGCTCTATCTGAGTTTTGGAGCCTACCCCAGCTGGGCGGCCAAAGGTTACCTGCGCGCCGGGGAAATGAAGGAAGCGCTGGGCAAGGGCACTGATGCCATCAACATCTACAAGGACGCCATCCTCAAAGCCGATAAATTTAAAGCCGAACCTGACTTCCAAAAAGCCAAAGACCGCCTGCGCAACCTTGGGGGCTAGTGAGCCCCCGGATTTCCCCCTTCCCGTTCATGAAACTTTTTTCCCTCCTCACCGGCAGCCTCCTTTTCGCTGCCATGTCACCCCTGACTGCGCAGGTCCTCGTCTTTCAGGCGGGCTCCGTCGATTTGGCAGATGTCACCATCTCCGGCACCAATGTGCAGCGGAAGGTCAAACGGCCGGATGGCTCCGAGGCCACCCAAAGCATCCCCGCCGCCAATGTCGTCCGGGTGGATTTCCCCCGCCCCGAGGAACTGGCCGCCGCTGACGACCTGATGCTTAAAGGCAAATATGATGAAGCCTTCCAAAAGGCCAAAATCGTCCAGGACCTGCATCGGCTTTGGAAGGACAAACCTGGCTCTTGGTTTGCCGAAGCCGCCCTGCTCACTGCCGAAAGCCTGCTGCGGCAGAATAAATACGACGAATCCGCCCGGCTCATGTCGGAACTGCGGAATATGACGCTGGCCAGCCGTCTCCAAATCCGCGTCACCATGCTGGACGCCCTGGAGCAGTTCCAAAAAGGCATCACCGGCCCCGCGCTGGCCAAGGTCAAGCCTCTCCTCAAAGGCGGGCAGGACGCCGACACCCTTTCCCGGCTCAATCTTCTGGTCGGTGACATTCAATTCAAGCGCGAAGCCTTCGCCGAAGCCCTGGACGCCTATTTGCAAATTCCCGTCTTTTACGGCGCGGAAGCCGCTTTCCTTCCTGCGGCTGATTTGGGCGCGGCGAGATGCCTCGCCCGTCTCGGCCGCCTCCAGGACGCCAGCGACAGCCTCTCCCGCATCATCCAACGCTACGCTGGCTCCCCGGAGGCCGACGCCGCCAAAATCGAAAAATCAAACGTTGCCAAACTGACCGGAGCCGCCCCTTGATCCAAGCCCAGCTTCTTTCCCAGGAGCCTCTTTTCCCTACGATTCCCCTCAGATACACCTTGATCTTTTTCCGCCATCCTTCTTACTCAATTTAATTACTCCACCTCCATGAAATCCCGCACGCCCGCCCGTTTCACCCCTCTCCTGATCACCTCCTTCACCCTTCTTGCCGCAGGAGCTGCCACCGCTCAGGAAGTCGCCACCAAGGCCCCGGAAGTCGTAAAACGCAGCCTGTTCCAGGTCCTCCAGGATGGAGGATTGATCATGTTTCCCCTGGCGGGCTTTTCCATCGCCATGGTCTGGCTCATCATCGACTGCGCCCAGCGCACCGGCCTCGGACGCCTCATGCCAGCAGCGGATCTCGAGCGCCTGCGCGATAACTTCCGCGCCGGGGACTACGTCGGAGCCTACCAGGGCACCCTCGAAAACAATTCGGTGCTGAACAACATCTCCCGCGTCGGACTGGTCACGGTGGGCGATGGCAAATCCGCCACGGAGCACTCCATCGCCGAATCCATCGCGCAGGAGCAGAGCAAAATCTCCAACCGCATTTCCTATCTCTCCGTCATCGGGGTTTGCACGCCGATGGTTGGTTTGCTCGGCACCGTGTTCGGCATGATCGACGCCTTTGAATCCCTCGGCGGCGGCGGTGCCACCCAAAACACGGGCGCTCTTGCTTCCGCCATCGGGCACGTGCTCGTCGCCACCGCTTCCGGTCTCTTCGTCGCTATTCCGGCCTTCATGGCCTTTTATTTTCTGCGGAACCGCCTCATGGGCGGCATGAACGAAGTCGAAACTGAAGTCGGCAACCTGTTCCGGAAATTCCCCTACCACCTCGCGGAAGGCGTGCACATCGGCGATCAGGAACTCTACGCCAACGCCCCCAACTGGGCTGAAGGCGGCAGCACCGCCCTCGCCGGAGCCCCCGCCCACTGAGCCCGGCTGGATAACCTTTTTTGAACATCCTTCTATGTCCGGTGGTGGTGGCAGTATTGAAAGTGGCGAGCCCGATTTCCAAATCGCGCCGATGATCGACGTGCTTCTCGTTATGCTGGTCTTCTTCGTGGCGATCTCCACCACGCAGATCGACCAGGTGGATACCCGCGTGAAGGTGCCTGTGGCTCCGGACTCCTCCGAGCGCAAACCGGACCCCAATCAGGTCCTCCTCAACGTCATCTGGAAGCCCAGCGAGCAAAAAGCCATCCTCAATTACGCCGGGATCGATTACGAAAACGGCCAGTATGAAGGCTTGGCGGAAATCCTCAAAGCCCGCGCCGGGGATGGGTCGAATCCCAAGTTTGAAATCATCATCCGGGCGGACAAGGACACTCCAGCGAAGGAAGTCCAGGCCGCCATCAGCGTCGCTTCCCAGGCCACCGCCAAGCTCTCCTTCGCCACCGTCAACCGCAGCTAACGCTTACCATCCCCCAACATGTCCGGTAATAGCCGCTACCAATCCGATGGCGATCTCGGTTTCCAGATCGCTCCCATGCTTGACGTCATCTTCGTCATCATGCTCTTTTTCATGACCTTGGCCGGGGACAAGAAGGTCGAGACCCAGCTCAAGATGACCCTCCCCTCCTCCGAGCCCAGCCAGGAGTCCACCCAGGACACTCCCATGGAGGAATCCATCGCCATTGATGAAAGCGGCGCCATCACCCATAACGAAGATCCGGTCACCGGCGATGATTTAAAGAAAACCTTCGCCAGCCTCAAAGCCCAAAGCGTGGCCGAAGGAGGCACCCAGACGCCCACCCCCATCATCGTCACCATAAGCGCCGCCCCCGACACCAAGTGGGAAGCCATCGCCACCGTCATGAACGCCATGCAGGCCGCGAAAATCAGCAATGTCTCCTTCACCGTCGCCGACGAGTTCTAGCCTGGCCTAACCCCGCACCCGGTTCACTGCTTTGATCCCGATTTCGCGGATGGTGGACCAGTCGGTGACGGAATAGAAAAGCTTCCGGGTTTTCATGACCCGGGTCCGGTGATGCAAAATGCGCACTTCCGCCAGCCGGCCGATCCGTTTGATTTCCGGGAGCATCGCGCCGCGCGCATTGCAGATCACATTGTCCAGCTCCAGGAAATCCACGCCGCAGGCCTCCAAGGCACCTTCCTTGACCAGCTTGTTGAAGTAAAATTGATCGCAATTGTGCCCGGCCCACATGTCGGATTCATTCTGAGCCCTTACCGCCTTTTCCCATTTTTCGAGGAACTTCAGCATCGGGACGGATTTCCGGTAGAGCAGGACGCCGGTATTGTAATCGCGCGGCTTTACCATTTTCACAAAGCGCGCAGGTTGCACGGACCAATCCGCTTCATGGGAATTCGCGGCGGCAAAGTCATGGGAGCCCAGTAAATCAAAAATCGGGCTGAGCGACCCGCGCACCGTGGTATCGGTGTCCAGAAAAAGCGTCTCCTCGTAGGGGGATTCCTTCAGGGTTAAAACCTTGAGCTTCAGCGGGTGCTCGTGGCTGGTGATGGGCCGGGCATCGCAGTGCGCGAGCCCGCCCGGCACAGAAAACCGGGAAAAAACCGTCACTGGAAGGCCCGGCTCGAACCGGCGGAGGCTCTGGAATGAGGTCAACAATTCCCCCAGGTAGCTTCTGCCACCGCTCGCCAAATAGATGATTCCACGCTTCATTCTTGTAAAAGTCAACAATATCGTAATTTCAGGAAAATGCAACTCCCTACTATTTCTTCACGGGAATTCAATGTTCTCCCAGGTATTAGAGGAGATTGCCAAAACGCGTTTCGTCTCTTAGACTGGTCCCCTCACCCCGTTTTTCCAAAGTCATGTCACTCAGGACCTTTCCCATGTTTTTTTCTGGTTTGATTCTGTGTGGTATCGGCCAAAGCCCCGCCCAGGAGAATCCCAAAAGCCTGCCCGCCGACGCGGCTGAGGCGGCATTTTTGGAAAGTTTGCAGTTTGCAGAGGAACCTCCCGCAGCATCCGGGGGACGACAGGATCCCAAAGAGGCACCACCAATCTCCAAGAGGATTGTTTTGCCCGAAGACCAGCTCGTGGAGGGCCAGCCTCCGGAAGATACTTTTGACTACGCACTGCATTTGATGGAAGAGGCTTTTGGCCTATTGGACGCTTCGGGCGGCAAAATGCAGGAATCCAGAAAGGACCTGCTGCAGGAGGCGAAGAAACTGTTGGTGGCGTTGCAAAAAAGGTATCCGGATTGGAAAACGGAATTGGTGGCTGAGCAAATCCAGCGGGCGGAGCGCCGGTTGGAGGAGCTTCGTCAGGAAGCGATCGCGAAAAAGATGGAAGCGGCTGCTCCGGCGGCAGTGCCGGCTCCTCCAGGTGGGCTGATGTGGCAGGCTGAGCCCCCCGGCAAAGAACCCCGCCCGGCTGGAGGGCCCATGGCTAACCCCGAAGTGCAGGAGCTTCAAATGAGGCTTCATGAGGCCAGGCAAGCGCTGCAAGCGTCCCGGGAGCGCGAGTTGGCCCTGCGTGCTGTGCTGCGCGATTTGTTGAACGACAGACAGCCGTCCCCACTCAAATTTCCGGAGCCTCCGCGTCCGCCCCAGCCCCTTCCTCCCCAACCGCCGCCACGGTAAATTTTCCAGCCCTTCCTTTCATGAAACCTGTCCTCACTTTCCCATTGTGCCTTGCCCTGTGGGTGGCTGCACCCGGGCTCCTGCCTGCCCAGCAGCCCAGTCCTCCTGCGCCCCCTACCCCTGCCGCGCCAGTGCCTTCCCCAGCGCCATCCCCTCCCGGAAAATCAGGATCCTCCGGGGCGAAGCTGCCCGACGCCAACTCCCCATCACAACTTTACCTGCAGGGTCACCTGATCATGAAGGACGGCACGGAGAAGGAAGCGAAAGGCGATTTTGCCGGGGCCTACTACAAATTCAAGGATGCCCGGGATCTGTTCGATTCCGCAGCCGAGGCGGACCGCACCTGGCAGCCGGAGATTGTGGAATACCGCCGCAAAAAAATCCGTGAGGACATGGAGCGGGTGCGGCAATTGGAAATCAAGCGCCGCGCTGCTGGCGGAGCGCCCTCTCCGTCCGGCATCATTGGGAACGCTTCCGCCCAGGACCTGAGCATCCAGCCGGCCCAGCCTGCAGGACCGGTGCGGAACACCAATGTGGTCATGGAGGAGCGTCTCCGCGGCATGCAGGCTCAGATCGAAGTCCTAACTAAACGTAACGAGGAGGTGGTGCAGAAGCTTGGTGCCCGGGAAGAGGAACTCCGTGCTGCCCGCGGCCAAATCCTTGATGCCAAATCTGCCGAAAAGGCCCTGCGGCAATCCCTCGCCGATGCCCAGACCAAGCTCGACCTGGCCGCGCCGGACGCGAAACGGAAGAATGAAGCCCTGAGCAAGCGGGTGGAGACCCTGGAGTCCCAACTGAACGAAGCCCTTTCCCAACTGACCACGGCCAACGGCAAGACGGATTCCCTGCTGGCCGATCTGGAAAAGGCTTATGGTGAAATCAAGGAACGCACGAGGGAGCGGGATGAACTGAAGCAGGAACGCGATCAAATGGAGGCGCTGCTTTCCGGCAATGGCGGCAAGGCCCCGGAAAAAATGAAAATCATCGCCGAAAACCAGCGGCTGAAAAAGGAACTCGAAGCCGCCCAGGCCAACATCGCCAAACTTACCGCCGAAAAATCCACCGACCAGACGGAAATCGCTTCCCTGCGCAATCAACTGACCAGTGTGCAGCAGCAGTTGTCCACCTTCCAGCAGGAGAGCGAAAGCTACCGCAGCCAGATTCTGGCCCTCACGGAACGGCTGGATGCCACCAACAAACGCCTCGCGGAAACCGGGCAGGGGGCCGTCTCTGAAGTGGAAGCCGGACTGGAAAACAAGGTGCTGCGCGAGATCATTCTCCAACAAATGAAGCAGCAGGCCAAGCGCGAGGCCGCCCGGCGCAATGTCATGGACGATCTGCTGAAGGAAGGCGTGCTCGACAGCATGAAGAACCTGGGCGTGGAGACGGAGCGCGTGCTCCGCACCCTGAACGAAATGGCGGCCTCTCCCACCCTGACCAAGGAACAGCGCGGCGTCCTCAGCAATTCCCGTCTGGACCAATTTCTCCTGAACAATGGAGCGGGCAACCTGATGATGGTGCAGGACAGCAAGGAACTGCAGAATGGAGCCCCCGGGGCTGCGCCTTCCGGCGAAACCCGGAACAAGGAGGAACTGACGCCTGAACTTAAAGGCTATGCCAACGCCGCCGAGGAGCTTTTCCGTCAGGGTTCCTTCACCGAAGCCGAAAACCAATACCGGAAAATCCTTTTGATCGAGCCCATGAACGTCCACGCCCTGAGCAATCTCGGCGTCGTGCAGGTCAATCAGGGCAATTTCCCGGAAGCGGAAAAATCCATCAAAAAAGCCCTCGCTTATTTTTATGACAATGCCCCCGCGCATTATCTGCTGGGCGTGATCTACAAAGGTCAAAAACGCAGTTCCGATGCCATTGAGGAAATGCAGGAGTGCCTGAAATTGGATCCCAAAAACGCCAACGCCCATCTCACGCTGGGCCTGATCGCTGCTGAATCCAAAGACCGCGCCAAGGCCGAGCAGGAGTTCAAGGAAGCCATCATTTGCGACCCCGCCTGCGCTTACGCCTATTTCAATCTGGCCGTGCTTTACGCCACCGATGAAAAAATTTCCCTGGCCCGGCAATACTACCGCGACGCCATCCGCCACGGTGCCAACCGCGACGCCAGCCTGGACAGGCTGCTCGGCAGCTAGGAAGGGAGCACGGGGCTCCGGCCCGTGTGTTTCATCCCAGGGTCATCCTCAAACCTCCAACGGCGCATCTTCCGTTCCTGCTGGGTTTGCTGCGGCCGGTTGGGAAATAAATATGGGACCTGAAGGATTGAATGATTGACCTTCCAGGTGAAGCTCCCATTCTGCGTATATCCGTGATGATCAGTTGTATCCTGCCATCCGTGGCCAGCCAGCATCCTTTTTAGAGTTAGGCAGACCGCATGGCGGCCAGGGCTGCTGCCATATCCGGACTGCCAAAGAGCGAGCTGCCGGCCACGAGGACATTGGCCCCGGCCTGGGTGGCACTGACCGCCGTTTCCTGGGTGATGCCACCGTCGACTTCGATGTGATATTTCAAGCCATGGGTTTCGCGCCAGGCCTTGGCCTGACGCACCGTATCAAGGGTGGCGGGGATCAGAGGCTGACCACCAAACCCTGGCACGACCGTCATGACCAGCAGAAGGTCGATTTGGTCCAGGAAGGGCACGACTCTGGCAAAGTCCGTTTCCGGCCGCAGGGAAAGCCCGGCCTGACAGCGGGCTTCGCGGATGCGGCGCAGGGTTTCGGCAACATCATGCTGGGCCTCCACGTGCACCGTGATGCCATCCGCTCCGGCTTTGAAAAAGCGTGGGAGAAAATGGTCCGGACGTTCGATCATGAGGTGGACATCAAGAAAGATGTCGTTGGTTTTTGACAGGCACTCGATGAACTGGGGGCCGAAGGTGATGTTATCCACAAAGTGCCCGTCCATGACATCGCAGTGCAGCCAGTCCGCGCCCGCGCGGATGGCGCGGGAGCATTCCTCCGGCAGACGGCTCCAGTCGGCGGCGAGCAGGGAAGGGGCGATGAGGCGGGTGGTGCAGGGATGATGGATCATGGGAATAGCGCGGGGAGCCTAGCGGTTCAGCACCTGCTCCAGCCGGGTGCCGAGGGCGCGTTCCAGAGCCATCACGGCCTTGTAATAATCCGACCAGACTTCGTAGCGGTCCTGCTCAAATTTGGCGACGAGATCCTCGTTCTGATACCTGGTTTTCAGATTTTTGATAGGATCAATGGCGGTCTGGGCAATACTCCTGGCAGCGTTCGCCCTGATGCGCTCCAAGTCTGCATCGAAGGCGCTCAATTCCCTGGCTGAGATATGGATGCGGGATAGGGCAGCGCGGATTTCGGTGCCGATGAAGCGGCGCTGGTCTTCGATCCGCTTGGAAAACACTTCGGTGGCCTTTTCGTGCTCCAGGTGGGCCTTGTTCAGGCCAGTCCAATCAAAGATAGGCAGGGTGATGCCGGCCCGGACCGACCACTCGTCGGACCCGCTGGTGCGGCCTTCCGTCTGGGAGGTGGCCCAGCCTGCATCAATGAAACTGAAGTAGGGAATCTTCGCGGCCTTGGTCCCCATCAGTTCAGCCTTGGCCATGGCGAGACGCGCCTGAAGATCCAACAAATCCGAGCGGTGCAGCATCGCCATGGTGATCAGATAGTCCACATCCAGCGATTCCGCCGGGACGACGCGCCGGATGGGATGCTTCAGGGTGCCGATTCGTTCCGGCTGGGGGAGCCCGCAAAAGGCGGCCAGCTCCTGACGCTGCCGGGCCAGATCGGTTCGGAATTCCCGTTGATCACGGATGGATTTCATTACCTCAAGGCGCACATCGGCAGCCAGGTCCGCGAGTTCCGGCATGCTGGCGGTCTCGATCTGCGTGCCCAATTTTTCCTGCTCCGCCCGGCGGGCGAGGGAAGCCCGGGCCACACTTTCACCCATGTTCAGGTCCTCATAGAGGGCACGCACGGTGCGGACGATTTTGTCTTCTTCGATCAGATACTCGGACTCCGCGCGGGCCGTGGCGGCGGCGGCCATTTCAATTTTGGCGCGGCGCTCCAAGGGATTGGGTGGCTTGAAACGGACGAGCAGACTCAATTGGTCGGCGCGTCCAAAGTCGTCAGGGTGATTCACGATTTGCCGGGACCGCTCGACGATGCGCCGGTCGGTGCTGGCCTTCTCCGATTCGTTTTTTACGCCGGTCGATCCAAAAATGGTATCTGCAGTGCGTTGCTGGCCGGAGGAGACCGAGCTGCGGTTTTCATAAACCGTGGTATCAATGACATCACGGAAACGCCCTGGCGTGACGCGCCGCTCGATCGTGCGGGAGCGGCTGGTATTCAGGGACCCGGAGCTGGTTTGGAGTTGGCTTTCGCCAAAACCGGGAAAAATCTCACCCGCCAGATTCCGTTGGGATTGGGTGGTGGAAAATTGCTCCCTGGCGGTGATCCGTTCGGTTTCCTGCTCGGTAAACGGCTGGCGGATCCGGTCGTCATGATCCCAGGCATAACCAATCCGCAGTTCCGGATTTTCCCAATCCTTCACGCCCAGAGCCTTGGCCTGTGAAATCTGCACTGCCGCGCGGAGGCGGGCCAGGTCCGGACTGTTGGCGATGGCCAGCCGGATCAGGGAGTCCTCCCCCAGCAAACCGCTGCCGGGAATTTCACGCACCAGGGCATCCTCCGCCGGCACGGTGCGTGGTGGTTTTACAGGAATGGCCTGGACTTTGGAGGGGGCTTTGTTTTTGGAAAGACTGGGGCCGCTGGGAGCCTTCGGCTCCGGAGTGGCGAGGGGTTTGGCCTGGGCCCTGGGTTTTTCCTGCTGCCAGCCGGGACCATACTGATTTCCCGCCAGCAGCGTCATCGGGCCCAGTGCCAAACCGACAACAGGAATCACGAGGCAGCGCACGGAATGGAGGTGAGGGAGCTGGGAACGGAGCATGGGCGGTCGATGGCGGGAAGGCAGAAATGACAAAGATAACCCGGGAATGAGCCGGTGGTCCATCGGAAAACTAAGGGAAGGCACCTGAATCGTTCATGAAAAATGCAGGATATCGCTCCCTGGCCGGTCCGGCCAGCCTGCTGGCCCTGATTTGGAAAAGCCGCCTTTCCGCTTATCAATCCCCGCGCAGCGTGCCAAAGATACCAAAATGCCCGATTCCCCTGCCGATTCCCCCGTCATTCCTGCCCGGCAGCCCTCCATGCCTGCTGGGGCTCCCCCGCCGTCCTGCACTTGTGGAGCACCCCTTTTCCGCGAAAACACCACCTGCCTGCGGTGCCGGGCCCTGGTGGGATTCCTGCCGGATCAGGGCTGGCTCCTTTCCTTCACCGCTCTGCCTGACGGCACCTTTACCAACAGCCACCCCTCGCTTCAAAACCGCGTTTACAAGACCTGTGCCAACCGCACTGCCGCCCCGCAGTGCAATTGGATGATCGCCACCAGCGATGCCGGCCAACCCTGTCTCTCCTGCTCCCTCACCCGCACCACCCCTAACCCCGCCGTCCCGGAAGCCGCCGCGCGCTGGACGGCTGCGGAGCACGCCAAGCGCCACGTCCTCATCCAACTTCTCCGCCATCGCCTCCCCGTCCGCTCCCGCCACACCCACCCGGATGGCGTCTGGTTCGATTTCCTCCAGCCGCTCCCCGGCGGCCCTCCCGTCCTCACCGGACACCAGCGCGGCCTGATCACGATCAATCTCAGTGAAGCTGACCCTGCCCAGCGCGCCCTGATCCAGGAAAAAATGGGGGAATCCTACCGCACCCTGACCGGTCATATGCGGCATGAGCTGGCGCATTATTACTGGGAGCGTTTTTCCACGGATGCCGCCTGGCTCCAGCAATGCCGCAGCGTCTTCGGCGACGATCGTCAGGACTACGCCGCCGCCCTGGCCACCCATCACCGTCAGGGGCCGCCGCCGCAGTGGGCCAGCCGTTTCATCAGCGCCTACGCCAGCAGCCATCCCTGGGAAGATTGGGCCGAAACCTTTGCCCACTATCTGCACATGGATGAGGCGCTCCACACCGCCCAGCGGCTGGGCCTTGATCTCCGCCGCCTCAAACTCCGCACTGACTCCTTTGATCACGCCGCCCTTTTCCCCTCCAGTCCGGCGGCGGATCCTGCTTTTCTGGATACCATCGACCGCTGGGTCCTGCTCAGTCTCACGGCCAACGAAATCAACGCCGCCCTGGGCCATCCCCTTGCTTATCCCTTCATCCTCAACTCCAGCATTGTCACCAAACTGCACGCCATCCACCAATCCTTCCAGCATTTCGCCGCCCCGCCCATGGCCAGCCCACTGCCCCCCAACGACCCGGCAGCAGGAACCCATCGCTAACAATCAGCCATCCCGGCCCGCCCATGACTATCCAAAATCTCAACAACCAGACTCCCTTCACCACCAGGGACGGCTCCACCATCCGCAGCATCCTCGACCGCACCAACGCCCCCGTCCAACTCCAATCCCTTGCTGAAGCCACCCTGCCTCCGGGCGGCAGCACGGAGCGCCATTACCATAAGCTATCCGAGGAACTCTACTTTCTCCTCGAAGGCACCGGCCTCATGGAAATCGATGGCACCTCCCGCCCGGTGACGCCGGGCGATGCCATCCTCATACCGCCGGGGGCCTGGCATCAAATCACGGCCACCTCGCCGGATCCCCTCCGCTTTCTCTGCTGCTGTGCTCCTCCTTACGATCACAGTGACACCTACTTCTGAAAAACCGATGAACGACTCCAGCAATCCCCTGCCCACCCTGCCGGAATACGGCGTTTTTGGCCAGATCAGCGCCGCCGCCCGCCAGCAACTCACCAGTGCCGGCTCTTTTGAATCTTTGTCCCACGGTGCCTACCTGGCCACGATGGGACAACCTCACGATTCCTTATCCGTTGTTGTTTCCGGCACCCTCGATGTCTACGTCCATGCCCATGCGGACATCCTGAAGGTCGCCACCGTCCAAGCCGGTGAAACCGTCGGCGAGATGAACGTGCTCGACCCCAAGGACCGGGCTTCCGCTGATGTGGTGGTGGCGCAACCTGCAGTCGTTTTCACCATTTCCCGCCAGGCCTTCCAGGCGCTCGTCCAGCGCGATCCCGGCACTGGTCTGGAACTTGTCACCGCCCTCGGGCGCGAACTCTGCCAGCGCTTGCGCCAGGCCAGCGAATCCATGCTCCGTCAAACCGAGGAAACCCGTGCCAACTTCCGGGACATGGATTACTGATGCGGCCGTCCCTTTTAGTTCTACTCTGTTAAGTTCCCCGTGGCGCAGGCTTCCAGCCTGTGCGGCCAGCGGGCTTCCAGCCCGCTGCTTCCCGAAACTAACAAAGTAGAATCAGGTGCTGCGGAAAATGACAACCCTATCCTGCCGCAAACGTATCCTTCCCGCCCCATGAGTTTGACCTTCCGTTTCCTCTTCCTGCTGTCCGGCCTGGCCTGCAGCTCCCTTTCTGCCCTTGCGGCCAATCCCCCATGGCCGCTCTGGCGCGGGGATGCTGCCATGACGGGGGTTTCCTCCGAAACCCTGACATTTCCGCTGAAGCCCGCCTGGAAATTCACCGCCGCCAAACCGATCAAAGCCACCGCCGTGGCGGATGCCTCTCGCGCCTACTTGGGCGATGGCAAAGGCGTCTTATACGCCCTTAATTTAACAGATGGCACCAAGGCCTGGGAATTTGCCACCAAGGACTCCATTGAAGGCTCTGCTCTTTTGTCAGGCACTGACGTCATCTTCGGCAGCGCGGATGGCTTTGTCTATTGTCTGGAGGCCGCTACCGGCAAGCTGCGCTGGAAGTTCGAAACGGAAGCCGAAATCCGTGGCGGAGCCAACCTTTTTGTCAGGGAAGGTCAGGAACCGCTGGTTCTGATCGGCTCCTATGATAACCGGCTCTACGCCCTGAAAGCCAGCGATGGCACCAAAGTCTGGGTGGTGGAAACCGGCAACTATATCAACGGCACCGCCTCCCTCGTCGATGGGATGACCGCCTTTGGGGGCTGTGATGGATTCCTCTATTTCGTCAACGCCGCCGATGGCGTGGAGAAGGGCAAAGTGGAAGTAAATAACCCGATCGCCAGCACCGTCGCCTCCCGCAACGGCATCGCCGTCGTTGGGCACTACGGCAATGAAATCGTCGCCGTGGAAGCGGCGACCTTGAAGCCAAAGTGGACTTACAAGGACCGCGAGTTCCCTTTTTTCTCCTCGCCCGCGATCAGCCTGGATGGCCTTGTCTTCGCGGGCGACCGCGGCAAGCGCATGCACTGCCTCAGCCTCGCCACCGGTGAGGAAAAATGGGCGTTCCGCGCTTCCGGCAGGATTGATAGCTCGCCCGTTGTTACCGGCTCTCATCTCGTCTTCGGCAGCGACGATGGCAAGGTCTATGCCGTGAATCTCAGCGATGGCAAGGAAGCCTGGTCCTATGAGATTGGCCAACCGGTGCAGACCAGCCCCTGCATCGCAGCCGGCCGGCTCATCATGGGGGCCGATGATGGCATCATCTATGGTTTCGCGGCGGTGCCCTGAACACCGTCCTACCAAACCCGCGCCCACAGCGCTTTAAGGTAGCGGCCTTCCGGACAATTCGACATCACCGGGTGATCGGCTCCTGGCCCGGTGGCGTCAAGAAATTGCAGCCTGCGCTTGGCCCGGTGCGCGGCTTTGGTGACGATCTGTTCAAACTCCATGGGGCTGACCAGGCCGGAGCAGGAGCACGTCAGGAACAGTCCACCCGGCAGGATCAGTTCCAGCGCGAGCCGGTTTAAATCCTCGTATTTCTGACGGCCGTTTTCCTCGATTTCATCGCGGCTGTGGACCAGCTTCGGCGGATCCAGCACCACCACGTCCCACTGGGGCGCTTCGCTGCGGATGAGCGTCCTGATATAGGAAAAGGCATCGGTGTGCACCCAGTCGATGCCCCGCACCAGGTTCAGATTGGCATTCCGCTGGGCCTGGGCGATAGCTTTTTCATCCAGGTCCACTGCCGTCACCTCCAAGGCTCCTCCCAGCATTTTGGCGGCGATGGCGAATCCTCCGGTATAACAACAGAGATCCAGCACCCGTTTCCCGCTGACCATGGTGGAAAGCTTCAGCCGGTTTTCCCGCTGATCACAGAAAAATCCTGTCTTGTGCCCTTCCTCGAAATTGACCTCATATCGCACGCCATGTTCGCGGCACTTCACGGTGCGCACCGCCCCCTGGGCCACGGGCTCGGGGCGGATGCCCTCGATGCGCGCGATGTCATCGTCCACGCGGATCAGGTGGCGCCTGGTGCCCAGCAGTTCATGCAGGCGTGGCATCCAGTCCGGCAGCCGCTGCCACACGCCGAGGCTGTGCACATCCGCCAATAACACATCGGAATAGCGGTCGATGATCAGCCCGCTCAGTCCATCCCCATCCGAGTTCACCACGCGGTAGGCTTCAGCTCTGGCATCCAGTTTCAGAATGTCGCGGCGCAGTTCCACGGCGCGTTCGAGCGCCTTCAGGAAAAAGGAATCGTCCGCCGCTTCCACCGCGCTGTGGTGAATCATGCGGAGCGGCACCCGGGCCCGGGCATTGTAAAATCCAGCGCCAAAGCGGTCCCCATTTTTGTCATACACTGTCACGATTTCCCCCGGATTGATCTTCGGAGAGTTCCCGGCCAGCATGCGGGGATAAACGGCGGGTTGATAGGTGAAATACTTCAGCTGCACCCACGGCGTGTCCCACTTTTCACTGCCTTCGGGGGGCGTATAAACAGCAGGAGCCTGGGCCGGACGGCGCATCGGTTGGCGATAGGGATTCATTCCCCATGCTGTCGCGCGGGCCTTTCTCCGCAAACGCGAATCCTGCTGGACCCCACTTTCAGGCACTCCCGCCAGCCTCCCGCTTGATCTTGCGGGCTTTTTCCTTTAGGAAGATTGAATATCAGGTAACCTTGTCTTTTCCCATTCCTATGTCCACCCGCCGCTCCTTTCTGCGACTTGCTGGCACCGCTTCCGGTGCGGCTTTTCTGTCCTCCTGTGCTGTGCCAGGAGGCAACTCCTCCAGTGCTGGCATGACACCCCGGAGCGGTGGTCCTTTTGCCTTGGGGATCGATCTTCTAGCCGAGTCCAACTTTGCCAGTCTGCGTGGCAAACGCGTCGGCCTGATCCTGAATCAAACCAGCGCCGCGCGGAATGGCACGCCCTCCCGGGTGCTGCTGCAGCGCGCCCTCGGGCCGGCATTCACCTCCCTTTACACGCCGGAGCACGGCTTGGATGGCAAGGAAAAAGCTGGGATCCACGTCACTTCCCGGCGCGATCCTCTCACGGGCCTGCCCGCCTACAGTCTCTACGGCGCTACCCGCAAACCCGCACCGGCGATGCTGGCTAACATCGACTGTCTGCTCTTCGATTTGCAGGACATTGGCAGCCGCAGCTACACCTACATCAGCACCATGGCCCTCGCCATGGAAGCCTGCGCCGGGCAGGGGAAGGAATTCATCGTGCTTGACCGGCCGAATCCGTTGGGCGGCCTGCGCGTCTCCGGTCCACCCTTGGAACCCGCCTGGAAGTCCTTCGTGGGTCAGGTTCCGGTGCCCTATGTTCACGGCCTGACTGCCGGTGAATTGGCGAAAATGATCAATGCCTTTGGCTGGATCAAAGCCCGCCCGCGACTCACTGTTATCCCCATGCGGGGCTGGCAACGGGCCATGACCTGGCGGGATACCGGCCTGCGCTGGATCCCCACCAGCCCGAATATTCCTGGTCCGGAAAGCCCGCTTTATTATGCCACCACCGGCATCCTCGGCGGCTTGAATGGAGTGGACATCGGCATTGGCACCGCCCGGCCGTTTGAATATGCCGGAGGGCCGGGGATCAATCCTGACGAATTCGCAGCGTCTCTTTCCCGCATGGGCATTCCTGGAGTCCGTTTCCGTCCCTACCACAGCGAAAGAAAGCCAGGCTTTGCCGGAGTGCAGCTGATAATCGATCCTCACGGTAAAACTGATCTCCTCGCGCTGGCCGTGCTCCTCGCCAGCGAGGTCTGCCGCCGCACCGGGAACTCCCCCCTGCGGGCCACCACGGGCGATACGCGGAGTCTCTTCCACAAGGTCTATGGCAGCGATTCGCTCTTCCGTGACCTGTCGAACGGACGCTCCATTTCTGCAATCATGGCCTCCTGGCAACCCTCCCTGAATGCCTTCCGCAACGCGCGGCAGCGGTTTCTGATGTATTGAGGAACACAGCCCTCCTGGCGGTGCCGGCGGGCGGTCGTCCCGACTGCTTGTATGCTGTTGCGGTCAGGATGACCGCCCGCCAGCAGCGGCGGGATGCCCGTGTTCCTGGCATCAACCGAAAGCGATAGGTCTGATCTGCGGGTCTTCTATCCACTATTGGAAGAATTGCCGGGCGGCAGGCCATTGGTGAGTTCCTGCCGCAGGTCGGAAATGGCGCTGCGCAGGGAGTGGATGTTGGAGGTGAGGCTGCGGGATTGGTTCCTGATCGCCTCGTCCTGGAGGGTGGGGTGGATTTCCTGAAGGGCGGAGAGGGCTTCATTGAGCCAGTTCAGGCACCGCCGGGTGATCGCCAGAATGTAGCCGGTGGGTTGGCCCGGGTCATCCAGGCCGAAGCGGGAGAGGGCTCCGCCGGGTTTGCCGTTGGTTTGAAGGATAGGGAAAAGGAGGCGGTTGGCTGTGGTGCTGGACTCACGGGTGCCATTCAGGCACGCCACTTTGAGAAAGGCCATGGTTTGGCGGGTGAGTTCCCGGGCGATCAATCAAACTCCTTATATACCAGAACAAACATTTCCGCTCAGAAACCCATGCCCAGTCTGGCGAGGTCTTCCTGAAGGGTTCTGAGGTTCCAGCGCAGCACGCTGCCGAGCGCGGAGTGGACGATGAGGTGGGAGCCGTCACGGTCGAAAGTGGCGTGGGCTTCGCCCAGCCATCCAGCGTGCGGGGGGAGGGTGAGGGTGCCCCTGGTGGAGAAGGTGTCAGGATTGAGCAGGCGCACTTCATTGTCACCGATGGTGGCGAGGGTGCGGCCGTCGGGGCTGAAGGTCATGCCCAGCAGGCTGATTTCATGGGAGGGCAGGGGTTGCTCCTGCCAATCGCTGGTGCGGAAGACATGGCTGTGGCCGGCGATATGCAGGATGAGGCGGGTGCCATCCGGGGAAAACAGAGCCTGCATGATCGTATCGCCAGGGCGGAGCAGTTGCTGCGGGGCTCCATCGGGCAGGGACCAGACACGAAGGCCGGGCGTGAGATAGCTGGAGGTCACGAGCCATTTTCCATCCGGAGCGAGGGCGGCGGAGAGCATGCCGGGGTGGGGCAGGGGAATGGTCCTTCCGTTGGCGGGCCAATGGACGAGGAAGCCTCCCTGACTGTTATTGCTGAGGACCATGATGGAGCCATCCGGGCTGGCCTGGCGGAGCAGACTGCCGTAGCCTGCGAGGACGGTGGCTGGAGGGCCGGTGGTGAGGCGGCCGGACGGATTGCGCGTGAATGGATAGGCGGTCAGCTCCATGTCCCACCCGCAGAGCCAGAGCTTTTGGTTATCCGGAGCGAACCAGGTGCTCAGCCATTGCCCGGAGCTGCGCGGCCAGGAAGCGGCCTGGAGACCCGTTTTGAAGTCCCACAGCCTCGCCTCCAGGTCGTCAATGACGACGGCCAATTCTCCATCCGGGCTGCAATGGGCAGAGCCGAGATTTTCCGGATGGGGCTCCTCCTGGGGAGGGGCCAGCAGCGAAAAAGGCGGCTGGATCACATCAAAAATATCTATTCCCGGCGGCTGTCCAGGCATGGGTTCGATCGCGGCGCAGAGTTTGCGGCCATCCGCAGACCACCAGAGGGCTTTCCGGGAAACGCCTCCGGTGAGGCGCAGCATGTCTGCCCCCCGGGCGGCATGCCAGAGACGCAGGTATTGATCACGGGCGCTGCTGGCCAGTTCCTGGCTATGGGGCCGGAAGGCGACAAGGATCGGAGTGGATTCGTGCCCGCTGAGGCGGTGTTTGAGCTGGCCTTGGTCGTCCCAGATATAGATGAAGCGGTTATCGCAGCCGGTGGCGATCAGGTTGCCGCTCCAGTCGATGCTGGCGACGGGGGCAGGGTGCGGCAAAGCAGCAAGGATTTTTCCTTCGGGCAGGGATAGGAGCTTTATTTCACCTCTTTCAGGTGGGCAGACCGCGAGGCGTTCGCCATAGCTGTCCAGCTTGAGCAGGGAACCGGGAGGATAACCTGGCAGGCGGACTTCCGCCACGGTTTGTCCGTTGGTGGTGGCGGACCTGATGACGATATCACTCTGATCAAAATGGGCACTCCATGTTCCATCGGCGCTGCGGCTGGGATCGGGCTGGGGAATGTCCAGGATTTCCAACAGCGGAGTGATTTCCGGCAGGGCGAGGCAGGCGATGGCTTCGTTGCGGATTTCGGGCGATGGGGCGATGGCCCACGCTTGCTGCAGAGCACTGAGGGCGGCGGTGCGGCTGCCACCGAGGCGTTGTTGGCGCAGGGCGCGCGCCTCCGCCAGCAGGGTGCTGCGGTGTTCCATGCGGGCCTGTTGGCGGGCAAAATGCAGGGAGCCTGCGGTGATGCCGCCCAGCAGGAGGGCGATGACCGTGCCCATGGCGGCGATGGCCGGATGACGCCGCGCCCAGCGCCATAACTTTCCCGGAAGGCTCACCGGCCTGGCCAGAATCGGCCGGCCGGCCAGGTAACGTCCGAGGTCAGCGGCGAAGGCTTCTGCCGAGACGTAGCGGTTATCCGGGGATTTCTGAAGCGCCTTCAGGCAAATGGTTTCAAGATCGCGGGGGACGGCGGGATTGAGGCGGCGGGGCGGCAGGGGATCGCCCGTGCGCATCTGGTCGAGGATTACTTCCAGGTTAGGTCCCTGAAACGGCGGGCGGGTGGTCAGGAGGTGGTAGAGCAGGGCACCCAGGCCATAGACATCAGTGCGGGCATCGGCCTGTCCCTGGAAGGCCTGCTCCGGGGCGGTATATCCGGGGGAGCCCAGCATTTGCCCGGTCTGCGTCGCCGTCAGGGACGGGGAGTCCGGGCCGGGCAGACTGGCGACGCGGGCGATGCCGAAGTCGGTGATGCGGGGGGCTCCATCGGCATCAAGGAGAATGTTGGACGGCTTTAAATCCCGGTGCAGCACGCCGTGCCCGTGGGCGTGCTGGAGAGCCAGGGCGATGAGCTGGACGCAACGCGCGGCGGCCCGTCCTTCCATGGGAAACTCGCGGACGGTGCGCTCCAGATTCGGACCAGGAACATATTCCATGCTGAACCAGGGGACACCATCCTCTTCGCCAATATCAAAAATCCCGACGATGCCCGGATGCTGGAGGCGGGCCGCGGCCTGCGCTTCCAGGTTGAAGCGCCGCCTTGCCTCTGCGCCGGCGAAGGGGGCCCGCAGGAGCACTTTGACAGCAACGATGCGGTCGAGGACCGTCTGCCGCGCCCGGTAGACGACGCCCATGCCACCGCGGCCCAATTCCTCATACAATTCACAGCCTGACAAATCGACCCACGGCGCACCGGCCGCTTCTTCAGCGGAGACATCGCAGTCCCCAAAGGAAGTGGTAAACAGGCATCGGGCGCAGTGTCCACCTGTCGCGGACCCACTACGGGCTCCACCACAGACAGGGCAGGGGGCAGCAGGGAGGGGTGGATCACTCATGGTTTGATTTACTCAGTCATTTACTCCGTTTTCCGGGCCCGGGATTACAGGGAATCCGCACGAAGATTTTAAAAATGATAGGCGGCGCAGTTCACGTGCCCAAGGCTGCTGCCAGCGCCCTCATTTCCTCCTGGACCATGGTGGGATCCTTCAATCCGGCGGCCACTTCCTCCTTGACCATGGCCCGGAAATCCTGACGCATCCGGTGGACGGCCACCGCGACGCTGCGGGGGAGGATGCCGAGGGTGCGGGAGGCTGCTTCATATTCCCCGGGTTCGGGTTCGCGGGAGAGAAACGGGCTCAGCGCGGCAAAGAGGCGGGACTTGCCCGTGGCGGCAGATTCCTCATCCAGCCGCAGCAGGGCGGCATCCATCACGGCGAGGGCCCAGCGTTTTTCAAAGTGCACCTCCGGGGTGTCGTTGGAGGCGGGTTCCTGACCGAACCACCGCTCGCCTTCGGCGAAGTCCAAAGGCACCGGCAACTGGCCTCCGCCGCGCTTTTGCGCGGCTTCCCGGCGGTGCTGTTTGATCAGATAGTTTTTTAAAATGGTGATCAGCAGCGTGCTGAAGCGCGTCTCCCGCCGCTCCACCTGGGACAGCCAATCCTGACCGATCAGCTTCGCGAAAAACCCTTGGGTCAGATCGCTGGCGTCTTCCGGCAGGGTGCCGCGCCGGCGGATGAAGGCGTAGACGGGATACCAATACGTCCGGCAGACATGATCCCAGGCCTTCGCCCGGGAGTCCTCGCCATGCCCTGGCAGCACCATCGTCCATCGGGTGGTGAGAAATCGTGGGGAGTCATTTTCGGGCGTCATTCCAGGCAGGTGGGACAGCAGGCCTTGCGCCAGCATGGCCTATTTCAGGGATTTGGCCATTCCAATCTTGTCCTCCTTTCAGGTCCCCCCGCCATGAGAGCCGGGGCGGCAGGATTCGCCTTCCGGCCCGCTGGACAATTCCCCGGGGCCGTGTCAGGAAGGACCCATGCAGCAGACCATCGTTACCCTCGACCTCGAAGGCGTCCTCGTCCCGGAAATCTGGATCGCCGTGGCGGAGCGCACCGGGATTGAGGCCCTGCGCCGCACCACCCGGGATGAACCGGATTACGATGTGCTGATGCGTTACCGCCTTGATCTGCTGGCCCAGCATGGTCTCACCCTCGCGCTGATCCAGGAAGTCATCGGCACGCTCACGCCGCTGCCGGGGGCGCTAGCCTTTCTGGATGAACTCCGCACCCTGACTCAGGTCGTGATCCTGTCGGATACTTTTGGGGAATTCGCCCAGCCCCTGATGCGCCAACTGGGCTGGCCCACGATCCTTTGCCATCACCTGATTGTGAAGGCAGGCAAAGTCACGGGCTACCAACTGCGCCAGCCCAACCAGAAGCAGCGCTCGGTCGAGGCCTTCCAGTCCTTGAATTACAAAGTCATCGCCGCCGGGGACTCGTTCAACGACACTACCATGCTGGGCCAGGCGGATGCCGGATTCCTCTTTCACGCCCCGGAAAGCATCCGTGCGCAGTTCCCCCAATTCCCGGCTTTCGATGAATACGAGGATCTGATGCAGGCGATCCGTCAGGAATTGTAACCACCTTTCCGGATTGATTTCACGGCTGCCGCCCATTCCGCCAATTCCGGCGGCTTTGCTGATGAACTTGCGGCTGGCCCGATTCCCGCTTAAAGATCCAGATGCTATCTGAAGACTTCCTCCGCTCCCTGCCCAAGGTCCTGCTCCACGAACACCTCGACGGCGGGCTCCGGCCCCAGACGGTGATTGATCTTGCGGTGGAAAATGGCTATACCGGATTGCCGTTTTCCCATCCGGCTGAATTGGCGGGCTGGTTCCACCGCGGGGCCCAGCGCGGCTCCCTGCCGGAGTATTTGGAAGGCTTTGCCCATACCTGCGGAGTGATGCAGACCCGCTCGGCCATTGAGCGCGTGGCCTTCGAATTCATCGAAGACATGTTCCACGATGGAGTGGTCTACGCCGAGTGCCGCTTTGCCCCCTGCTTCCATCTGGAGCGCGGTCTGACCCCGGAAGCCGTGGTCCAGGCGGCGATTGATGGCTTCAACCGCGGGCAGGAAAAATACGGCGTCGCCTGGGGGCTCATCCTGTGTGGCATGCGTCACCTGACGGATTCCCTCGACTGGGCGGAACTGGCGATTTCCTTCCGCCACCGTGGCGTGGTGGGCTTCGACCTGGCTGGGGAAGAGGCTGGCTATCCGCCCAAAAAACACGTCGCCGCCTTCGAAGCCATCCAGCGGGCTAACTTCTACTCCACTCTGCACGCCGGGGAAGCCTTTGGGGTGGCCAGCATTTGGCAGGCCCTGCAACTCTGCGGGGCCCACCGCCTCGGCCATGCCACCCGCCTTACCGATGACATGACCATCATTGATGGGAAAATTGTCAAGCTGGGCACCCTCGCCCAATACATTCTCGACCGCCGCATTCCGCTGGAGATGTGCCTTTCCTCCAACGTGCACACCGGAGCGGTGCGCAGCATGTCCGAGCATCCCTTCCGCCTCTATTTTGAGCGCGGCTTCCGCGTCACCATCAATACGGATGACCGCCTGATGAGTGATACCTCCATGACCAAGGAGTTCGGCGTCGCGGTCGAGGAGTTCGGTCTAGGCGTGAATGACCTGGAAAAAATCACGGTCAATGCCATGAAGAGCGCCTTTGCCCACTTCGATGAACGCCTCAGCCTGATCTACGGCAAGATCAAGCCAGGCTATGCTGCAGTCAGGGTTTGATTTTAAAAAAGATCAAATGCTGCCATGGCAGCCCATCAAACTCCCGGGCGATTTCAAAGCCCATCGGCAGCCATTCCTTGCGGATTTGTTCCTTGGACATTTTGTGTTCGGGCTTGATGGGCACTTTTTCATCCTCGGCGCGGAATTCCACCAGCGCGACCAGCCCACCCGGCTTCAGCGCCGCCCGCATCGCTTTCATCTGTTGCTCGGGATGGCTGAATTCATGGTAGACATCCACCAGCAGAATCAGGTCGCAGGACGCCGGCGGGAGCTTGGGGTCGTGATATTCCCCCAGGATGGTTTTGATGTTTTTCAGGCCCCGGCCATCCGCGCGGGCTTTTAGCATATCCAGCATCTGCTGTTGAATATCCACGGCCAGGATGCTGCCTGTTTCCCCGGTGGAAGCGGCCATGGTCAGGGCGTGATAGCCATTGCCACAACCCAGATCGCAGATCGTCCATCCTTTCTGGATATTGAGTTCCTTCAGCATCAGGGCGGCGTTTTCCTCCTGCTCGCGGTCCTGGCGCATCAGCCATTCCGCTCCGGTCCAATGCATGGTCTGGGCGATCTTCCGGCCCTGATATTCCGTCAGGGCAGGGGGCACGGGATCCGCCGCGTGGAGCACAGCAGTGAGGAAAAACAGGGAAATCAGGAAGCGCATTTCCTTTAATACGCGGCGCGGGCGGAATTCCAGGCGGGGAATTGGCGATTGCGCCGCGGCGGGCGCTGTGGGAAAACGGCCCATGTTTGATCTTACCGACAAAACCGCCGTTATTTCCGGAGCCGGACGTGGCATTGGCCAGGCCATCGCGCTCAGCTTCGCCGCTGCCGGGGCCCGGGTCGCCGTCGTCAGCCGCACCGAAACCAACGCCGCCAAAGCCGCCGCAGAAATCAATGAACGCTTCCCCGATGCGGCAAAACCCTACGCGGTCGATGTCGCCGACGGAGCCGCCGTCGCGGAAATGGGCAAGCAGGTCCTCGCCGATTTTGGCAAGGTCGACATCCTCGTGAACAATGCCGGCCTGACCCGCGATGGGCTCATCCTGCGCATGAGTGAGGAAGATTGGGACGCCGTCATCGACACCAATCTGAAGGGGGCCTTTCATATGCTGAAAGCCTTCCAGCGCTCCATTCTCAAGCAAAAGGACGCCCGAATTATTAACGTCGCCAGCATCATCGGTCTCATGGGCAATGCCGGCCAGGCCAACTACGCCGCCAGCAAGGCCGGTCTGATCGGCCTGACCAAGAGCCTCGCCCGTGAATTCGCCGGCCGGGGCGTCACCGTCAATGCGATCGCCCCCGGCTTCATCGCCACTGATATGACCGATGTTCTCAGCGATGACATCAAGACCGGCATCCTTTCCAAAATCCCCCTCGGCAGCATGGGCACCGTGGAAGACATCGCTGCCGCCGCCCGCTTCCTCGCCAGCCCGGAAGCCCGCTACATCACCGGCCAAGTGCTGGTGGTGGATGGAGGCATGGTCATGTAGGATCAGCTGGGACAGGTTGTCCTGCGGTGTCCTGCTGCTGTGGTGGCCCCTTCGGCCCTGCTGGGTTGACTGGGTTGACCGGGCTGACCGGGCTGACCGGGCTGACCGGGCTGACCGGGCTGACTGGGCTGACTGGGCTGACTGGGCTGACTGGGCTGACTGGGCTGACTGGGCTGACTGGGCTGACTGGGCTGACTGGGCTGACTGGGCTGACTGGGCTGACTGGGCTGACTGGGCTGACTGGGCT